>NZ_JBKKHQ010000001.1:0-480916 GCF_046614695.1 Pokkaliibacter sp. CJK22405
GAGACGTCGGTTGAGTACGATCAAGTCATTGCGTTGAGCAGTCAGCACGCGCAAAAACAGGGGGCGCCTAAGCTTCGCTTAGTGGGGTATCACTGCCCACAAAGTGGTAAGCACTTCCGTTTTGTCACCAACAACTTCACGCTGGCCGCAACGACGATTGCGGCGATTTATAAGGATCGTTGGCAGGTGGAACTCTTCTTCAAAGCACTCAAGCAGAATCTGAAGATCAAGGCATTTTTAGGTCATAGTAAGAATGCTGTGCTAACGCAGATCTGGATCGCCATGATTTGCTATCTGCTGCTCTCATTTGCTCGCCACAGCGCTCGGCAAGGCTGGAGTGTGCAACGCATCATGCGAACACTTCAGGTGAGCTTGTTCGAGCGTATCCCCCTTTGGGCGCTGCTTAATCCCACTCCACCAGAGCCACAAAAAAGGGATCCTCAAATGAGGATCCCTTTATGATCAAAAACTATGGGACAGCAGTGGCCAACCGGCCCCTTTTTTCAAGCATTTAATTAGGCCGCGTCTGCAGCTGCCTTAACTGTTTTGCTGGCAGTACGTGCCGATGACTTGGCTGCTGCCTTGGCCTTATCCATCGTGTACTGGCTAAGATCCACAAACTTGCTCATGTCAAAGAAAGGCGCTTGTTCAGACATCTCTGACATATGTTTTTCCAGAAGTTCACTGTAGCTTTCGCGAGCTTCATTCATGGTGGACATGCTTTCTTCGAAGGTATTCAGGAAACGACTTTCCAGCTCCTTGGCGAAAGACATCTGCATATCCACGATGTTTTTCAGATCCTTGGTGTCCATCAGCGCCTGGGACTGTTTCATCACCTTGCTACTGACGTCAGTCAGGTAAGCACTCTGTGTGCTGGAGAGTTTCTCAAAAGCCTTCTTGTTGATTTCCATGGCTTCCGTCATGGGGGCGAAGACTTTGCTCAGATCAGTTAGGTATGCTTCGTACATGGCGTAACTCCTTCGAGGATAGTCGGCTTGCGCTGAGGCTGAAGGGCTTGTTCGTCCGGGTCTCCCGTTACTTGTTGAAAGTACTAAGGAAGAGTTACAGCTACCTGACGCTTCGCACTTGCAAAAGATGCCGTTAGTACGGCAAGGCTCAGCTTTAATCATGCACTTAATATAGTGCGATGACATAGTTATAGGGCTTATTTGTGCAATGCACAATGGTGAAGTTGATGTTATGCCGAGGTCATTATTTAGTCAAAATATTCACTGGAGAAATTGATCTGGCTTCGGTGTTGTGCCAATCGCGCCAATGCCTGTGACATTTTCAAAGAGGTCAATCCGGGCCGGTAAATTATTAGGAGTAGCTTATATATGTGCTTTTCGATCTCTGAGAATGCATAGCCAACGAAGAACACTGGGGTTATGCTGGGGCAAAGTCGCCTGAATCAGTAGAGCATGATGAAGTCCCACACAAGTTTTACCCTGTTACGGTCTGTCCCCATTGCATCCCTGAACATCACTGTCGCTGAGTTTCAGCATCAGCAGACAGGAGCGATGCACTATCACATCGAGTCCGACAACGAAGAAAACGTTTTTCTGGTGGCATTCAGAACGATGCCCATGGACTCCTCTGGCGTAGCCCACATTCTCGAACACACTGCCCTGTGTGGCAGCAAACGTTACCCTGTGCGTGATCCGTTTTTCATGATGACGCGTCGTTCCCTGAACACCTTTATGAATGCGTTCACCAGTAGTGACTGGACGGCTTATCCCTTCGCCAGTCAGAACCCTAAAGACTTTAATAACCTGCTGGATGTTTATCTGGATGCCACGTTCTTTTCGCGTCTTGATGAGCTGGATTTCAAGCAGGAAGGTCACCGCTTGGAGTTCGCTGAAGGGGATAATCCCGAGTCGGAGCTGCAATACAAAGGTGTTGTGTTTAACGAAATGAAAGGGGCGATGAGCTCAGCGACCAGCGTGCTCTGGCAGACGCTGACAAAGCACCTGTTCCCGACGCAAACCTATCACTTCAATAGCGGTGGTGATCCGGAGTCCATTCCTGATCTGACTTATGAAGATCTGCTGGCATTTTATAAACGCCACTATCATCCAACGAATGCGGTGTTCATGACCTTTGGTAATTTGCCGGTCGAGGATCACCAGAAAAAAATCCATGAGCAGGCCCTCAGTCACTTTGAGCGCCTTGAAGACAAGCTTGAAGTGAAGGATGAGAAGCGCTTCTTTGCACCGGTGCGTGTGGAGGAGGCTTACGCCTGTAACGAGGAAGACCTGAGCAAGCAAACTCATCACGTACTGGCCTGGCTGCTGGGTTCAAGCATTGATCTCTATGAGGTCATGAAAGCCAACCTGATGGGGCGCGTGCTGCTTGATCACAGTGGTTCTCCACTGCGCCATATGCTGGAAACCTGTGGCATCGGTCAGTCGCCATCACCACTTTGTGGTCTGGAAGATTCCAACCGTGAAATGAGTTTCATGTGCGGTCTGGAAGGTAGCGAGCCTGAGAAAGCGGAAGCCTTTGAAAAGGCGGTGCTTGAGACCCTTGAGAATATCGTCAAGGATGGTGTCGATCAGGATCAGGTGGACTCTGCACTTCATCAGCTGGAAATGTCGCAGCGTGAAATCGGTGGAGATGGTTACCCTTACGGACTACAGCTCGGTCTTAGTATTCTTTCCAGTGCTATTCACCGTGGTGATGCCATTGCGCTTCTGGATATCGAAGATGCACTCGCGCAGTTGCGCAAAGATACTGAGAATCCGCGTTTTATTCCTGAGCTGATTCAGACGCTACTGCTGGATAATCCGCATCGCTTGCGTCTGACCCTTCGTCCGGACAGTGAACTCTCTGGTCGTAAAGAAGCAGCAGAAAAGGCGACTTTGGCCAGGATTCAGGCAGCGCTGACAGAGGAAGAAAAGAGCGAACTGGTGAAGCAGGCCAAGGCTTTGCAGGAGCGTCAGGACAGCGTGGACGATGCCAGCATTCTTCCCAAAGTGACGCTGGATGATGTTCCGAAGGAAACCCTGAGAGTCGTAGGCAGTCATGTAGATGTGCCGGTAAAAGTCACTACCTACGAACAGGGGACCAATGGTCTGGTCTATCAGCAGGCGATTATGCCGATGCCTGCACTGACTCAGGAGCAGCTCCAGCTACTGCCTTATTTCATTTCCAGCGTCTCTGAGCTTGGCGTCGGTAAAGAAGATTATCTTGCCCGTCAGGCTCTGCAGGCCCGGGTCAGTGGCGGGCTGACTCTCTTCAATTCCATGCGTGCCAAAATTGATGATCCCGGTCAGCTGAGTGCCTATCTTGTGATGACTGCCAAATCGTTGGCGCGTAATCATGAGAAGATGGACAACCTCATGCTCGAAACCTTTGAGGATGTTCGTTTTGATGAGCACAAACGTATACGTGAGCTGATTGCTCAACGCAGTGCCCGCAAGCGCCAAAGCGTGACTGGCAGTGGCCACGCGCTGGCAATGCTGGCAGCCTCCGCTGTGTTCTGTCCCGGTGCACGTTTAGGGCATTACAATTCTGGTCTGGAAGCCATTCGCTTTATTCAGGCGTTGGATAAAGACCTGGCTTCCAATGACAAAATTGGTCAGGTACAGAAAACCTTCGAGGATATTCACGGACTCTTCAAGGCCCAGGGGCGCCAGATGTTGCTGGTGGCTGAAGGCGAGCACATGGATAAACATGTGCAGGCGCTGAATGAGCGCTGGGGTCATTCAGGCCATGTAAGTTCTGACAACTGGACGCCGGGCGCCCTGAAAGATCTGCCGCGCCTGCAGGCCTGGAAGGTTAATACTCAGGTGAACTTCTGTGCCAAGGCCTATGCAACGGTGCCCTCTGGTCATGCTGATGGTCCTGTGCTGACAGTGCTGGGTGAATACCTGCGTAACGGCTTCCTGCACAAGGCAATTCGTGAGCAGGGTGGTGCTTATGGCGGTGGCGCAGGTCATGATGCGGCCAATGGTGTGTTCCGCTTCTATTCCTACCGCGATCCTCGAAATGTGCAGACGCTGGCTGACTTTGACCGCTCAGTGGAGTGGATTCTGAACCAGCCTATCGAAGCCGATAAACTTGAAGAGGCTATTCTCGGGGTGGTCAGTGGTCTGGATAAACCCGGATCACCTGCCGGTGAGGCGATGCAGACGTTCCATAACGAGCTTCATGGTCGTACCTATGAGCAGCGTACGCTCTATCGTCAGCGCGTACTGGAAACGACCGTTGATGATCTGCGCCGTGTCGCTGAAACCTATCTCAAGCCTGAGCTTGCCAGCGCTGCGGTGGTAACTCATGAGCAGGGACTAAAAACCTTGCAGGATGCAGGCTTTGAGGCGTTTAGCCTCTAATTTCTGACCAGTGCCCGGTGTGATGCCGGGCCTGTTGGAGGTCAACAGAGTGACAAGCGTGCGAGTAATGTTAGTGGATGACCATGATGTGGTCAGAGCCGGTTTCTCCCGATTACTGGAAGCGTCCGGCCGTTGTCAGATTGTCGCTGAGGCGCGAAGTGCCGAAGAGGCGCTGGAGAAGTATGGCAAGATCCAGCCCGATGTCGTGGTAATGGATATGTCGATGCCGGGGTTAGGCGGCCTTGAAGGTGTGCGCCGAATTCGGAGCCACGATGACAGCGCACGAATTCTGGTGCTGACGGTGCACGAGAGCGAGCCTTTCCCGCAAAAAGCCATCGAGGCTGGTGCGCTTGGTTATCTGACCAAGCGCTGTGCGCCGGAAGAATTGTTGGAGGCCGTGGATTCTGTAGGGCAGGGTAAGGAGTATTACGCCACGAATATCCGCACCATGCTGGAAGCTCAGCGCAACCGCCAGGCGATTGAACCCGCAGGGGAGCTGACGCGTCGTGAGCTGCAGATTTATGAATCCTTGGCCAAGGGCAACAGCGTCGCGGAGATCGCAGAAACTTTCCACCTCAGTGTCAAAACGGTACATACCCATCGTGCCAACCTGATGCGCAAGCTTGAGGTGCGCAATCATGCCGAATTGGCCTTACGCGCTGTGAAAGATGGTATCGTGGCCAACTGATACCGCAAAGATGCCTGATACCCGCGGTTGTACCCGCAGATTTTATGGCTTCTCCACTGTGAATCTTTCTGAGTTGTACCCATATCCCTGAATAAGCCTTTTGTGGTGCAGGTGGCTGTTATAAACGGTGCCAACACCTTGGATATTCAGGGATTTCTCATTATGACCCTCAGGGACGTAACTGCCTCTCGCTGGTTCTTCTATCTGCGTCTTATGGTAAGGCGCATGTGGTTTCGCTCCAGTCTCTACTGCCTCCTTGCGATCTTTACTGTGCTAGTTAGCCCCGTGGCCAACTCCTGGATTCCCAAAGACTGGGCCTCTGCTGTCGGTGCGGACTCCATTGACGGCATCCTGAATATTCTTGCCTCCAGTATGCTGGCGGTGACGACTTTCTCCCTGACCACTGTTGTGTCTGCCTTTGCTACCGCTTCCAGTGCGACCACGCCAAGAGCGACCAAACTGCTGATTCAGAACTCCAATGTGCAAAGTGCGCTGGCGACCTTTATCGGTGCCTTCCTCTACAGCATCGTGGGTATCGTGGCACTAAGCACACCGATGTACGAAGAGGGCAGCCGTTTTGTGCTCTTTATCGTGACCATTGTTGTGATTGTGGTAATCACCGTGACCTTGCTGCGTTGGATTGAGCAAATCTCCCATCTGGGGCGCGTGGGTGAAACTATTGATCTGGTTGAGCAGACCGGCCGTGAATCTTTATCTGCACGGGCTCTGGCGCCTGAACTGGGTGGCCAGCGTCTAACGCCTGATATGGCGTTGCCTGCCTTTACCATGAATGCACCTGATTCCGGCTTTTTGCAGCATGTCGATATGAAGCGCCTGCAAGAGGTCGCGGAAGACGCGGGCGCTAAAATTTATCTTCTGACCCTGCCAGGGCATTTGGTCTCGCACTATGAACCGTTGTTCCGTTTTTCAGGGGATCTTTCGCCTGCACAGCGTGAAACGGTTGCTTCTGCCGTTATCGTCGGCGATGCGAGAACCTACAGTCAGGACCCGCGGCTGGGCTTTGTGGTGGCGCAGGAGATCGCGATTCGGGCGCTATCACCAGCGGTAAATGATCCGGGAACGGCGATCAAGGTGTTGGGCGCTCAGCTGCGTATGTTGGAGTGTTGGGCTCGAACGGTGCGTGAAAGCCGTGATCAGCTGGACGTGTGCTATGACCGTATTTATGTTCCGGCAATTGATATCAATGACTTCTTCATGGATGCCTTTAATCCGATCGCGCGTGATGGTGCGGCGTTTATTGAGGTTGGCCTTCGTCTGCAGCGGGTGTTGCAGGGGCTCTGTGAAATGGGCTTTGACAGTTATAAAGAACCCATTCGTTTTCATGCCGAGCTTGCGATGGAGCGAGGCGGCCATGGGATGACCGCTGAAACCGATAAGGCCTTGCTGCGTCAGGCGTATGAACAGACCCAGAAGCGCTGGCGAGTTAACTATCCTGACTGAGCCGACAGCCTGAATTACTGCGATTCAGGCTGTCCCTTCCAATAATTGGCTATCTCACGGATATCTGCCGGAGTTGTCCGGCAGCATCCACCAATCAACTGAGCTCCAGCGGCTTGCCATGCTTGTGCGCTATGTAAAAAGTCGGCGGGAGTGGCATCGCCATGCCAACACTTATGCGTCGCGTCATAGCTTTCGCCCGAGTTGGGGTACGCCAGCAGCAGCTTGCAACTAAGATCGGAAAGTGAGTTCAGGAGTGGGGCGACATATTCAGGTGCTGTGCAATTGACACCTACGGCGACTACGCTGGAGAAATCCGCAAGAGCCTGAATGCATTCAGCCAATGTGTCACCTTCACAGGTATGCTGGTTGTCTTTGCAGCTAAAGCTGATCCAGCCGACCACACTGAGCTCATCCATCAACTTAGCCAGCGCCAGCGCTTCGGTCAGACAGGGAATGGTTTCACACGCCAGAAGATCGGCGCCAGAGGCCGCAAGTACCTGCATGCGTGGGCGGTGAAAGTTCATAAGCTCACGTTCGCTAACACCGTAATGCCCACGATACTCCGAGCCGTCGGCCAGCATTGCACCGTAAGGGCCTACAGACGCCGCAACGAGCGGGCTGACCTGTTGTGCCCGCTGCTCGTTAGTAAGACTTTGCCAATACTCATCCCGAGCCTCGATAGCCAGAGTAACCGAGCGCTGCATCAGCTTAGCAGCCTGCTCATGGGAGATGCCGCGTTGGGCAAAGCCTTCAAAGGTGGCCTGATAGCTGGCGGTAATTGTAATCTGGGCTCCCGCTTCAAAATAATCACGATGCACCTGCCTGATCACGTCAGGGTTCTCCATCAACACCCGCGCCGACCAGAGAGCGTCATTTAAATCCAGGCCACGGGCTTCAAGCTCCGTTGCCAGCGCACCATCGATGATGAGCGGCATATTCTGCTGAAGTCGTTCGGTCAGTACGCTGGGATGCATGGAGGAAGCGGGATGAGTCATGGTCTTTCCTGATGAATACAAAGCATCGGTGATGCTGAGCCAGAGGCGTTTTTTGCGATGGCGACAGTCTAGCACTGCCAGAAAATTCGTCAGGTTTGTTAGCTCTGCAGATTGGAAATTCCCCTAATCCCCCATAAGCAATACATAGCCTGAGAGCAGATGCTGCTCAGGGTATGAGCAAGAACAAACGGGACTATGACATTACCACGGGAAGAAGGAGTCGGCTCATGACACAGGAATTCGTTGTTCAGCTGGTTACTCAGGGATCACGTCAAACGCTGATTTTGCCTGATGAATGTAAATTCGATGCGGAGAATGTCTATCTGGTACAGGATCCGCAAAGTGGCTGTCTGGTCATATCCGATCAGCCTAACAGCCCGACCATGCAGCGTCTGGTGACTTTGGCACGTGAGAATGCGGTTCAGGTGGATGCAGAGCAGGACGGGATTAGTATGTTCTCTACCCAGAAGGATGCCTGAGGAAATGCAGGCGTTCTAAAATACTGAACAAAGGGTGCGGATATTTGCACTTTTGCTGGTACTGGCTTCGGGTAATCATTAGCTCAGTGAATTTTCTGAGCGGCGCTTTTGCTGTATGCCGAATGAGGACAGGCCATGATCGAAGTCAGACCCTTTGCCACCTTGGGTGGAGCCAACCACGGCTGGCTTAATGCCAGGCATCATTTTTCCTTTGCCGGGTACTATGACCCCCAGCGCATGAATTGGGGTGGTCTTCGTGTCTGGAATGATGATGAGATTGCTCCAAAATCCGGTTTTCCTCCCCATCCTCATCAGGACATGGAAATTATCACCTATGTTCGCGAAGGGGCGATCAGCCATCAGGACAGTTTGGGCAACAAAGGTCGCACCGTCGCCGGTGATGTGCAGGTAATGAGTGCAGGCACAGGTATTACCCATTCCGAATACAACCTGGAGGATGAGCTAACGCGGATTTTTCAGATCTGGATTATCCCGGAGAGCAAAGGGCTGGCGCCATCCTGGGGCACCAAACCTTTCCCTAAAGCTGACCGTAGTGGTGGCTTTAAAGTATTAGCCAGTGGTTTTTCCGAGGATGAAGATGCCTTGCCGATTCGCACTCAGGGGCGCCTCCTGGCGGCGACCCTCGAAGCCGATGGCACCCTTGATTATCAATTGCCGCCCGGCAGAAAAGCCTATCTGGTACCTGCAACCGGCGCTGTCGAGATTAACCATGCGGTGGTGGCATCGGCGCGTGATGGCGTGGCTATTGCGGATGAAGGCTCGCTGCGCTTTAAAGCGCTGGAAGATTCTGAGCTGATTCTGGTGGAAGTCTTTTCTGATTGATCCTTCTCTGGATTGACCCCTGCCGGAGGACAAGAGACACTGGCCGGCAGGTGGTCGCACAAGGAGAGTCGACCAAAGCAGTTTCTCCTGAATCCCCTAAAACCTATGCACTTACTCCTTGTCGAAGATGATGCGCTGCTGGCCGAAAGTGTGGGCAATGCCCTGCGCCAGCAAGGTCATGTTGTCGATCATTTTTCACGTGTGCAGGATGCTGCTCACGGCCTGACATTGTCCCGTTATGATCTGGTGCTGCTGGATCTTGGTCTTCCTGATGGTGATGGCAGCCAGATTGTCCGCCTGTTGCGTCAGCGCCATGACACCACCCCGGTGTTGATGCTGACTGCCCGTGACAGTCTGGATGACCGGGTGCGTGGGCTGGATCTGGGCGCGGATGACTATCTCACCAAACCTTTCTCTCTGATTGAGCTTGAAGCGCGGGTCAGGGCTTTACTGCGCCGCAGCCAGCAACGCCTGGATAACATCATGCGGCTGGGCAGGCTTGAGGTCGATGTCGCTTCAGCAACGGTATCGGTTGATGCCATGCCGGTGGACCTTCCCCGGCGTGAGCTGAATCTGCTGGAAGGCCTGATGCTGAATGCGGGCAAAATTGTCCCGCGCGAAGCCCTGGAACAACGACTCTTTGGCTTTGAGGCGGTGGGCGCCAACGCGCTGGAGGTGTACATCAGCCGCCTGCGTAAGCGCTTACAGGACAGTGGTGTGGAAATTCGCACCTTGCGTGGTTTGGGCTATCGTCTGGAAGAGGTTCAGTCCTAGGTGGCGCAGTCACTCAAGCGCAATCTCGCCTTGTGGTGGTGTGTCATCATGCTGTGTCTCGGCGGTTTGCTGCTGGTCGAGGCGTGGACGAGTGCCAAGCGTTCGGCGGATCAGGCTCTCGATGGTCAGCTCGAAGCAGCGAGCCTGACCATCGCCGAGGCGATTCAGTGGCCGGATGGCCGGCCCATGATCGAAGTACCCGCGTCAGCACTGCAGGTATTGGCAACGCACTGGCAGGAGCGCGTGTTTTATCAGCTGATTGGGGCTCATGGCGAAGTGATTACCTCCAATGCCTTCCTGCCACTGACGGATCAACTCAAGCGAGATGTCAGTCACGAACCCGTATTTACCAATGCCCACTACAAAGGCGTATCCATTCGGCTTCATGGTCGTGAGGTTAATTCCGCCGGTTGGGAAACACAGGAACCCGTGACGGTCTGGGTGGCTCACACCACGCGTGGGCGTGATGCGCTGGCCCAAACGCTGATCGAAGGTACGCTCACTCGTTTGGGGATGACCATGCTGATCACGGGACTGATTCTGGTGTTTGTGATGCGCGCCTGGCTGATGCCGATCCGGCGTTTGCGTCATGCTCTCAGAAAACGGGAGTTTGAAGAGCATTCTGCACTGCACGTGGATGTACCCTCAGAGCTACGGGAGCTGACGGATACGCTCAATCATCTTCTGGAGCGGCAGGATCAGCACCGTGATGCCTTGCTGCGTTTTATCGCCGATGCATCTCACCAGCTACGAACGCCGTTGGCCGGGTTGCAGAACACCAGTGAACTGGCGCTTTCCAGTCAGGATCCTGAACGCTGGCGGGAGGCGTTGAATACTATCTGTCAGGCTTCGGGCCGTACTTCACGACTGGCCTCCCAGCTACTCAATCTTGCCAGACTTCGCCATCAGTTGACGGCAGAGGATTGGGTGCGGATCAATCTCTCTGCGCTGGTACGCGATACCGTTTTGGAATGGGCTGACCGGCAGCAGGCGAGGGGTCATGACCTCGGCGTTGAGCTACCGGAGGAGGATCTCTGGTTTGAGGCAGAAGCCTGGTCCCTGCATGAACTGCTCAGTAACCTGATTGATAACGCACTTCGCTATACACCTTCCGGCACACTCATTACGGTAGGGCTAGCCGTTGTGGACGGGATTCCCGAACTGTGGGTGGAAGACAACGGCCCTTGCACCGAGCCTGATCCGCAGCAATGGCTGGTTCCCTTTGCCAGAGGCGGGCGGCAGGATACTGAAGGCTCTGGTCTGGGTCTGGCGATCGTTTCCTCGATTGCTGAGCGTCATCATGCTGAACTCCTTCTGACCAGCCTTGACCCCCAGGGATTAAAAGTCCGGTTACGCTTTGTCAGGGTGGAGCTCCCATGAAGCTACCCTCGCTAAAACTGCCCACGCTAAAGCTTCCCCGGCGCTGGCTCAAACGCAGCCTGTTATCGGTAGGGATTGTAACGAGTTTTGCAGGCCTGAGCGTGCAGGCGCAGCCGCTGATCGTTGAAGGCGCGCTGGATCAGGATGTTTTTCAGCCGGTACTGGATGCATTTCTAGCCAGTAATCCGGATATCCAAATGGATTACCGGGACCGCTCGACGTTGATGGCAGACACGCTGGCACGAACGGCACGGCCCGCACCCGATGTCGTCATCAGCTCTGCCATGCCATGGCAACTGGCACTCAGTAATGATGGTCTGGCGCAGCCCATCGACACCGAAGAAACGCGCCAGTGGCCTGCCTGGGCAAAATGGCGGGAGGAAGTCTTCGGCTTTACCTTCGAGCCCATTGTGATGGCGTATCGGCTGGACTTGGCAGCAGCGATGAAACCGCCGATGACCCATCAGGACATGCTGACGCTGCTGCGAGAACATCAGGAAGTGCTCCGCGGACGCGTTGTGACTTATTCGCCCCAGAGTAGTGGCATCGGTGATGTGCTGGCTCAGCAGGATGCGCGCTATACCCCAAAAATGTGGGATCTGGTTTCTGCCATGGGCCACGCCTATGTGCGCGAAGCCACCAGCTCAAAAGCGATGTTGGAGGGCTTAAGCGCAGGACGCTACTGGCTGGCCTATAACGTGCTGGGTTCCTACGCGATGGTCTGGGCGCAGCATCACCCTGAAGTGATTGTTCAGGTGCCGAATGACTATTCGCTGGTAATGATGCGAACGGCATTGGTGCATCGCGATGCGCAGCACCCTGTGGCGGGCAAACGTTTTGTGAATTTCCTGCTAAGCAAAGCGGGGCAGAGTGTGATGGCGGGGGATACGCCGCTCTTTAGCCTGCGCTCGGATGTGATCGGGCCCTATACAGCACAGCGCTTGCGGGATGAGGTGGGAGATCACCTCTACCCGATTCCGCTGGATGCAAGCCTGCTGGCCTTTGTTGACCCACTGCGACGCGCAGCCTTTCTTAAGCGCTGGCGGGAGCAGATGAAAGATTAGCCTTCATACATACTCTCTTGTGAACTGATGCTATCAATAAAAATGGCCGGGAATATCCCGGCCATTGTGTTTGCAGTCAGTAAGACTTATTCGTCGTCAGTGATCTGAGGCTGCGCTTTGCTGGCACTCATTTTACCAAGTGCCCAGGGAGCGACCATCACCAGAACCGCAGCGATCCAGAGGCCGATAGACAGGGCAGATTCCCACAGAATTTGCACATCTCCACCGCTGATGGCCAGCGCGCGGCGCAGGTTCTGCTCCATAAGGCCGCCAAGCACAAAGCCCAGGATGATCGGCGCCAGCGAGAAGCCAAACTTGCGCAGCACATAGCCAAAGATACCGATCACCAGCATCAGGTAGATGGCGTGCAGGTCAGAGTGCAGCTGGAAAACACCGACAAAGGACAAAATAGCCACACCGGGAACCAGCACCCAACGAGGTACGGTCAATACACGGGCGAAGAAGCCTGCCAGAGGCAGGTTTAGTGCCAGTAGGACGACGTTGCCGATATACAAGGATGCAATCAGGCCACCGACAATGACAGGCTGTTCGCTGAACATCATGGGGCCGGGCTGGATGTTATACAGCATCAATGCGCCCAGCAGGATGGCGGTGGTGCCGGAGCCAGGAATACCCAGCGTCAGCATAGGCACGAACGAGCCTGCGGCAGAAGCATTGTTGGCGGCTTCAGGAGCTGCCAGACCACGCATGTCGCCGGTGCCGAAAGTGTTGTTCTTGTCAGAGATGCGTTTTTCCGTGGTGTATGCCACTGCGCTGGCAACTGAGGCGCCGGTGCCGGGCAGTACGCCGATGATAAAGCCGATAACACCGGAACGAAGCATGGTCCATTTGCAGCTCATGACTTCTTTCATGCTGACCATAACACGGCCAATCGGGGCCATCTGGGATTCAGCAGACTTATGGAAGTTATGCTCCAGCATCAGCAGAATTTCGCTGATCGCAAACATGCCGATGATCAGTACCACGAAGTCGATACCGTCATAGAGTTCAGGCATATCGAAGGTGAAGCGCAGCACGCCGGTACCCGAGTCCACACCCACGGTTGCCAGAATAATACCGAGCACGGCACCGATCAGGGTTTTTAGCGGGTCTTTGCCCATCATGGCGGACATGGAGGCAAAGGCGAACACCATCAGTGCGAAGAATTCCGACGGACCGAATTTTACCGCAACGATTGCCAGCAGAGGGGCGAACAGTGTCAGGCCGATAATCGCCAGCGTTGCGCCAACGAAAGAGGCAATAGCTGACATCCCAAGTGCCGGACCAGCCAAGCCCTTCTGTGCCAGAGGGAAACCATCCAGTGTCGTCATGACCGCACCGGCATCGCCTGGCACATTCAGAAGAATACTGGACATACGACCGCCGTATTCGGAGCCGCAATAAATACCAGCCAGCAGAATCAGGGCAGACTCCGCCGGTAAGCCAAGGGTATAGGCCAGAGGCATCAGAATGGCGATACCGTTAATCGGGCCAATACCGGGCAGGGCGCCAAACAGGGTGCCCAGCAGTGCGCCAACCATCACCAGGCCGATATTCAGCGGAGTGATGGCAATGGCAAAACCATGGAAAAGAAAATCCCACATAATTTGTGCTCCGAAATCAGGCGACTGAAGTTAGCCAGTCACCCCAGGGCAGGGTGATGCCAAGGGCGTAGGTGAATAGCAGATAGGAGCCGATAGACATCAGCGGGCCGGTGATCAGTGCTTTTACGGTGCCTGCTTCAAACAGCCAGGCCAGTACTGCAACGGTGACCGCGGTAGTGATGAGATAACCGGCACTGGTAAAGAACCAGGCATACAAACCTAGCAACACCAGCACACTCACCAGACGAAGCAATAGTGCACCTGTTGGCCAGGATTGGCCTGGACCAGGGCGGAAAAACAGGATGACAGAGAGAAAGGCAAGAATTCCTGCCAGCAGCATGGGGAAGGCCTTGGGACCCACCGGATCATAGCTGAAAGGTACATCAAGCTGGTGGGCCTGGACGGCGATAAACGCCGCCAGACCGAGCAGCAAAAGACTTAGCACTCGGTCGGCGGCATAACTCATTTAACCAGTCCTACTTCTTTGGCCAGAGCACGGAAGTCCTCGACCTGTTTTTTCACGTAGCTATCGAAGTCGCTACCAAATTTGTGCATGGGGAACAGGCCGCGTGCTTCACGCAGTTCAGCAAACTCAGGCTTGCCATCCAGTTCTTTCAGGCGCTCAACCCAGGTGTTGTAGTCGGCATCGCTGACTTTAGGGCCCATGTAGTAACCGCGCCAGATTGGCCATTCAACGTCATAACCCTGCTCTTTAGCGGTAGGGATCTGCGCGTAGGGGCCATCCATGCGTTCCTCAGACAGGGATGCCAGAACACGGATCTTGCCGCTATCAAGCTGAGGCTTCAGCTCAGAAAGATCACCGGTAAACACCTGAATGTGTCCACCCAGCAGTGCCGCCAGAGACTCACCACCACCTTCAAAGGAAACGTAGCGCAGTTTGCGAGGATCAACGCCTGCCGATTTGGCCATCAGCGCGGCTTTCATCCAGTCCTGGCTACCCACGGTACCACCGGCACCAATGACGACGCTGCTGGGGTTCGCTTGCAGTGCTTTCATCAGCTCATCAAGGTTTTTCCAGGGAGCATCAGCACTTACCACAACCGCACCGTAGTCAACGCCCAGAGCGCCAACCCAGCGAACATTGCTGGCATCGTACTGACGGCCAAATTTACCCAGCGCCAGGTTCAGTGCTGCACCGGTACTGGCTGCTACCAGCAGATCAGGATCGCCGCTTCGCACACCGTTGATGTGGTTAAAGGCAACTGCGCCGATACCACCGGGCATGTAGTTGACCAGCATGGGGGTATCCAGCAGACCGGTTTTTTCCAGACCGTTGGAGGCAAGACGACAGGTCAGGTCATAACCACCGCCAGGTTTTGCTGGAGCCAGACATTCAGGCTTGCCTCCTTGGGCATAGCTCACACTGGCAACACCAGCCAGAGCAACGGCAATCAGGGGGCGACGGAGGGATGCAAATGACAAAATGGACATGCGCGTTTCCTTATTTTTGTGATCTTAGAAAAGCATCAGGATCGGATTAACCGATGAAGCAGAGTCTACGGAGGCAACCTTTCATCAACCTGTCATCTGGCTCAGCAGTAGAGTGAATTAATCTCATCCTTTGGTCGTAGGGTCATTGAGATAAACGATTGGAAAGGGTGGGAGTAGCAGGGTTTATAGCGTAGAAAAATTTCTGAAAACTCCGGATTTAAGCTGTTTAGGCGGATCAAGATTTGAATAAATCTATTTTATATCCATGGGATGGCAGGCTTGCTGCTGACTGAGGTGGTCATAATCCGGAAGTGCCGGGAATATCAGTACTCCCGGCAGCAAGGGTGTGAACCTTACAAAATGCCCGGGTTCGCCTGCCAGACGGCAAAGGTGAGTGCCGTGGCAAAGGCGACCCATACCAGATAGGGCAGCAGTAACCAGGCAGCGAGTTTATCCGTGCGCTGGAAGCTTCGCAGAGTCAGAAAAATAAATACCCAGAGCACAATCACATCAACAAAGGCAGCAAGGCCCAGATGCCAGGCAAAGAACAGCCATGACCAGAGGCCGTTGAGAACAAGCTGGATGACAAAGAGGGAGAGTGCGACTGAGCTTGTCTCGGATGCATGCCGTTGTCGCCAGATCCTGCAAACCGCGACGGCCATCATGATGTAAAGCAGCGTCCAGACCGGGCCAAAGACGCCGCCCGGCGGCGCCCAGGAAGGTTGGTTGAGGCTTGCATAGAAACTTCTGGCATCCACCGAGGCCCAGGCCCCCAATGCCGCTGTGATAAATACCAACAGAGTCCAGCCAGCGTAGGCCGGGAGGTGTTTGCTCATCCGTGATCATCCTTGCTGAGACAGTTAATGATGTGAGGCTGGTTGTGGTGGCAAGTGACAGGAAGATCAACCGGGAGAGTGGAAACTGAGGTGCCAGGAGTCCTGACACCTCAATCAAAGCAACTTCAACCTTTCTCCAGAGCAGGCCACATCAGGTTAGCGGGCTTTAGATTGAACTCAGGCATGACCGCGATCAGGTGGTCAAAAATATCTGCCTGAACGCTCTCATAATGCTCCCAGGCGGTATTGCTGGTGAAGCAATACAACTCAAGCGGAAGCCCGCGAGCGGTACTTTCCAGCTGACGCACCATGATGGTCTGACTGGATGAAATCTCAGGGTGCTGCTGCAGATAGCGCAGGATATAAGCCCGAAAGGTGCCGACGTTGGTCAGCCTTCGGCTATCAATGCCGAGGGCGGATGGTGGCATGGCGGCCAGTTCAGAGATCTTTCCATGCATGTAGGTACCAAGCAGTGGCGACTGGGTATAAGGCGTCATCTCGGCTTCGGAAATAAAGCGTACGCTGTCGATATCGATATACACCGCGCGTTTGATGCGCCGCCCTTTAAGGGACATCGGAGTCCAGTTCTTCATGCTCTGACTAATGAGCTGGTAGGCCGGCACCGTGGAAATGGTGTTGTCCCAATTACGGATTTTGACCGTCTGCAGAGTGATGTCGATCACTTCACCGTCTGCGCCATCAATCTCGATCCAGTCACCCAGCTCTACCATTTTGTGGGCTGTGAGCTGAATCCCGGCGACGAGTCCCAGCAGGGAATCCTTGAAAACCAGCAGCAATACGGCGGAAAGAGCACCAATACCGCTTAGCAGGTACATGGGCGATTTGCCGAGCAGGATGCTGATAATAATGATGATGCTGATCAGCACGGTAATGAGCTTGACCAGCTGGATCAGGGATTTGATGGGCAGTTTCTTGGTAATGCCCTGATGCTGCATCACATCAAAGCTGGCATTGAGCAGGCTGTAAATCAGATGGACGGCGCAGAAAAGAATGGCGAACTTGCCCAGTTCCTGCAGTGCAGGTCGGAGCGAGCTGCTGTCAATATGATGCAGGGCTTCGAAGGTCATGATGACCAGCAGGAAACGCAGAACGCGGGTGAGCAGGTTGTTCTTGATCAGATAGCTGCCAAAGCGCCATTCACTGCGAATGATCAGGCTGCGTGCATAACGAATCGCCAGTCCCTTGATCAGACCATAGAACGTCAGGGCCAGTACCAGAATGGTCAGCGCCTGTACCCAGGGCCAGTAGCCGGGCAGGGCGGCAGGGTTGAGGTGGAGCAGGTTTATCAGTGCCTGATCAAACCAGCTCAGGCTTGTTTCGAAGTGCGTATTCATGAGCGGGCAGCGATCCTTTGCTTAAGCCAATTTCGCCTAAGGGAGCGATTTTACCGGCTTATGGGTGCGAAACGAAGACAAAAAGCCGTTTTGTGTCTCGATTGTTGCGTAAGCTTCGGCTTTTGCCGATGGGTAAAGAGCTGATTCTTCCTTGAGATATCAGTCTTTGTTTGCGAAGGTGGCTGGTGACCTGCGTTGAGCCCTGACCACGTCCCGACCGAATCGATGAGCCAATGAATGGAAAGTCATAAAAGTGACGTGCTTGGGTGAGTCTGGCGTCTTTCGGGGTTCATCGAAACGTAGCGGTGCGTCGTATAACTTATTTGCCCGGACAGCTGATCTGCCATGAGTGAACAAAAGAACTCCCATGTCCTGAGCCGCCTGCTGATGGAAAGCGGTGGGGTAGAGGCCATGATTGCCCGTGACTCACCCACTCACCGGATTCTGACGGAAGAGGAGCGACATGCATCTTTGCGTGAGGCGCTTGCGCAAAAGCCTGCAGGTGAGACCTGGGTTTTTGGCTATGGATCACTGATCTGGAACCCGACGATTCATCACATTGACTCCCAACCTGTGCGCATTCATGGCTGGCATCGTTCCTTTTGTCTGAGTGTGACTGCCGGGCGCGGCAGCCCGGAGCAACCGGGTCTGGTGCTGGCGTTGGATGAAGGTGGTAGCTGCTCGGGTGTGGCTTATCAGCTTGAAGAGGCGAATGTCTGGCGTGAGTTGGAATTACTCTGGCGACGTGAGATGGTTTCCGGCGCTTATATCCCTCGCTGGCTGCCGATGCTATCCCTGACCGGTGAGGCGCGGGGTTATGGGCTGGCCTTCACCATGGACCATGGGCATGAGCAATATGCCGGTGATTTAACTGAAGAAGAATTACTGTACCGTATTGCCTATGCAGGTGGTGCCTTGGGGAGTTGTGCAGAATATCTCTTCCATACCTGCGAAGGATTACATCAGAGCGGCATCGCTGACCGCGATCTGGATCAGTTGGCACAAAGCGTCAAGGCTTATCAGGCGCAGGCCATTCATCGCTAAGTGTTAACCCTCATCAAGTACTTATCATAAAAAAAGCGCGACCCTGAAAATCCGGATCGCGCTTTTTTCGTTAACCCCATTGCAGAGCCTGTTTGTCAGGGCAGTACCTGGCTCAAATACCCGCAATAATCTGTAGTTTGGGCTTGGCCGGACGAGGCATTTCCATTTCCTGCGTTGCCCAGCAGCCTTCGCAATAACTCATAAAATCGTTTTCATACAGCGGGCGGCTATGGAAGTAGCCCTGAAACAGCGTACAGCCCAAACGAATCAGTGCCTCGCGCTGGTCCGAGGTTTCCACAAACTCGGCAACCACATCCACTTGGCGACTATGACCAAGCGTGGTGATGGAGCGAATGATGTCAGCGTTGGTTTCATTCTTGAGTACGTCACGGGTGAGAGAGCCGTCAATCTTGATGGTGCCTACGCGGAAGCGGCGCAGGTGCATCAGCGAGGCATATCCCATGCCGAAATCATCCAGGGAGATCAATACGCCGCTGGCGGCCAGCTTGGCTAACGCATCATCCGCTTCAGGCGTTTCTGGCAGGGCGCTGGATTCCGTAATCTCAAGCTCAATTTCCTCGGGACGAAGATCGTAACGTTCGAGGCTGCGAAGCAGGGTGGCGGGCAGTTCAGGATCGGTCAGCTGTAGCGGTGAGACGTTAATGGAAAGGCTGAGCTTTTTAAACTGGCGGTTCTTGCGGTTCATGCGGGCCTTGCAGGCACAGGCTTCTCGCAGCACCCATAGGCCTAGCGGGCGAATATCGCCGCTGTCTTCGGCCAGAGCGACGGCCAGCGCTGGCGATATGGCCCCATGTCGGCTGTGTTCCCAGCGCAGTAGCGCTTCCATGCCGACTACCTGACCCTGAATATCATGCTTTGGCTGATAGGCAAGGGTGAGCTGGCTCTTGTTCATGGCCTCGCACAAATCACGCAGTAGCCCGCGAGCCAGCACGCCAATCTGGTCATGGCGGCGAATCACTGGCTTGCGCTCACGTCCACCCGTCAGAATCAGGTGGGTGGCCTTGCTCATCAGCTGCTGATGCTGATCACGGCGGATCGCTTCCGCTTTGCGCACAAAAGGCAAATACACCAGTGCGCTGATGCCAATGGCGATGACCTGCAGGAAGGCGCCGCGCCAGGATTCGGTGATCAGCAGGCCTGAAATGATCGGAGGCGTAGACCAGGGAATATCAAGGTTATGCAGGCTGATAAAACCGCTGCTGACGGCTGAAAGCGCCAGAATCGTCAGCAGTTGAGGAATAAGCAGGAAGGGGATCAGGTAGAGCGGAGACCAGATTACCGGGAGGCCAAAAAGGATAACTTCGTTGATGTTAAACAGAGAGGGTATCAGGCTCAGACGAGCGACCTTGTATTGCTGACCTTCCTGAGTGGCGATAAAAATGGCCAGTATTAAACCCAGCGTTGCGCCACTACCGCCAATCAAAACCATGGAAGTGATTAACGTTCGGGAGGCGAGGCCCGCTTCCGGGCTGCCGAAAATCTGCGGGAAAAAACTGTCAATCAAGTGGCCGCCATGCACCCCAACAAACCACACGACCTGGTTGATCACCGAGGCCAGAAGAGTGTTGAGCCAGAATCCGGCGCCTGAGTGCTGAAAGGTGTCGATTAAGTCCGCAATCGGCTGTTCAGAAAAATGAATCTGCTTCACCAGCAGGCTGGCGCCAACCAGCAGCGCCCCGATCAGCAAAATGGCTGGAGTGAGTCTGAGCGTGTGGTAAACGATGATGTCGCTCTCATAAGGTGCTTTATTCACCCAGCGAATCTTGACGGCGAGGCGCAACAACTCTGTCGACAGCCCGCCGATGAGAATGCCGACCAGCACGCTGCTGTGGCCGAATTTAAGGCTGGTGCCGGAGACCGCGAGAATGCACATGACGAAGTTAACCATCGCCGACATGCCAACCAGCATGGGCGGAAGGTTGTCGCCTGAGTCATTCACAGGCAGGCGTAAAGTCAGATGAATCGCCACCAAAACGGCAATCACCAACCCATAAATGCCCTGTGTTGCCTGAACCATCGCCTGTAAGGGCGCCATCCATTGCTCGCCAAATGCCCAGGCCATAAGGGTGGTGTAGCCAGGCCATGGAAAGTGCTGAAAGAGTTCAGCGGCTGCGCCGAACAAGGTCAGGGGTAGCAAAATAATGTAGCTGTCGCGTATAGCCATCAACCAGCCGTGGGCATGCCTTTTCATGCGCGCGCCCACGGTGCAGTTGCCATTCAGCATGGGTAATCTCCCGGTGTTACTCATACTCACCAATACAACCGGCATCCGCATCCGATGTTGTTCTGTGTGGTGGTCATACGACGTTTGTTGCATGGGTGACCGCGAAAAAGCGCCAAAAAGGCTTATGTAACCAGAAAAATGGCTATTTAAACTCTGTCAATCTTTTTATTGGGTTATGTAAATCAATTGTTTAACCATTGATTATTTCTGAATGTAAAATTTTGAAGTGCAATGTTTGTTATCTTGCGTAACGAATCTCTTTGTAAGCAAAGCGTTCGGGTGTAGGAGTCTTGTTGTAATGCTGTAGTAACGCGGAACCTGGGCATATAGCGCACCACAAAAGGATCAACCAGGATTGTGTCCTGCGAGGAAATGTATGCACGTATCGAATCGCTCAATAACCACCCCCGAAACCACTTTGACGCCATTGGCGGAAAAGCAGGTTGAGGCGCAGCTGAAGCAGAATCCGCCTGCTGCAGTGAATAGCAAGGTGGTGAACTTTGGTGGCCATCGCCATCAGGGGAGCGCTCGTGCATCTGAGCAGGGCAGTTCCACTCTTACCGAAATCATGGATAAAGATGCCGATAGCGGTGTCTCGGTGCTGGGCCATATTGCTCAGTTTATTGGTCAGCGTCAGTCCGTTGACCGCGATGCAGGTGGCTCCGTTCTACAAGGGTTACTCGGCGACGATGACGGCACAGTGGATGCTGATGACGAAGGTGATACTCAGCCGCCCGTGTCATTGGCACCAGTAACTGAAGTCTCTAAACCTATTGCCACCTCCACTTCATTCTCCAGCGCGCCGACCAGCAGTATTCTGCCGACAGTACAAAGTGCTGACTTTCTGGATGAGTCTGTCTACTCGCAGGCGGATGAACTTAAAGGCTGGGGCAGTATGGTGCAGAGCCTGCCGGCTGATCAGCGTCTGCAGGCGCAAAAGCAGTTGAACCGCCCCATCGCTGCGGCTCGTATGGCGGCCGAGGGCGGTATGGATGGCGCTAAAGCTCGCGCTTTCATCGATAGCAACCCTGCGCTAAAAGCGGCCATTGATATGGGCAAGCCAGGCAGCAAGATGGAAGGCAAGATTACTGAGGGCAAGTGTGAAGCCTTTGCTGATCGTATGCAGCGCTCACGCTCTGCCGCCAGTAAAGAGCTGCGGGATTATGTACGGAATAACCCACTGGCAGATGATCAGTCATTGCAGATGGTTCGTTCTGCAGCTGTGTTGCGTGCCAATGAACCACTGACCCGCGCTGCCGATCCCCGTTACGCTACCGGCACCACCAAACTCCAGAACGTCACCAGTGATGCCGGATTGAAATCGCTGTTTGAAGATAACGCCGGACTGGGTTCATCGCTTCAGCAATCTGCCCGTATGTTCAGTGAACCAGGTTTCATGAGCCAGATCGCAGAGCCTACCTTGTCCAATAGCTCCAGTGATCAACGCATTACCGCTGACAGTATCGACCAGTGGATGCGCCATCAGGCGCCACGCAATGGCGGTGAGTTTGCATCCATGCTGAGCGATGCTGCCAGCGTAAATGCAGTGGCTGATACTGACATCAGCCAGCTGACGGATGATGTGTTCAATAACCCTGAGCACTACAGCGGTGCGCAGAAATCGGCTCTGCTGATTCGTCTCCAGCAGGCTGACAAACTGCTGCAGGGGCAAGGCAGCAAGACCGACTCGTTACGCTCCGGCCTCGGCGAGCATATTGGCCAGTTACGACAAGATCGTGATGTACAGGCCTACATGAGCAGTGTGGTTCCCGCTCAGGAGCGTGAGCTGATCAGTATTGATCCTGCCATGGCGAATGCAGCCAAGAGCCGCTTTGCCAATATCGCTACCGGCTCCCAGCTGGAGAAGGACATGCAGTCCATCCAGCAGCATTGGGTGAAGTCCAACAAGGACAAAAAACCTGATGAGCGTAATCCGATTGATTACTCGGCGGCGATCGGCAGCCTCGAAAACGAATTACAGCTGCACCGTGATCTCAGCTCGACCGGGCAGGTGCCGACCACGGCTCAGGTGATTTCGACCAAACCTGAACTCAGTGAAATGATTCAGCGCTCCTATCAGAGCTTTGGTCAGGGCAGCATGCTGCGCGCCACGCTAAAAGAGAAAGGTGCGTCCCCAGAGCAGGCCGTACTTAAGGCAGATCAGAAAAAAGCGATCTATGAACTGGCCATGCCGGGGTCTAACAAGTCAGCGCTGCAGCAGGACTATCTGAATCACGGGGTTGAGGCGTTAAAAGACAGTAAAAAAGGGGCAGAGCTGATCAGGCAGCAAGTGGGTGAAGGTGGTTCGGAGCTGTCGCTGCTGGATGCTGCTTCCAGCGATAGTTTGTCGCAACGTCTGGGGCTCAGCTCACAACAGGTACAGCCTTTGTCCATGCACTCTGCCGGTCTGGGGCGAATGAGTGCGAATACCTCTTCCATGATTGCCAGTCAGCCGCAATGGCTGGCGGGAACATCGCTAGGCTCCAAGCTTGGTGGCATGGCGGCGCCACTCGACCGCTTGCTCGGTAATGTGGTGGGCGCTTCGGATCAGGCGCGCAGTATGCTGGGTGGCCTTAGTGAACAGCGCAATAATAAGCAGCTACTGCAGCAGGTTCATGGCCTCTGTGATCAGCTGGGTATTCAGGCCTGACCAGCCACGGGGCATGGGCGAACGCCAGCGGCCTTATCCTATCGCCTCATTGACCTCCCGAATGACAAGAGAGATCCTTATAGGCTTGCTCTATGAATCTCACTCTCTTTTTATGGCCCCGGCATGACGACAGCAGCAACTGAAACCTCAACAGCATTTCTGGTGGGCGACCTAGCCCGAACCATGCGCCGGGAGTTTCAGCGAGAGCTGGAGCGTGTTACCGATGAGCCTCGCCTGACCTTTGCCCAAGCCAAGGCGCTAATGCATATCGCCAAGACTCCCGGTTTGCGGCAGGTCGATTTGGCGGAGCGTCTTGAAGTTCAGCCCATCACTCTTGCTCGATTGCTGGATTTGCTCGCCAGCTCGGGTCTGGTGGAGCGTCGAGCTGATCCGGAGGATCGTCGTGCGCACCGGTTGTTTCTCTGTGATGGCGCTGAAGAGTGCATGAAGCTCGTTGAAATGGCGGCGAGCCGGATTCGTGAGCGGCTGGTAAAGGACATGTCGGATGAGCAGGTCGTGCTGTTGCAGCAGGCACTGAAAAAGATGACGACCAATTTGATAGAGACGGCAGAGTAGTCAGGGTGCGGCTGTTAGCCAAAGCAGTGGGCATCAGTGAGGCAATAAAAAACGGGCACCGAGGTGCCCGTTTTGCTGTCTCTGGAAGACGTACTTACAGAGAAGCGATAGCTGCGTTCAGGGTGGCGCTTGGACGCATTGCCTTGGCTGCCAGCTCAGGATTTGGACGGTAGTAACCGCCGATATCCTGCGCAGGGCCTTGCGCACCGTTCAACTCGCCAACAATCTTGCCTTCGTTTTCGGTCAGGGTTTTCGCCAGAGGCGCAAAACGCGCTTTCAGCTCAGCATCGCTGTCCTGCTTGGCCAGCTCTTCTGCCCAGAACATGGCCAGATAGAAGTGGCTGCCACGGTTGTCGATTTCACCGACTTTACGGGAAGGTGACTTGTTCTCGTCCAGGAAGCGCGCAGTGGCTTTGTCCAGCGTATCGGCCAGTACCTGAGCCTTGTCGTTCTTGAAGACTTGAGCCAAATGCTCGAAAGACACCGCCAGTGCCAGGAATTCACCCAGGGAATCCCAGCGCAGGTAGTTTTCTTCTTCGAACTGCTGCACGTGCTTAGGTGCAGAGCCGCCAGCACCGGTCTCGAATAGACCGCCGCCATTCATCAGAGGAACGATAGACAGCATCTTGGCAGAAGTGCCGAGCTCCAGAATGGGGAACAGGTCAGTCAGGTAGTCACGCAGAACGTTACCAGTGACGGAGATAGTGTCCTGACCGTCTTTCAGGCGTTTCAGAGTGAAGCGGGTCGCTTCAACCGGTGCCATGATGGGCAGTTCCAGACCTGAAGTATCGTGCTCTTTCAGGTACTCGTTCACTTTCTTGATGATTTCAGCATCGTGTGCGCGAGCGCTGTCGAGCCAGAATACGGTAGGCACTTTGGTCGCACGGGCACGGTTAACGGCCAGCTTGACCCAGTCACGGATCGGCGCATCCTTGGTCTGACACATACGGAAGATGTCGCCCGCACCAACGCTGTGCTCCATCAGTACAGTGCCGCTGGCATCAACCACCTGGACTTTACCTTCTGCCTTGATTTCGAAGGTCTTGTCGTGTGAGCCGTATTCTTCGGCTTTCTGCGCCATCAGACCAACGTTAGGCACGGTGCCCATGGTCTTGGGATCAAACGCACCATTTTCTTTACAGAAGTTGATGGTTTCCTGATAGACGCCAGCGTAGCAGCGATCAGGGATGATGAACTTGGTGTCATGAGTCTTGTCATCAGCACCCCACATCTGACCGGAGGTACGGATCGCTGCAGGCATGGAGGCATCAATGATGACATCGCTGGGCACGTGCAGGTTAGTGATGCCTTTGGCGGAGTTAACCATCGCCATGGCAGGACGCTCTTTGTAGCAGGCTTCGATGTCCGCTTCGATTTCTGCTTTCTTCTCAGCAGGCAGGTTTTCAATCTTCGCGACCAGATCACCAAAACCGGTGTTGGCATCAACGCCCAGCTCTTTCAGGGTGGCAGCGTGTTTTTCAAACACAGGAGCGTAGAAAGTAGTGACGGCATGGCCAAACATGATGGGGTCAGAGACTTTCATCATGGTGGCTTTCAGGTGCAGAGAGTAAAGCACGCCTTTGTCTTTGGCATCGGCGATCTGCTCGGTCAGGAAGGAGCGCAGTGCAGTGCAGTTCATCACGGCGCTGTCGATCACTTCACCCGCCAACAGAGCGGTTTTCTCTTTCAGCACGTTGATGCTGCCGTCGTTCGCGACGAACTGGATTTTAACGGTGGTCGCTTCAGGCACAGTCACGGACTGCTCGCTGCCGTAGAAGTCGTTGGCATCCATGTGGGATACGTGAGACTTGGAGTCCTTGCTCCAGGCGCCCATGGAATGCGGGTGCTTGCGTGCGTACTGCTTAACGGAAGCAGGCGCGCGTCGGTCAGAGTTACCTTCACGCAGCACAGGGTTTACTGCAGAGCCCTTGATCTTGTCGTAGGTCGCCTTGATGGCTTTTTCTTCGTCAGTTTTTGGCTCAGCCGGATACTCAGGCAGGGCATAGCCTTTGGCCTGCAGTTCCTTGATGGTGGCACGCAGCTGAGGAACAGAAGCACTGATGTTAGGCAGCTTGATGATGTTGGCATCGGCTTTCAGGGTCATTTCGCCCAGCTCGGCCAACGCATCAGGAATGCGCTGTTCTTCTTTCAGGTATTGGGAAAAGTTGGCGATGACACGGCCGGAGAGAGAAATATCGCGGGTTTCGACGGTCACATCAGCCGCTTTGGCGTAGGCCTGGATAATCGGCAGAAGAGAGTAGGTGGCTAATGCTGGGGCTTCGTCGGTCTCGGTATAAATAATCTTAGGTGTATCCATATTTCTTCC
Organism: Pokkaliibacter sp. CJK22405; assembly: GCF_046614695.1. Classification (NCBI taxonomy): domain Bacteria; kingdom Pseudomonadati; phylum Pseudomonadota; class Gammaproteobacteria; order Oceanospirillales; family Balneatrichaceae; genus Pokkaliibacter; species Pokkaliibacter sp. CJK22405. The sequence goes on from NZ_JBKKHQ010000001.1 coordinate 26,107, forward strand.
TACGGAGTTAGCGGTATGTAGAGACATGCAGCCATGGGCGCAGAGGTAGCAGGCGGGACCAGCGAGGGCCCAACCCTCTCACGGCATGTGTGCCACGAGCCCTGATCTGATCATCTGTGTTTTCCGTGTACTTTGGGAAAAGTCGCTTTCGAAAAACGATGCCGTTCAGAACAGGCGCGAAAATCATCGGGTGCACTCGACACCGTCGGGAATTGTACAGTTATAGGCGCTGAAACGATACCGGACGGGGCATGCGCCATTAGTCTATTAGGTGATTGAGAATCTGGGTAGCCTGATTTTCCATGAAGCGGTATTTAATTCGCTGGGGTCATTCCACCCAGACTGTCATCACGAATTGTTTTTGGGAGGAGAAACGCCGTTAGGCAAGTCCATTACTCCATTCCATTTAATAACTCAGGCGTATTGATGTTACTCAGGGCGAGGTCATCGTCCGGCCAGTCGAGATAGGTGATCCCTAATTGCTCGGCAACGAATTTGAAACGCCGCTCACCATCAACAAATGCCTGATATAAAGGCGCATACCAAAGGGTTGGAATGCAGCTAAAAAGCGGCTGGGGGAAACCGTGTTGGCGCAGCATCACCGGGGAGCCGTGGTGAATCAGTGTGTTGATCACCGCTTCAGAAAGCCGCGGTGCATCGCACGGCAGAATCAGGCTGCGCCCATGACTTGCGATACTCAACCCGGCAAGAATACCGGTTAACGGTCCGGGATAAGCCGTTGAACTTGAGTCATCCAGTGCCTGCAGCATGCCCTCATCACTCACAATCCGGTCTGCGCGTTGCCGGTAAAACTCCTGATTACGGTTACAGGAAATAATGACTTCTTGCACCCTGGGGCGAACGACATCAGTCACATAGTCCACCAGCGCCTTGCCTTGCCAGAGCACGATGCCTTTATCCTGACCACCCATGCGGCTTCCCTGGCCGCCGGCGAGAATAATGGCACTGACAGCGGAGCCAGGTTTCAGGGTTGAGTTCTGCTGATTGGTTGTTACAGACATAACCGGTTTACTGTTTTCCTGAATTCAACGAACGAAGGCGATTGCGGCGGCTGTAAATGCCGGGTGGTTGCTGCCGTTATCCTGAGCGGGCATGCTGGCGGGGTCAATTCCCGCTGACAGTTTTCTGCCCTCAGGTTTCTGTCTGATCAGGGAAATGCTCTTCATCTCAAGCAAGGAAGTCTTATGAAACTTGAAAGTCAGAGCTTCAAAGAAGGTCAGGCCATTCCGGTTCGGTATGCCTTTGGCAAGATTGATCCGCACACCCACGTGACGTTGTCGGATAACATTAATCCGCATTTCGCTTGGGAAGGGGCGCCGGCAGAAACGGCCTCCTATGTACTGATCTGCCATGATTACGATGTACCTACACGGCCGGATGATGTGAATCAGGAAGGCCGCGAAGTTCCGGCGGATCTGCCACGTACCGACTTCTTTCACTGGGTGCTGTTGGATATCCCGCACTCTCAGCATGAAATCGCTGAAGGTGCCTACTGCAATGGCATTAGCGTGCGCGGTAAATCCGGCCCCTCAGGTCCACAGGGTCAGCGTCATGGAATCAATGACTACACCGGTTGGTTTGCTGGTGATGACGATATGAAAGGCACCTATTTTGGTTATGACGGGCCGTGTCCTCCCTGGAATGACTCCATCGTTCACCATTATGTCTTCACCCTTTATGCACTGGATGTAGACAGGCTTGAGGTTTCAGGCGACCTCACCGGCGCCAATGTCCGTGAAGCAATGCAAGGCCACATTCTGGCTGAAGCGAACCTGACCGGGCTCTTTAGCCTGAATCCACGAATCGCCGATACTCTTTCCTGACCCGTCCTCCCGCATTACTTTTCGCAAAGCCCGGCATTACTCGCCGGGCTTTTTGTTTCTTGTTTCCTGTTTATTGGCCGCTGCCTTCTGCAAAGGTTGGATTATGCTTTTAAAGTGGGTTTAACCCAAATTCAGTCAGGCGAATACACTGAATGGAATCGGAAATGGCTGAGTACGCGTATAACTGGTGATGAGGACTTATTAGCAATTTCTGATACTTAATTGCTGCTTTTTTCTCGTTTGAAGCCTTGTTTGTGCAAAATTCTTTGCGTTTAAGTATCAGTAAGCAGATTGGGTAGTATCACCGTGAGTACGGATGGCTTAGCGAGATAACCTCTGGTGCCAATTATGCCAAGAGTTATTCCTTTGCAGTAAACGAACAGGATTCATACCGGTTGGCTGGATTACTATAAAGATCAGTATAAAAAGCGAGTTTTGCAGCAAAGACCTCACGGCCTCTGCTTGGAAAGGAGTTGCCATGTTCTCATTCGGTAAGACCAAAGCGCTTGAAGCGCGAATCAAGGCTCTTGAAGAAGAGCGACGCTTATTGCTGGCAGAACAGCGCGCGATTGAGAGTTCAATGGCCGTGATCAACTTTGATCTGCAAGGCAATGTTGAAGATGCCAACGCCAACTTTTTGAGCGCAATGGGCTATACCCTTGATCAGATCAAAGGCAAGCACCATCGCATTTTCTGCGATGAAGAAACGCGCAACAGTAAAGAGTACGCGGGTTTCTGGGAAAGTCTGCGCCGTGGCAAGTTTTTTAGTGGGCGTATCAAACGAGTAACGGCCAAGGGCCAGGTGATTTATCTCGAAGCGAGTTATAACCCCATCGTCGATGAAGCGGGCAACGTGACAGGCTTTATTAAGGTTGCCTCAGATATCACCGCACAGATGCTGGAAAGCATGCGCAGCAAAGCCATTATTTCTGCCCTTGACCGGTCGATGGCGCTGATTGAGTTTACCCCCGATGGCAAGGTTTTGAATGCCAATGATAATTTCCTGAGTGTGATGGGCTATCGCCGGGATGATTTACCCAAGCTTCATCACAAGAATTTTGTCGATCCTGCTTACGCCACCAGTAAAGAATATGAGCGGGTTTGGGATCATCTCAGGCAGGGGCTTTTCTACTCTTCGCGCGTAAAACGTTTTGCCAAAGATGGCAAAATACGCTGGTTGCAGGCCACCTATAACCCGATAGTGGGTGACGATGGCAAGGTAACGGGCGTCGTCAAATTTGCCTCGGATATCACTCGCGAAGTACTGTTGCAGGAAGAGGAGCAGCAAGGTGTCTCTTTTGCCTACGATGTCTCAAAACAAACCAGTGAGTGGTGTGTTAAAGGCGTTGACTCCATTGGTCGCGGTTTAAGCGAAGCGGAAATGATGTCCTCCAGCATCGGTCAGGCCCGTGGCACGACTAATCAGCTCGGCCAGTATTCCGACAAGATTTCCTCCATTGTGCAGACGATCCGCGATATCGCTGACCAAACCAACCTGCTGGCATTAAACGCCGCCATTGAAGCGGCGCGAGCGGGCGATCAGGGCCGTGGCTTTGCGGTGGTTGCGGATGAAGTACGTAATCTCTCCGAGAGAACGGCTACTTCCACCTCTGAAATCCGCAGCATGGTGGAGGAAATTCAGTCACTCTCTAACCTCTCCAGACAGCATATGGAAGAATTGCAGCACCATGTGGATGCCTGCCGTTCAATCTCCGAAGAGGGTGGACAGATCATGAATGAGATTAACAAGTCGGCAGACTCCGTTGTTAAAGCGGTGGATCAGCTTCAAGCAAGACGTAAGTAAGGTGCTGAGGCAATCAAATTGGCTCAAGGCGCTGCGTCATCGTTAAAAACCCTATATAATGTGCGGCTTCTTTTCTGTCGTCATTACTGAGTTGAGGTTCTTTACGTGAGCACGCTTCCTCCTTGCCCTTCATGCCAGTCCGAATACGCCTACCACGATGGCATCCAGCTGGTGTGCCCAGAATGTGGTCACGAGTGGCAGGAAGGTGAAGCTGCGGCCAGTGAGTCCGAGAACGTTATCCGCGATTCAGTTGGCAATGTGCTGCAGGACGGCGATACGGTCACGGTAATCAAGGACCTGAAAGTGAAAGGCTCTTCACTGGTCATTAAGGTGGGTACTAAAGCGAAAAATATTCGCCTGGTGGACGGTGACCATGACATCGACTGCAAAATCGATGGTGTGGGTGCCATGAGCCTGAAATCCGAATTTGTGAAAAAAGTCAGCTGATGTAAGGCTGAACTGCCAATGAAAAACGCCCCATTATCGGGGCGTTTTTTATGGTCGCGCTTTGGCAAACCAGGCTGATTGGAGACGGTTTTATTCGCCTCTAGTCGTCAAGCAGGGCGCGTGCAGTCACTTCATCCGTAATTAAACCGTGCAATAACCCGCTGGCCAGAACCGCACGAATCGCGGTGAGTTTCGACTTGCCGCCCGCAATCGCCACGACCTTATCCTTGCGGTCTTCATTGACTGCCACCGCCAGGGTGCGGGAAGTCAGCTGGGTTTTGATCATATAACCCTGCTCATCAAAGAAGTGGCCGAGAATTTCACCCACGGCACCCGAAGCGGAAATATCGCTGATCTCGCTGGCCTGAATCATCCCGGCCTCAACCAGCTGTGCGGCAGGCTCAACGGTGCCGATGCCCACCAGTTTGATCTCAGCCTGTTCCGCCATGGCGAAGACTTCACTCACGCCGCGCTGTGCCAGTAACACTTTGCGGTCTTCCACCGTATTGGCAAAGAAGGGCACGGGAATCACATAGGCTTTACCGCCGGTGCGTTCAGCGATGCGGTGCATGACATCGTGAGGGTTAATGGCGTAATTGCGGGTCAGGCCGCCAAGCAGGGAGACAAAATGCACGTTACTGGCATCGATCTTCGGCAAATGCTGAATGGCGGCAGAGAGGGTTCGCCCGTGACCCAGACCAATCGTGGTGCTGGGGTTGCTGATAAGCAGTGTGCGCAGGAACTCAGCACCGGCAAGGCCCAGGGCTTTTACCGGTAAGCCTTCTTCTGCCAAATCAGGTGCGACCTGACAGACATTCAGACCAAAGCGTTCGCTAAGCTTATTCTCAAGCTCCACACATTCGATGATGTCGCCATCAATGCTGACGCGCACCGCGCCATCGGCAACAACCTTGGCAATCATGCGGTGGGTTTTGACGGACGGCAGGCCAAGGCGCTTGGCAACAGCTGCCTGAGTCAGGCCGCCCACGTAATGAAGCCATGCCGCTCGCAGCGCCAGAGAATCATCATTGTCGGGAAGGTCATTGGCCATGGTGTTTCCTCATCGACTGCGGGCCGTAGCCCCGGTAAGTGACATCGCCATCAGAGTGTTGTGGTGTCCTGAAGTGATAACGCCTTGCCCTGATGCGCGAGGGTCAGCATCTGCAAGAGATCCTCTGCACTCAGGCTGACCGGATTGGCTTTCATCGAGGATGAGGCGCCGGCGGCTTCAGCAACGCCCTTAAGTAGCTCATCACCGATACCCAGTTCCTTCAGGGTGTTGAGACCGGCATCACGGCTCCACTGCCGCAGGGTTTCAAAGGCCATGTCAGGTGAGCCGCCAAGGCTTTGGCTAATCCACACGGCGACCTCCTGGAAGCGTTTGCGAACCAGCGCATCCTCAGGTAACTGGCTCAGGTTTAATGCCAGGCCGTAAGGTAAGAGTGCACCGCAAATCGCACCGTGCGGCGCAGAAGACACGCCACCCAGTGGCCCCGCCAGCCCGTGAATCACTCCAAGGCCTGCATTCGCCAAGGCCAGACCGCCGCAAAGGCTGGTCCAGGCCATCTCATCCCGTGCCTCGGTCGATTCTTCCTGCATCAGGGAGGCAAGTGCATTCAGCCCCCGCGGAATCGCATCCCGACACAGGGCATCAGTCATGGGGTTGGCACGGCTGCACAGGTAAGGCTCGATGACCTGGGTAATGGCATCCAGCCCGGAGGCCAGGGTCACGCTGCGCGGGCAATGATCATTCAGCGCCGGGTCAATGACCGCCAGGGTGGGCAGCATACGGTTATCCCGCAGGCTGACTTTGCGCTGATGTTCCGGTACATCAATCACGGCATTTTTGGTGACTTCTGCACCGGTGCCAAAGGTGGTGGGAATGGCAATAAAGGGCAGGGGATCATGCTCAAGGCGCCGACTGGTACCAACGACTTCAAGATAATCCTGTACCGGGCCGGTCGAGCTGACCAGCGCGGCGATGGCTTTGCCGGCATCAATCACCGCGCCACCGCCAAGACTGATCACCGCCTGAATGTTGGCATCGCGGGCGGTAATGAGCGCAGCTTCAATATCCTCCAGTGCAGGTTCACGCAGGATACTGATGGGCGTAACACTTGCTCCTTTATCCCTGAACACGTCACAGAAGTGAGCACTGCGAGCGGGATTGGCGCCCCGGACAAGAAGAATGCGTTGATAGCGAGCCGCCAGCTCCTCGGCCACTGCCGCTGAGACACCACGACCAAAACGGATTTCTCCGGCACTTAAAAAGCTAAAGGCAGTCTGGGTCATGGTGGCTCCCTGCAGGCTGAACCTGCTTATTGAAGATCGTCGATGCGTGCTTCCAGTTTGGCCATGGTCAGCACTGCATTGGCCGCTTCTGCGCCTTTCTTCACAAAGTGACCCTGATAGAAGTCGATAAACTCTTCCGCAGGCTGGAAGTTATGGGGCGTCAGAGAAACAGAGTAGGTCGGTATATCGGTTTCCAGCTGCGCCTGCATCAAGCCGGAAACGACCGCCTGAGCCACAAAGTCGTGACGGTAAATACCGCCATCAACCACCAGTGCCGCGCAGACAATGGCATCCACCGCGCCGGTTTTGCCGAGGCGTTTGGCCAGTAGTGGCATTTCATAGGCACCGGGAACGTCGAAGACGTCGATAGTGAAAGGCTGGCCACTGGCTTCCATGGCTTCACGAAAACCCATCAATGCCTGATTAACGATATCCGCATGCCAGTTTGCTTTGATAAAGGCGATGTTCAACGAGCGGCCCATGCTGACTCCTGTGGGTGACGCGCACATGTGCAGAATAAAAACGGGCAGGCCGGAGCCTGCCTAATTGAGGAGACGTAGTGTAAAGAGAGTTTCCCCGCAGGAAAACTCATCTTCCAGTGAGTTGCGCAATCCTCGCTATTGATCGCCTAGAGGTTCAGGTCCTGAATGCCGGAATCAATATGCGGTGCCCAGAAAGCCACGCTCTCGGCAATATCGGCCACCACCTGACGATCACTCGGTTCGCGCTCCTTGAAGCTCAGCTCCAGACATATTTCATTATCTTTGGCACCGCCACGGGCAAAGGCTTCCAGTAGTGGAGCGGGCTGAATACGACCATTGGCATTGTGCTGCGCCGTAAAAGGACGGTGGCCGCCTTTGTCCATCAGGCTTTGTTTGATGTGAATGATGGGTGAATAGGGCGGGACGGCTTCTGCCCAGGCGTAGGGATCAAAATCCGATGGGTTGGGGGAGCTGACATCGCCGTGGTCAATATCCGCCATCATCCACATGGGAATGGCCATATTGGCATCGGTCAGACGCTGCTGCAGGGCAAGGCTCGAGGCTATGGTTTCGCCAAACTCACGGCCCACACTCATCGGCTCCCAGAATACGTACTCAAGACCGGCTGATTTGGCGTGCTCAGCCACTTCAGCCCAGCAGTCGATGGCGATCTGAATCAGCGTTTCACGGCGGGCAGGGTCGTCATAATCCTTGTAGGTGAAGATCGCAAACTGCGTTCCGACCGACTTGCCGCCAAGATCAGCGGTGATGTCGGCAAAGGTTTTGAACCATTCCACGTAGTAGCGGCGCACTTCAGCATCGGGGTGGCCGAAGTGATTCAGGCGTCCGTAAGGGCCGGTCATGCCGGAAGTGACACGCACGCCGGTCTCGTTCATCGCCGTCACCATACGACGGGTTAGACGGCGCAGGGTGGAGGACTCCCAGCTGGGGTTAATAAACTCATGGGTCAGCTGCAGGTCGCGGATTTTAATCTCACGACCAACGGTGTGGATCAGGTCCTCTGGCTCGGCAAAGCGGTTCACCAGCGGGTTGGTGTTAAGTGACAGCGTCAGTGACATCGAAAAACTCCTTGGCGCAAGGCGATCGGGTTAGCTCATTGCGACCTGAACGGTGGCGCTGGAAGCCACAAACGTCTGATCAAACCAGGTGGTGAAGGTGGTTTTCTGCTCATCGGTCATGTGCAGGCCATGCTTGGTTCGGCGAACCAGAACATCTTCTGCCTGCTGTACCCATTCCTTCTGCACCAGATAGCGCACTTCGGCTTCATACAGCTCCGTGCCAAAATGCTGACCAAGATCGCTCAGGGATTCGGCATTGCCCACCAGATCCCTGGTGCGCGCACCATAGAGACGGCTGTAATGCTTGCGAAGGGCGCGTGGCATCCAGGGATATTGCTCTTTGAGTTTCTGGGAGAAGGTTTCGAAATCCGCATTAGGGATTTCGCCGCCGGGCAGGGTGGCAGCAGACGTCCAGTCATCTCCCATGGTGGGGAAGAAGGGAGCCAGACGTTGCATGGCATGCTCTGCCAGTTTGCGGAAGGTGGTGATTTTGCCGCCAAATACATGTAGCAGCGGAGCACCACCATTTTCATCCAGATCAAAAACGTAATCGCGGGTGACTGCTGAAGGGTTGCCCTTGCCATCGTCAAACAGCGGGCGCACACCGGAGAAGCTGGTCAGTACGTCATCACGGCGCAGCTTCACCTTGAAGTAGCGGTTGACGGCATCCATCAGGTACTGAATTTCCGTCTCATCGGCCGTGACTTCTTCTGCCTTGCCATCGTAAGGAATGTCCGTGGTGCCGATCAGCGCTTTATCACCCTCGTAAGGGTTGATAAAGATCACGCGTTTGTCGTGGTTTTGCACCAGATAGGCCTGCTGACCCTCCCAGAACTTAGGCACGATGATGTGCGAGCCTTTAACCAGTCGTACTTTGCGTGAGCTGTGGGTTTTGGTGACGTTGCTGACAATATTCAGCACCCAGGGGCCCGCGGCGTTAGCGATCACCTTGGCGTTGACGGTACGGGTCTCGCCGGTGTTTTCATCCTTAAGGGTAATCACCCAGTGATCCGGCTTGCGGTCTGCCGAGACACAGCTGGTGCGGGTCAGTATTGTCGCGCCACGCTCAGCGGCATCCACCGCATTCAGCGTGACTAGGCGGGCATCATCGACCCAGCAGTCAGAATATTCAAAACCCTTGCTGTACTGATCCAGAATCGCCGTACCCTCCGGGTCACGATGCAGGTTCAAAGTACGTGTGCCGGGGAGCTTTTTGCGGCCTCCCAGATGGTCATAAAGAAAAAGACCCAGGCGAACCAACCAAGCCGGCCGGTCCTGAGGGCTGTGGGGCAGCACGAAACGCATGGGCCAAATAATATGGCTGGCGGAGTTCAGCAGCACTTCACGTTCGATCAGCGCTTCTCGCACCAGACGAAATTCATAGTATTCAAGATAACGCAGGCCACCGTGGACCAGCTTGCCGGAGCGTGAGGAGGTGCCCTGTGCCAGGTCATCCTTCTCACACATCATGACCTTAAGGCCGCGACCGGCAGCATCACGGGCGATACCTGCACCGTTAATTCCGCCACCGATAACAAACAGATCCAGCATGGGTGAATCAGACATTGTTTACTCCTTGCAGAGCACCATTCCATGCTCTGCCATCAATAAGGGTGAGTTCAGCCGCGGTTGGCGTTCAGGGCCTGCATTTGTGTCCAGACGGGCGGTAACATCGCGCGCGTCTGCTGATAGCTTGGGTAAAGGCTGGCGTAGCGTTCCATCAGCGCCGCATCGGCGGCTTCCGCTGTGCCCAGCAATGGCGTTACCCAGGTGGCGATACAGTCATCCATTGTCGGGAAAGCGCCGATAGCCACGGCGGCCATCATGGCGGCACCGGCAGCACCTGCTTCTTCACGTTCACTGATACGTACCGGTGCACCAACCGCCGCACCGAGAATCTGGCGAAGGGCGCCGGAACGTGCGGCACCGCCAGAAAGGCGTAATTCTCTGGGAGCGCCAGCCCCCATCGCCTGATAACAATCACGCGCGGCCATGCCCATGCCTTCCACAACGGCACGCAGCAGGTCGGCAAAGCCGTGGCTGTATTTGAGGCCGATAAAGTCAGCACGGGCATCGGCATTAACAAAGGGGCCGCGCTCGCCGGCTTCGGAGATATAGGGGTGATACAGCAGGGTGCCGGGCTGAGAAGCGGCCAGCCAGCGGTCGATATGTTTGACCAGAGCAGCATGGCTGGTGTCGCCGCCGAAATCGTTAATCAGGTCCTGCGCGACTTTAAGAATCCAGTCCAGATTCAGGGTCGAGGCCATGTTGGTCTGTACCTGCGTCACCCAGTTGGCGGAGGGCAGGGTAATCACATAGCCGGTCTGGGCATCATTCAGATGTACCTGGTCTGAAGTCACCGCGCGCATGTGAACACCGGTCGAGCCGACAATCGAGCAGGCGGTGTTGGCATCACCGGTATGAACACCCGCGCCCAGCGCAGTCATCACCATATCCACATAAGCCAGGCACACAGGCGTGCCCGCCAGCAGGCCGGTGGCCTGCGCTGCCGACTCGGTCAGGGGATGAGTGGTCTGGGTGCCTTCGATAATTTCTGGCAATAAATGACGGCGATGCTGTAAACCCAGGGCGTCGATCACCGTGTCGTCATATTGGCGATTGCGGAAGTTACCGAAAGTGAAGCTGGCTTCTGAAGGGTCTGTCGCGCGAACACCGGTGAGATTCAGATAAAGCCAGTCTTTGCAGTGCAGGGCGACTTCCGCGCTATCCACCAGACTTTGATGGTGCTGATCCATGTGCGCGAGTTGTGAGCCCTGCTGACAGGTATTGAGCCCGGTGCCCGTTGCTTCAAAGCGGGCGCGAGCCAGCGGGCCGGTGGAGAGTTTCTTTACGGTGGACGCCGCGCGGGCATCCAGCCAGATCCAGGCATCATCGACCGGGCGGTTATCCTTCCCAACTAACCAGGTGCCATCGCCCTGAGCAGTCACCGACACGGCCGCCACACGGGCTGACAGGTTGTCGATCACCTCCGATAAACCACGAACGGCTTTCGCGCAGTCCTGCCAGGTTTGCTCCATACACTGAAGCGCGGAGCCATCCTTGCCACTTTTATAGGTATTGCGAACAGAGGCAGTACCGAGCTGGCGACCTTCGAGGGTAAAGGCAACGGCTTTGACGACAGAGGTGCCGGAGTCTATACCGACAATGATGTCTTTATTACTCATGAAGACCTCCGCAGCAGAGGCAGCGCCGGGCCACCCGAAGATCACGGGCAGTCAGAACAGTGGATTGTGTGGTCATTGTTATTGTTATCCCGTTTTTAGCGGCTATCCGAGAGTGAGCTTTTTGCCTGGGCGGCTTGCTTTGGCAGGCGAAATTCAAGGGAATCCCGATGACTTATGATAAGTCCTGCGTTGCGAATGCCTGTTTTTGTTAGGTCTCTATCAAAAAGATAGCAGAAAGGCTCTCACTATATCTCATTAAGATAACACTAAGAATGAATTATTTTTCTAATTAAAAAAATTATTTCATTCGATCCTCGGAGTGTCAATCAACCTTTGTTTCAATATTCCGCCATCACCCGGATAAGACGTTTTAACGCTGGCGGTCTTGTAAGTTAACGACACTCCAAAGCATCGCAGGGGACTGATGATTGGTTCATTTATTCTGGTTAAATCTTTATTTATCAATGATTTGTAGGATTTTTTCGGAGTTTTTGAGCGGCAGGATTGAATAGCGCCTATTGCACTTTTGTCGAAGGTTAAGGTGGTAAAAAAGACACGGGGAAGGGGTTTTTAGCCTTCTGAAACCCTGTTTTTTGTGAGTGTTAGACTTAGGTCTAGGACTAAAAAAAGGGATGTTATTGGTTGACAAAGGCGCTGAGATATAACATTTTTCTCTCAATCAGTTATCACATTTCTAACATCAGAACGGAAATGGGTAGCGCTAGGTCCCGGCAACCATCACACAAGATTGTGCTGATACCTCGATTTAAGCTCAGTCCTTCACCTTCATGCCGGGTGAGCTGAGTGGTCACTGCCGGACCCTGACGTACAACAAGAATAAATACGAGGTCTACAACATGAGTAATGTATCTGCGCTTTCCGTGCAGGTGTCGTCCAGGACGAGAAAACGGGTTGCCATCGCTTCGGCGGCAGTCCTCGTGTTACTTGCTGCTATCGCTATCGACACCAAGGTCGTCAAGATCGGCTCTGATGAAGATGTTCAGGAGCAGGTGTTCTCCCCTGAGAAATATGGCACCAAAACCTTCCCGATCGTTCAGCAAAGTATTGAAAGCCGTGCGGTGGATGCTGCCACTCTGGCCCAGGCGCTGGCGGACAACAAAGCCGAAGCGGTGAAGAAGTACGGTGTCGGTTCTCCCATGCCGGTGATTCCCGTGAGCTTTACCGGAGTGGTTGGTGAAGGTCGCATGGGCACCTACTACGTCAATGTCGATGGCGTGCCGGATAACGTGAAAATTCGCGTGCAGACAGGCCCGGCCATTAACGGCACAGACCTGCGTGATGCCACAGGCGACATCAAGTTTGGCGACTTCAAAAACCAGATTGAGTACCAGAACGCCGGCGCGGCAATTAACGATGCGATGAAAGAAGGGGTTCTCAAGAATATTGATAACGCTGATCTTGCTGGCCGTACCGTCGAGATCACCGGTGCCTTTCGTTTGCTGAACCCTAAAAACTGGCTGGTTACGCCAGTAAGGATGGAAGTGAAATGACCTCGACTTCCACCAGCGAAGTTGTGCTCGAAGCGCGCAACGTTACCAAGATTTACGGCTCGACCCATGCCCTGAAAGGTGTGAACTTCGAGATCCATCGCGGTCAGGTCACCACACTCTTCGGTGAGAACGGTGCCGGTAAATCGACCCTAATGAAGATTCTTTCAGGCGTTGTCACGCCGACCTCGGGCGAGATCGTCCTGAATGGCGAGTCCAAGGTGTTTAATTCCTCGACGGAAGCCCGTGAGTGCGGCATTTCCATCATCCATCAGGAGCTGAGCCTGGCACCCAACATGAATGTCCGCGACAACATCTTTATGGGTCGTGAAATCATGAAGGGCAGTGGCGTGGACTTCGCTGAGGAAGAGCGCATCACCCGCGAACTGATGGCCGAGCTGGAAGAGGATATTGATCCGCTGACCCCCGTTGAAGACCTGCGTCTGGGTCAGCAGCAGATCGTCGAGATTGCCCGTGCTCTGTCGGTGAATGCCCGCATCCTGATTATGGATGAGCCGACCTCAGCGCTGTCTGCTTCTGAAGTGGAAGTGCTGTTCAAGGTGATTCATGACCTCACCAGCAAGGGCGTTTCCATTGTTTATATTTCTCACCACCTGGAAGAAGCGCTGGAAGTCACTGATCACGCGGTGGTACTGCGTGACGGTGTGATGACCGCCTATGCCAAGCGCAGCGACATCGATCTTGAGTGGATCGTGCGCAACATGGTGGGTGAGCATTTTGACCTCGGTTCTCCGCCCACCGGTTATGCCATGGGAGAGGTTGCGCTGACGGTCGAGAATCTGGTGGTGAAGGATTCCAGCGGCTTTAACGTCGTGGATAACCTGTCACTGGAAGTGCAGGCCGGTGAAATCGTCTGCATTTACGGTTTGATGGGGGCTGGCCGTACCGAGCTTATGGAATGCATCGCCGGGCGCATGAAGCCTCATTCCGGTCGCATTCTGCTTAACGGGCAGGACATTGCCGGCCTGACGATTTCTGACCGTATTAACAATGGCCTGGTGCTGGTGCCGGAAGACCGTCAGCGTGATGGTCTGGTGCAAACCATGACCGTTGGCGAGAACCTGTCACTGGCCAGCATCGGCGAGTTCACTCGCAAACTGGTCACCTCACCCAAGCGTGAAGAAGAGCTGGTGAATGACTCCATCCGTAACGTCACGGTGAAAACCGCCGGTGGTGAAGCGGCGATTGGTTCACTCTCCGGCGGTAACCAGCAGAAAGTCGTTATCGGCAAAATGCTGGCGACCAACCCGGAAGTGGTGCTGCTGGATGAGCCCAGCCGCGGTATTGATATCGGCGCCAAAGCCGAGGTGTTCAAACTGCTGGCGGAGAATGCCAAGAAAGGCCTCGCGGTGGTTTATTCCACCTCCGAAGTGGGTGAGTGCCTGAGCGTGGCTCATCGCATCATCGTGATGCACAAAGGCCGAATCTCCGCGACCTTTGACTCCAACGTGACTAAAGAACGAATTATGGCAGCCTCCGGTGAGTCGCTCGTTGCCTAAAAATAAGATAAAAACGGAGCCCTTTACCATGACTGACAAGACCCAAGCGCTTCCAGCCGGGAGCCAGTCCAGTGGCACTTCGCCTGCCATGAACATTACGCGATTGCTCCTGGAAGGCCGTGCGTTTTTCGCCTTGCTGGTGATTATTGCCGTCTTCTCTTTCCTGTCGCCTAACTACTTTACCGTGGGCAACTTCCTGACCATGGCGTCCCACGTGGCGATCTTCGGCCTGCTGGCGATCGGCATGCTGCTGGTGATTCTGAACGGCGGTATCGACCTGTCCGTTGGTTCGACGTTAGGCCTTGCCGGTGTCTTCGCCGGTTTCCTGATGCAGGGCATCAATATCGAATCCCTGGGCGTGATTCTCTATCTGCCATTGTGGGCCGTGGTGATTCTGACCATCGCACTGGGCGCCATTGTCGGTCTGGTAAACGGCGTACTGATTGCCTATTTCCGTGTTCCTGCGTTCGTCGCTACTCTGGGCTCACTCTATGTGGCTCGCGGTATCGCGCTTTTGATGACGAACGGTCTGACCTACAACAAGCTGAGCGGTCGCCCCGAGCTGGGTAACACCGGCTTTGACTGGCTGGGCTTTAACCGTCTGTTTGATGTGCCTATCGGCGTTATCGTTCTGGCGGTGATTGCCCTGGCCTGTGGTTTCCTGCTGAGCCGTACCGCCTTTGGTCGCTGGCTGTATGCCTCCGGCGGCAACGAACGTGCCGCTGAACTGTCCGGTGTGCCGGTCAAGCGTGTCAAAGTCTCTGTCTATGTGCTTTCCGGTATTTGCGCGGCCATCGCAGGTTTGGTGCTGTCTTCACAGCTGACCTCGGCTGGCCCAACGGCAGGTACCACCTATGAGCTGACGGCTATCGCTGCTGTGGTCATCGGCGGTGCTGCTCTGACCGGTGGTCGCGGTAACATCCGCGGCACCATGCTCGGTGCTTTTGTTATCGGTTTTCTTTCTGATGGTCTGGTCATTATCGGCGTCTCCGCCTACTGGCAGACCGTCTTTACTGGTGCGGTCATCGTACTGGCGGTTCTTCTGAACAGCCTGCAATACGGTAGCCGTGGGAAATAACCCGTAAGTGAAGCCCTGCTGCAGTGGAGGGGAAACCCAAGGCTGCAGCGCAACCTCGCCGCAAACTGTCGGCACCCGAACCAAAAACAATAAATGGAGTGTGCAACATGTTGAATAAGAGCAAGCGTTTAATGATGGCAGCCGCTACCTCCGGCATGATGCTGTTCGCCAGCGCATCCTGGGCAGACGGCCTGATGACTATCATCGTTAACGACCCATCCAACCCTTACTGGTACACCGAGGGTCAGGTTGCCAAGAAAACGGCTGAGTCCATGGGCTATACCGCTACGGTTTCCGGTCACAAGGGCGATACCAACACTGAAAGCCAGATGATCGATACCGCGATCACCAACAAATCCAAAGCCATTATTCTTGACCCAGCCAACGCTGACGGCTCTGTCGGTGCGGTGAAGAAAGCCGTCGCGGCAGGTATTCCTGTCATTATCGTTAACGCCGAGCTGAACCAGGCCGGTCTGGCAAAAGCCCAGCTGGTATCCAACAACGCGCAGGGCGCTGCTCTGGGTGCGATGCAGTGGGTTGAAGCAGTAGGCGATTCCGGTAAATACGTTGAGCTGTTCGGTGCGCCTTCCGACAACAACGCCGCGACCCGTTCCAACGGTTACGAAACCGTGCTGTCACAGTACCCGGACCTGAAGCGCGTTGGTAAAGACGTTGCCAACTGGGACCGTACTCAGGGTTACAACAAAACCCAGTCCATGTTGCAGGCGAATCCAGACATCAACGGCGTTATCAGCGGTAACGACGAAATGGCACTGGGCGCCATCGCGGCACTGAAAGAAGCGGGCAAACTGGACGGCGTTAAAGTCGGCGGTTTTGACGGTTCACCTGATGCGGTTGACGCAGTGAAAGCCGGTGAAATGGCCTACACCGTACTGCAGCCAGTGGCGGTCTTCGCAGAAGCCGCGGTCAAGCAGGCTGACAGCGTGATCAAAACCGGTAAAACCGGCGTAGACCACGAGAAGCAGCTGTTCGATTGCATGCTGATCACCAAAGACAACGCAGACAAGTACACCTCTCCCTTCGTACTGTCTGAATAAGCAAAGCGTCAGAGGTCATCTTCGGATGGCCTCTGGCTTTTTTACCAGGCTGATTTTGCCGTTAAGAAGATCAGCGTTGTAAAGAAGCCAGATCACAAAGACAATAACGGCTTTTTTGAAAAGCCTCTGGATTTCATATGGCCACAAGCGCACAGGACAGTGTCGTTGATGTATTCATGGCAGAGCAGCTCCCGAGCGATAGCCGTCAGGCAAGGCAGTTAGCCCGCCGTCAGCTGATCGTCGAAGCCGTCATGAGTGAAGGCGCTATCCGCATTGAAGACATCACCGACCGCTTCGGCATCAGCCTGATGACCGCTCATCGTGATATCGATGAACTGGTTGAGCGCGGCTTGTTGCGCAAGGCGAGGGGCGTGGTGTCGGCGACACCGACCAGTCTGGTGGAATCCAGTGATGTGTATCGGGCCACCCGCCAATTAGCGGAAAAGCGCGCGATCGCCGAAGTCGCCGCAAGTTACATCGAGCCTGGTCAGGCCATCTTTTTTGATGACTCCACCACCGTGCTGCAAATGGCGCGCTTCCTGCCCGCCAAGGCGCCACTGACAGCCATCACAAACTCCCTGACGCTGATGACCGAGCTGAAAGAAGCGCGGGATATCACACTAATGGGGCTTGGTGGCCAGTTCTATAACTGGTGTAACGCCTTTATGGGTCGCATGACCCGCGATGAAATTGCCAACCTGCGTGCCGATATGTTTTTCGTCTCCATGTCCGCGATTATTGATGACTGTGTCTTTCATCAGTCAGCAGAAATGGTCGAAACCAAGCGCGCCATGTTCGAATCTGCTGAAAAGCGGATTCTTCTCACCGATCACACCAAGTTCGAACGCCGCGCGCTGCACAGCTTTGCTGACCTCACCGAGTTTGATGTGGTGATCGTCAACCAGGGCACGCCAGCAACCACCGTCAAACGCATGAAAGACAAAGGCATTAATGTGGTCATTGCGCCGATGAAACCGGTGCGAAGCTAAGCTTTAGATGCTGACAGGAAGCGCCTTCGGGCGCTTTTTTTATACGGCTAAACTACTTGCAACAAGCTGTTGTATAAACCATTGCAAGATGTAGGGAATTATTGCTCCTTTTTTGCTACAAAGAACGTGGTTTTTCATACAGCTTAGGAATTCCCATGCGTCTTGGCAGCCCTCTTAACTCTGGTCAATTGGATGTAAATCCGTCGAATCACCTGAACTCTACTCATGCAGAACGTGCCCGGCAGGCACAAAGCCCGACACTGACTCAGCAGGATAAAGAAAAGCTGTGTGAACTCTACGAGACGACCTACGCCAAAATCGGCGGTGAGGTAATGAGCAAAGAAGAGTTTATGAGCAAGCTGGATGGCTACTACGACAAAGTGGTTACCCAACGAGGGCACGATAACCAGATAAAGAATGCGCTGGCCTGTTGGGAGGGTGGTAATCCTAATGGCACTAAAATCTGTCTGGTCTTTGGGGAGGAAGGTAAGGAAGCGGCGCAGGAACGGCTGCAATTACTCAAAGATAACCTTAGCCAGCCAAATGGGAACTTCTACCTCCATGCGAACAAGGCAGTGGCCAGTGCCTTGTTAAAAGACCGTAATGTGAACTTGGCGATGATGCTTGAACCAATGAATGATGGTGCGAACAACCACTATTATTCTGTTGCCAATTCCCACGGCAAAAAACTGGTATTTGGAAACTGTAAAGATACCCAGCCGGTAAGCCATGCCATGAAAAGCTTCTACATTGAGCTGTTTGAGTACAACAAGACCAAACTGGCGATTGAGAAAGCTAAAGACCCAAGTGTTGAAGACAATAATCAGCTGATTAACCGTCTGGTGAAAAACTTTGATGACACCCTGAAATCGGATATGCCTCTCAGCTACAAATCCATTCTTGGCAGTAAGATCCTCAAAAAGGCACTAGGTATCCAGGGGGATTTTGACCATCGTGATAAGGTTGATGACCGGGTTTATGTCACGCTGGACCTGTTAAGTCACGGCAGTTCCAAAGATCTGACTTCGCTCTTTAATATGAATATCAGTACTCATGAGAAGCAGCTTCTCGCGGAGTTACTCGATGAGAAAATAGAAGATACTCATCGGCAGGTGAGCCTGACGCAGATGACTAAGTTTAATCCTGAAGATCCCGAAACTGACGAAGAGTTTGATCCCTTTATGTTTTATTCAAACCCCTGAACGGGTGTTTTGTTCGACTTGGCGTAAGGGCGTCTCCTGACGCAGAAGCTTCTGCTATCTCCCGTCATACACCGCCATACATTCTTCCTCTTTCTTCCTGTCTGCATGACTGATAATGATTCTCGACAACGATCTATGAGGAGAGTGCTTTATGGATGCTCGTGTGGAGGCAGTACTTGATGCCTATCATCAGCGGATTACAAAAGAGCGTAATGAACCCCGGGTAGAGCCACCCGGTGGGCGCGACGGCGGGCAAGATCAGCGGATGCGTGCGGTTGGCCCTGCAACAGGCCAATTGATGAATACGTTGGTTCGTAGCCTGGATTCACCGCATGTGGTTGAGATCGGGACCAGCTTTGGTTATTCCGGTATCTGGCTGGCAGAGGCCGCGAAAGCTGTCGGTGGCAAAGTAACCACACTGGAGCTGCACGATTATAAATCTCGTTACGCCAAAAGTATGGCGGAAGAGGCCGGCCTTGCAGACGTCATCGATTTTCGTGTGGGAGATGCCGTTGAAATGCTGAAAGGCATGACACAGAAGATTGACTTTATTCTGCTCGATCTTTGGAAAGAGCTGTATGTGCCTTGTCTTGAAGCCTTCTATCCTCTGCTGAATGAAGGGGCGATTATCGTTGCTGATAACATGATTTCCTCACGCGCGGGCGGAAATGTGACTGCTTATGCCAATGCCATTCGTAAGCTACCTGGAGTTAGCAGTGTCATGCTGCCGGTAGGCTCTGGCCTTGAGATCAGCCGTTATCTGGAATGAAAGAAGCTTAAGTGAGTGATACAGCATTTGAGATAAGCGCCTTCGGGCGCTTTTTTTATGGCAAAATCCGGGGCTGTCCCAATTCTTTGTTATCTGCGATGGGTACTCAAATTCATGAAGCGTATTTTCGTCACATGTCTGTTCGCCGGTGTACTTATTTGCCAAAGTGCCAGTGCCGTAACGCAGGAGTTTGGCTGGCTTGATGGTGCCTGCCTTGCCTCAAAAAATGATCACTTGTCTGCGGGAACGGCGCTGCAAGTTCATGACCTTGATACTGATGCCATATTCAGTGCGCAGATCAGTGATAGCAAAGCCGACCAGAATAGCTGTAATGGGTTGATACCTGATCGTGCTGCAGTCAATCGCGATAGTGGTTGGCATTTTTACCCGGTCATGACTGATCATGACATCACGCTGGCGATTGCCGAAATCGGCAATTCCACGACGGAATCCGCATCATGGAGTGCTGGTTACTGTAGTACTTCGGAAGGAATTCATTTCAGTGTGACTGAGCGTGATCAGAAACTCTGGGAAGGGGATTACTATTTAGGTTATGACATAGAGGCAACGTGTGCTTCTAAGTAACCACTCAATATTCTTAGAAAAATCTGTATCAGGGATATAAGCGAAGGGATATGAATAAACTAAAAATATTTTATTGCGTTCGTTGGGCTTCCGCTTACAAGGTGCCTATAGAACAGATGGATGAAGCAACCGCTCATGCGGCTCATACTCAAGGAAAACCCTATACAGTGCTTTTTGGTGATTTCTATCGACCGAAAGTAGCTATTGAAGTGAATAAAGAAACTAATTTTATCGGAGTAAATTTCTTTGACGATTTTTTAAGGATAGTACTATCTTACAGTTTTGTGGAATTAGATGAAAAAACTTTATTTCTCTCGATGGCTAACTATAGTGAGTATATAAGTCATAGCGAAGATAAGGCCATGAGTAAAAGTACAATTTTTTATTTTAATAAAAGCGGTTCAGTAAGTGTAACAATGACTGATCACATTACTAAAACCACGCAAGAAGGCACTGATTCGTTTGATGCTTCGGGAAATTATGAAGCCTATCCTGAGTTTGGCCATTATGAAGCTTTGTTAAAAACAGAGCGTTAGTGCCCAGTCTTGTCGGCCATAGTTAAGGCTATGATCTTGATAAGCGCCTCCGGGCGCTTTCTATGGGACGCTGGAACTAAAGACTGAACTACCAAAAATATTAAACAATAATAAATATGTCTAAATAAAATGCCGGTTGTCCGAGATGTACACTCATCGGCAATATTAATATGAGAAAAACAATGGAGCTTTTTTCTGGCGAGTCAACTTGCTTCTACCTATGTTACAGAAGTCAAACATCAAATGGCGCCAACAATGTTGAGAGACCTGTTTGGAGCAATATCAACGATGCTATTGCCGAAGTGCTTCATGATGGAGGAATGGTCAAGTTATATAAGTTTCCTCAAGATAGTGGATACGTTAAATTTTTAGAGATGATATCACTTAAAACAAAATTTAAAATTTTAGCGACCACAAACGACGACAACTATTACTATAGGATTCGTGAATGGTGGGATCCAACAGAGCCTCCTTTTAGTGGGGTGACGTTAATTGGTGATGACGAATTCGATAATCGTACTTTTTGTACTGATAGCAATGTTGCCTATGAGCTATTTGAAGAATTCTATACCACAGAGGAATTGAGAGAGGGCTTAAAAAATATGCTCCAACGTGATCTAGTAGCTAAGAAATCTTCGGCCAATAGAGTTAAAGGTGGCGAACAAGAAACCTAAATATAAATGAAGCATTAATAGTTCTCAACTCAGGAGAATGTATGCGAATTTTATTCGGGGGCTAACCCTGGAGAATACTGTGACAAAAGAAGCCAGATTTAAACCAGACTTCTACACAAGAATAGACTGGTATGCAATGGATAAAAATGGGCACATAGCCTTAATGGAAAATTTTGGCTGGGGTGATATACCATATTCTCTGCAAAAACTGCAGGAGTGGAGTGAAAGGCTGGATGATTTTAATGAGTATATATATGAAGAATTGACTCCATATACGCCCTATCCAAATAAAAATGGAGGTTTTGAATTGGATATATATGGAAGTGTAATGTACTCACATAGAAAGCCAGGTGGAAAACCATATAAAATTCTTTCACGAAATGAGGTTATTAGAGACTTGCTGGAAACATACTCTATAAAACCAAAAAATAGCCCTTTAAGCTTAGCAACCAGAAAAGGAATATTCACCTATAGAGGCGTTGAAGGATACAAGGAGGGTGATGATACACCGGTAGGATTCGATGGAGATTTCAAAATGGGTGACTACTATAGATTTTTAAGGCCCACTGAGTACCTAAAAATAAGTGAATTGCCCGCACCACTTAGACAATATGTTTGCGTTTCAAATAGTATTGACTTCAATAAAGATAGATTAATAGAAAGCCAGCATATTGACTCCTACTTCCCTAACACCTACAGGCCCTCTTCTGAGGATTGATGCGTGAACATAAGTAGATTTAAACCAGACTTCAACTCAAGAATATACTGGTATGCAATGGATGAAAATGGACACATAGCCTTAATGGAAAATTTTGGCTGGGGTGATATACCATATTCTCTGCAAAAACTTCAGGACTGGCTTCAGGGACTAGATGATCTTAATGAGTACATTAATGAAGAGCTTACTCCATATAAGCCCTATCCAAATAAAAATGGTGGTTTTGAATTGGATATATATGGAAGTGTAATATATTCATATAAAAAGCCAGGTGGAAAATCATATAAAACTTTTTCAAGAGATGAGGTTGTTAGAGACTTGCTGGAAACATACTCTATAAATCCAAAAAATAGCCCTTTAAGCGCAGCTACCAGAAAAGGAATATTCACCTATAGAGGCGTTGAAGGATACAAGGAGGGTGATGATACACCAGTAGGATTCGATGGAGAATTCAAAATGGGTGACTACTATAGATTTTTAAGGCCCACTGAGTATCTAAAAATAAGTGAACTACCCGCACCACTTAGACAATATGTTTGCATTTCAAATAGCATTGACTTCAATAAAGATAGATTAATAGAAAGTCAGCATATTGACTCCTACTTTCCGAACACCTACAGGCCCTCTTCTGAGGATTGATGAGTGAACACAAGTAGATTTAAACCAGACTTCTATACCAGAATAGACTGGTACGCAATGGATAAAAATGGGCACATAGCCTTAATGAAAAATTTTGGCTGGGGAGATATTCCAATATCCCTTCAATCAATTAAAGACTGGAGATTAGGATTAGATGAAATAAGCGAGTATTTATATGAGGAGTTAACAAACTACACACCTTATCCAGATAAAAATGGAGCTTACACGTTAGATATTTATAGCAGTTTTATGTATTCGCATAAAGAAAAAATAACATCATTCAATTTGAAAGCATTAACCAAAGAGGAGGTAGAAAAGGCTCTTTTAGATGGAAACTCAAGAAACAAGAAATTAAGCGATCTAAGTTTAGTCATTAGGAAAGGCTTATATCTTTTCAGAGGAATTGAAGGGTATAAAGAAGGGGACGACACCCCTGTAGGCTACAACGGAACATACAGCATGGGAGACTATTATAGACACTTAATTCCTTCTATTTTTTCAGAAATAAGTGACTTTCCTGAGCCGCTCAGAAAATACGTTTGTGTATCCGAGACAGTCGATTTTCAGAAAGACAGACTATTAAGCAATGAATTAATTGACTCATACTTCCCTAAAACCTATTTAGAAAAATAACAATGATGAATATAGAAAGGGCAATAGAAAGAAAAAGAACACTCAGAACAATAGGCATCGATGATATGCCTTTTAATATTGGTCAGCCTGATCTTGTGTCAATCACAGGTATTATTTGCACGGGTACACGATTTGAGGGCATGCTAAAAAGTGATATTACTCAAGATGGCATGGATGCCACCCAAAAAATTTCTCAGATGATACTTAATAGTAAGTTTTATAGACAGCTTCACGCGGTCCTGATTGATGGTATTACGCTTGGTGGCTTCAATACTCTTGATCTGAGCAAGCTATCTGAAGAACTAAAAATCCCTTGCATTGCCGTTATGAGAAAAGCTCCTGATATGGATGCTTTTAAGAAAGCAATTGAGAATCTGCCACACAGCGATAAAAGGTTTGCTGCATTACACCGTGCAGGGGATGTCCTTCAAAAGGATGGATACTATTTTCAGGTAAAGGGATGTTCCACAGAGGTGGCCGCTATAGTCTTGGCACAGTCAACACTACATGGAAAAATCCCTGAGTGCTTAAGAATGTCTCATTTGATCAATTCTGCATTAGCCACCGGAGAGAGTAGTAATAGTGCGTGAGCAATGAATGCTGGTTTTTATTTATATATTTTCCATCAATAATATATAAATTTTTAATTTTAAAGCCTGTAAAAATTCAAAATACAATTTATCAATGCATAAACACTCCTATACGTAACTATTAACTTTTTAAACGAGAAGCCATCATCAATGGCGACCTATTAGCGAATTCAGCACTCAAGAGTGATGCTCGCCTCAATCTGCCGCTTCCGCACAAGCTGCCTTGTGAAACCATCAAGCCTTATCTGCCCGACTGGAGTCAGGCGCGATTGATTTTCGATCTGACGAGTAGTGCCGAGAAAATCGGTGCGGCAGGCTATTCGATGGATCAGGCGCGGGGCAAGGGCGGAACACGGCTGACGTAGCCAACGGATCTTGAGTTCTCCGGTTTTATCAAAGGCAATCGATACCCTTGTGGTTTCTGTCATTACCTTCCCGGGTGCCAGCGGCGGCTCGCTGATCTGTCTGCTCGGTGGATTGGCTGCGGGAATAACCTTTATCGACAGTGGTTGTTGTCGTTGTCGTTGTCGTTGTCGTTGTCGTTGTCGTTGTTGGGCACGCTGATGGGCGGCGCGAGTCGTAAGGGGGCACCTGCTATCTTAGTACGAATGGTGTGAAAGGCTCTGATATCAGTATGTATGCCAACTACCGCAGGTGCGGACACCTGAGGTGAAACCCTTTCTTGAGCGTTAGAACTGCACTTACTGAGGTTGGCCCAGGCAAAGAAAAGCCCGCTGTGCGGAGGCTATGCACGGCGGGCTGAGTGGTTAACTGCCTGGCTTGGCAGCGTTTGACGTTGTATCTGCTCAGGAAAACGAGGGGCGGGCGTCGCCTTCCATACCGCGTTTATACGTCAGCATCTGCTGATGGCTTTTGTGCATCAGGGTCAGAAAATCATTCATGCGGTTTTTCAGTTTAGGGTCCAGCACATCATTAATGGCACGCTGCATCTCGATCAGGGTGCGGTCTTCGGCTTCTTCCAGCTCTTTCACCAGAAAGTAGTTCTCACGACCCGGGTCCTGCAGGGATTCCCGCGCTTCGGCGAACCATTCATTAATGCGACCCTCAAAACTGCGATGGCGGCGCAGAGGTTTTCCGACACGCGCTTCGTATTCCGGCTCCAGCGCTTTTTCAATTTCATCGCGCACGGCGGCCAGGTCCAGGAAAAGGTCACGCAAGTCCTTGAGTTTGACTTCCTTCAGAGCGTGAACGTAGAAGTGTTTGCCATCCTCACAGGCAGAAACGAAGTGAGCGATAGCCTGGGCATCATTTTCAGCAAGTGATCTGCTCAGCATGGGACTTCTCCTTGACGATATGTCCATTGCGTTTGTCCGTCGCGAGGCACCTTTGAGGAAGCCGCGCCGTAGGGAAACGCTTATTGTTAGTGTGTTGACGTCGTACTTATCAGGACTGCCACAGTTCTGGTCATGGATGTGGTAACTGCGCTATTTCACCCATGTTGAGTATCTGGCTGCTGAAAAGGAATTTATAAAGGGAGAAGGGTGTATCAAGATTGCACCGTTGATGCAGATCAGCTTTTCCAACGTGGTTATCGCTTGATTTGGTGGGGTTTGTTTTAAAACAGGGAGTAGAGGGATTGGCGCTGGGCGGCCATGTTACGTCGGCTGCACATTCCTGCCTGCATTGCGCAATTAGATGGGAAGCCGTGGTTTAGGCCACAACATCAGGTAAACTGTTGCGCCTCTGGGTTTGTGCATGACTGCGCAGTAGTGACCCATCGAATACCTTGAGGAGTTCACAGTGTTAGTTAAGGCATTGCGCTTAGGTCTGGGCGAGCTGGTCATTTTCGGTGATCTGGTCAGCCGTCCCCGTAAAATGAAACGCAGCGCAGAGGCGCAGTCAGAAGTGGAGCAGGCGACCCGTTCGTTGTCGCTGTATCAGTTCCGTGCCTGTCCGTTCTGTGTGAAAACCCGCCGCACCATGCATCGCCTGAATCTGCCGATTGAAACCCGTGATGCGAAAAACAACCCCACCCATCGCCAGGAGCTGGAGCAGGGCGGTGGCCGCATCAAGGTGCCATGCCTGCGTATTGAGGAGAATGGCCAGACCCGCTGGATGTATGAGTCAAAAGACATCATCGCGTATCTGAACCAACAATTTTCCTGAGACTCCTTCGGCCTGATGATTCAGGTTGAAATGAAAAACCGGTCAGCGCTTTACAGGTGCTCACCGGTTTTTTTATCTGTGGCAAATGATCGAAGCCGTGATGGTCAGGGCTTGCGAAGGGCATCCAAGCTTTAAATCACCGGCGACCAGGTATCGTACTGCAGGACATATTCACCCGCCTGACGCGAGACTTTGCCGGAGGCCGGCAGGTTAAAGTGCATACCGCTGATCGAGAGTTGATCTGTCGCGACACGATCAAGCAGTTTACTGCGCACGGCAGCGGCTTGCTGCGGGTCACTGTCAAAAGCGATGGTGACGTCGGGTTTGGCAATCTGCAAATGGGGGAAGTGGACAATATCGCCCCAGATCAGCAGCGACTCTTTTTGATCGCCAATCAGATAGCCCGTGTGGCCCGGCGTATGCCCAAAGAGCGGCACGGCCTGAATGCCGGGTAGCACATCCTCATTGTTAAAGGTGACGATTTTCTCGTCATAGGCGTTAAACGCATTGCGGGCCAGATCAATAAAAGGTTTGAAGTCTTTAGGCGCCTGAGCATAAACCCCCTCATCACGCCAGAAGGCAAGCTCTCTTTCCTGCACATAAAGCGCCTGCACATTACGAAATACCGGAGATGCCAGCGGGCCTGCCAGACCACCGATGTGATCGGGATGGGCGTGGGTCACCAGCACCGTATCGATAGACAAAGGATCAATACCTGCAGCAAAGAGTGCTTGCGGCAACCGTCCTCCCCAGCCGTTGACGCCGCCCGCGCCACTATCGACCAGAATCGTGCGGCCTGCCGTTTGAATAACAAAGACGTTGATATTGATGCGCGGCAGCGGAGCGATGCCTTTTTGGCTTAATAGCGATTCAGCCTCATTGGCCTTAATGCCATCCAAAAGCTCAAACGACACATCAAGAAAGCCATCACTCAGCATGGTGACCAGCGTATCGCCGTAGCGTTTACGGTTAACAGCGGGGGCTTGTTGCACGGTTGCGAGGTTCATCATCATTCTGCCTTTTGTGCTGAAGTGCATAAAAATGCTGGGGGTGTCGGTCAGTGGGTATCGGGAACAACACCATCCTACAAAGAATTTTGGGCCCCGAGGTTGACCAAAAATCAGCACATTGTGTACTTTCAGGAAGCAATTAAACGGGCATGAGCTGCACCTTCGGGAATGTACGTCCGCGATTTTTGAAAAGGAAAAGCCCTGATGAACAACCGTAATCCGTGGGAAGAGCGCTTTAACGGCATCATGACCTTTATCACGGTGGTCGAGGCAGGCAGCTTTTCTGGCGCGGCGTTCAGGATGAACCTGACCCGTTCAGCCATTACCAAATCCATCGCTAAGCTTGAAAAACGCCTCGGCATTAAGCTTTTTCACCGCACCACAAGGCAGCAAACCCTGACCCATGAAGGCGGGCTTTATTACGAGCATTGCCTGGGCATGTACGGCAACTTAAATGCACTGGAGTCCGAGTTGCGCGATGGCCAGGTGGGGCCGGAGGGGAAGATTCGGATAAGTTGCCCGGTACTATTCGGGCGGCGCTGCGTTGCTCCCGTGTTGCGCTCGCTGACCAGAACCCATCCCCATATTCAGATTGAAACGGAGCTGTCTGACCGTGTGGTCGATGTGCTGGTCGAAGGGTTTGATCTGGCGATTCGAGTCGGCATGCTGGCAGATTCCACCGCACTGATTGGGCGTAAAATCACCGAGCAGCATATGGCGATTTTCGCATCGCCAGAGTATCTGCAACGTCACGGCACGCCTGTGTCGATTCACGATTTACACAAACATCGCGGTATTCTGTATGGGCGCTCGGGCAAGCTGCAACCCTGGATTATTCGTGATGACAATGGCCAGTTTGTCGATGTTTATCCGCCCAGTAATGAAGTCTATGACGATCTGCAGGTCATTGCCGATTCAGCCATTGAAGGTGGCGGGCTGGCATGGCTGCCGGACTGGCTGGGTTCCTCCTACCTTGCCAATAACCAGCTAAGTCTGGTGATGGGAAGCCAGCGGGTTAAATCCGTCGATATCTACGTTATTTGGCCGAAAACCCAATATTTGCCCCATCGTATACGCTTGCTGATTGATTCACTGGTGGAGCAGGTGCCGCTATTGATTCGGCAGTAGTTCTCGGCGATATCCCATATTGGCGGCCAAGTAAGCAGGTTTAACAGAATAGTCATGACCCGCATCGTCTGATCTCTGGGTATAAAAAAATCCGGAAGCCTTGCTGATAGATTCCGGATTTTCGATATGTCTTTTCTTTCGGATTCAGGGTCTGGGTGGCGACAGGTGCTTAAGCTTTTCTTTACCGCGGCGCATGCGCAGATTTAGCAGCTCAACGCCGGTGCTGAAGAACATCGCGAAGTAGATGTAACCTTTGGGCACATGCACATCAAAGCCTTCGGCAATCAGTGACATGCCGATCAGCAGCAAAAAGCTTAGGGCCAGCATCTTGAGGGTTGGATTGCGCTCGACAAAATCGCCGATGGGCCTGGCAGCGATCATCATAATCAGTACGGCGATAATCACCGCGATTACCATCACTGCTAAATGTTGAGAAAGACCAACGGCGGTAATAACGGAGTCCAGTGAGAAGACAATATCGATAATGGCAATCTGCAGCACGATCCAGAGAAACGAGGCGGATTTAGCCGTCCCGGCATGCTCCTCGCTACTTTCTGATAGCGCCTGATGAATTTCCTGAGTGCTTTTCCAGAGTAAGAAAATCCCGCCGACGATCAGCAGCACATCTCGTCCTGAAATTTCGTTCCCCTGCAGAGTGAATAGCGGGGTGGTCAGCTTCATTACCCAACTCAGGCTTAAAAGCAGAAGGAGGCGTGTTACTAATGCCAGCGCCAGGCCAATTAAGCGGCCACGCTGACGCTGATGCTCCGGCAGGCGGTTCACAAGGATGGACAGAAAGATGAGGTTGTCGATACCAAGTACTATCTCAAGCGCTGTGAGCGTCAATAATGTCATCCACGCTTCAGGCTGCATAATCCACTCAAACACGGTGTGATCCTCCCAAACTTTCACTCAATCTACCTGAGCATGACGGTTGGGGCTGGTTCGGTTTGTATCGCTGCAGAGCCTGAGATAAGTTCTAAGGTTGATGTACAGAGAAGTCACTTGAATAAGAAAGTGAGCCGCTAATGAGTAATGTTCTGATTGATTTTCGACCTGCTATTCAAGAAGACAAAGCCACACTGCTTGAGTTTGAACAACAGGTCATAGGTGCTGAGCGACCTTTTAATGCTGCTATTAAAGAAAAGGGTGCGCATTATTATGATCTCGATTTTCTGATCTCGGATGTGCATACCGAGCTTCTGGTCGGGGAATATCAGGGTGAAGTCATCGCGGTGGGGTATCTGCAGATACGCGAATCAAAGGCGCATTTACAGCATCGTCAACATGGTTATTTGGGTTTTATGTATGTTGAAGAGGCATTTCGTGGGCAGGGGATTAATCAGCAGTTAATTAATGCTTTGCTGGAATGGGGTAAAAGTCAGGGAGTAAAGGATTTCTACCTGGAGGTGTATAGCGAGAACACTGCAGCCATTCGGGCTTATCAAAAGCTTGGATTTCGCTCACTGGTTTCAGAGATGAAACTGACGCTTGAATGAGTATGGCCTGATCGCCGCTAACAGGGTAAGGCGCTGGAGCTGTGTGGCGTTGAAGTCGGTGAGAGTGAAATTTCAGGCATAAAAAAAGCAGGCCTTGGCCTGCTTTTTCTTTAGGCTTAATCGTTACAGAACAACGATGTTTTCAGCCTGAGGACCTTTTTTGCCCTGAGTTACTACGAACTCAACGCGCTGGCCTTCAGCCAGAGTTTTGAAGCCTTCGCTAACGATTGCGCTGTAGTGAACGAATACGTCAGGACCGGATTCCTGCTGGATGAAGCCGAAACCTTTCTCTTCGTTGAACCACTTAACGGTACCAGTAACGGTGTTAGACATTTTTCATATCCTGTTCTTGGGAAAGTGCTGCCACATGGCATTTAACGCCAAAAAATAAACTTACATTTTCACTACTACAGGACGTGGTACTGGAAAAAGCACAACGACTGGAGAGGATAAATAGAGACTTACTTTTGAGCTACGACGATACTGAGCCAGATGCGCATTTAAGTCAACTTTAAATATTCTTATGCATTGCGTGTCTTTTGATATCTGACCGAATTTACGACTATTGGCTAATCACCCTGATGCCTGATTGCGCAAATGTTGAACGAAATTGTGCACTATCGGCGAGAGGTTTGAGCGCAAGTACATAATCGACAGGTGAACGAGTAACGGCTCGCCATGAATGTGCCGGAAGCTCACGCCCTTGACCGAAAGCTGCTGCATGGTTTCGGGGAGCAGGGAATATCCCATGCCAGCGGAAACGATGGAAAGAATAGAGGCAATCTGTGGCGCAGGCTGGCCCAGCACCGGACTGAACCCGGCATCACGGCAGACCTTGAGAATTTCATCATGCAACGCGATTCCCAGATTCCGGGGCGTCAGCACCATGGGCGCCGTTTTAAGGCTGGGCAAATGCACACTGCCATCCTCGGCAAAGCCAAGCCCCCAGCGTTCAGGATCTCTAAGCCAGTCATCCGGTAATGCTGCGATAAGTCGCTCATCGACCAACGGATAGGTTTGCAACTCTTCAGGATCACTGGGATTGGGCCGTAGCAGCGCCACATCGACGGAGCCATCCATTAAGCTGGCAATTAACCGCACCGAGTTGGCCTCATCAAGACGAAGGGCAACCTCAGGATAGCGCTCCCTAAATGCACGGATCGCTTTGGGAAAGATCGGGTTTATCGCCGCCGTGCCGTTAAAGCCAAGATGCAACATGCCTGATTCTCCCCGACCTGCACGCTGAGCGGCTTGCACGGCCTGGCTCACCAACCCTGGAATCGGTCTGATCTTCTCCAGAAAAGCTGTGCCTGCCTCAGTGAGCTCGACTCCTTGGGGTATGCGGTGAAAGAGCTTAACGCCCATTTCCTTTTCCAGATCTTTGATCTGCTGGCTAAGCGGCGGCTGACCAATGCCGAGTCGTGCGGCAGCTCGCGTCATGTTCAGCTCTTCAGCAACAGTCAGAAAATAGCGCAGGTGTCGTAGTTCCATGGTAGCTCCATCTTAGCTCCATCGTGGCCTTATCGTTGCTCCAAACCCCGTAGTTGCTATGGTATCTGTAAAAGCTATTGAGAATGTAATCTGCATATATTAGATGACTGGTACGCAGAACCCTATACTCATTTCATCGCACTAACTCAGAAGTCGTGCGGATCAGCAGACAGGTGGTTCAGCAACTCTTGCACCCGTGAGCACACACGTCTTATGCAGAAGAATTTAATCATGACAGATACCCTCGAAAAGCCCGCTGCTACTCATTCCAGAGTGGCAGCAGACGATACTCGCCCGAGCATCCGAAACCAGGCCATCAGCACACCGACCGATACGCCGATTCCCAGTGAGGAAGAGGGCGCACATTGGATTCGCAAGGGCACACCGGCCTACCGAGCCGTCGAGATTGCCTTATTTCTGGCAGGTTTCGCCTGCTTCTCTCTGATCTACTGTGTGCAGCCGCTGCTGCCCTCATTTGCTCAAAGCTTCGGGCTAAGCCCCGGCGCGGCATCACTGGCATTGTCGCTGACCACCGGTTTTCTCGCCTGTTCCATTATGGTGACGGCGGCCATTTCCCAGAGTATGGGACGACGCGGCATGATGCTGGCATCGATGACGGTTGCAGCCGTGCTCACCATCATCGCAGCCCTTGTGCCGAGCTGGCATGCCTTGCTGATCTCCCGTGCGGCGCTGGGGGTGATGCTGGGTGGTGTGCCTGCTGTTGCGATGGCGTATTTGGCGGAAGAGATCGAACCTGCTCAGCTTGGCAAAGTGATGGGGCTGTTTATTGCCGGTAATGCTTTTGGTGCCATGATGGGCCGGGTCGGCATGGGCGTTATTACCGAGTTTGCTTCGTGGCAGACGGCGCTCGGGACGTTGGGCGTGATGTGTTTTGTCGCCGCCGTTGGGTTCGCCTTCTTGTTACCACGCTCGCAAAACTTCGTCGCCCAGCGCAAGCAGCCGCTTAGTTATCACTTCCGCACCTGGGGAGAGCATCTTCGCAATCCGCAGATGCAGCGCCTTTACGGCCTGGGGTTCGTCTTTACCAGCATCTTCGTTACCATGTTCAACTATGCATCCTTCCGTTTGGCTGAAGCGCCGTTTGAGCTGAGCCAGACGGCACGCAGCCTGATTTTTCTGGTGTACGGCATGGGCATGGTGTCTTCCACCGTCGCCGGTAACCTGACCACACGATTTGGCCAGCGTAAAAGCCTTGTGATCAGTTTTACAGCGACGCTGGCGGGCGTTTTGCTGACTCTGGATAACCAGTTACCGGTGATCATTCTTGGTATTGCGCTGGTCACCATTGGCTTCTTTATCGGCCATGCGGTGGCCAGCGGTGCCATTGGCCCGTTGGCAGGCAGCACGAAAGGACACGCATCGTCGTTGTATTTGATGTTCTATTACTTTGGCTCCAGCATCACCGGGACAATTGGTGGGTATTTCTGGGAGCATGGCGGCTGGCTGGCGGTATGCGCACTGACGGCATTGATTGCTCTGGCAGGGCTTTGGCTTAGCCTGTTGGGACGTAAAGCGGCGGCCTGATGTATTGCGAGCACTTATCGAAAGTTAAAACACCGCCTGCTGGCGGTGTTTTTGTTTGGAGCTGTCACGGGGAATTATTACTTGCCGGTGTATTGCTCATCACTGACCTGTTCCAGCCACTCGACCCCCTTCTTACCTTCTGACTGCGAGGTCAGTGCCAGATGGCTCATCGAGGTTTTATCAGTCGCGCCATGCCAGTGCTTTACACCGGGTGGTGTCCAGACAACATCGCCGGGTTGAATTACCTGCTTCTCCTGACCCCATTCCTGCACCCAGCCGGTGCCTTCGGTGACGATAAGGTACTGACCGGCGGGATGTGTATGCCAGGCGGAACGGGCGCCGGGAGAGAATGTCACCTTACCGGCACTGCTGGTGTGAGTGTCATTGGCGGGAAACTGCATTTCAACCATCACCTGCCCGGTGAAGAAGTCAGGCGAGCCCATCATCACTTCATGGCTGGCGTTGGGGCTGATCGTCATGGAGTCGGCACTAACGCAGGTGGACGCGGTGACCAGCAGGGCCGCAGCGAGTGAAGTCAGTCGTTTCATCAGGTCTCTCCTTGAAGGGGTGATTTTTGCCAAATGCTTGCACATTTTTACCCTAACGCTGTGATGACTGACTCTGTAGGCCGATTCTGCACTAGGTGCTATCGATAGAATTCATGAATACTCGCGCTTTCACGCAAAGGCTTCATTGAAGACTGGGCCCATCCCGTCGATAACCTGTTATTGGCCAAGGAGCAGGGAGCCGCGATGGGAACCATTCAAGGTACGCAAGTAACAACCACATCATCCTGGCAGACTGTCGGGCAGGAGAAAGCCTCTACGGCAACGGGTACTGTGTCTAGTCCAGTACTTTCTAGCCCGGCGCACGCTAGCCAGATTCTCGCGAGTACCGCTACTGCCAGCTCATCCTCTGCAGAAGACCGGGTTTCGTTATCGGCCGCTGCGCAGCAGTCTTCTCTGGCGCTTGAGTTGAACCCGACGACCACGGCGAGTGAGGAAGCAACGCAGGTCGGCTCTCAACTTGAGGAACAGCAAAAAGCCACGGCGCGTGAGCGGCTACGCGGCCTGAAAAAGCAGATTGAAACCCTGAATAAGCTCATAGGCGGCATGCCTGAATCCATGACCAAAGGTGCCATGCAGCAGTTGCGCATGCTGACCGAAGAGCTGCACCGTATCGCCGATATTCTCGGCAGTGGCAGCAAGAGTAAAACCGATACCAGCACCAGCGCTGATACCAGCCAGTTGGCTTCTGCCAATCAGGCCGCTGCGTCAGCCGCCGAGCAAGGGGAGGCAAGAATGGCGGAGACCACGGCCACCGAGGCCATGGCAACGAGTGCCGTTGACTCCTCTGCCATGGATAAGCCCGTCGAGACGGATCAGGCAGCCGCTGACACTGAGCAAATCGATAAGAGCACAATGCAGGAACCTTCATCTGACCTGCCCATTGGCTTGCAGATTCTGCAGGCACTCCCAAAAGCATCCCAGGAGCAGGAAGACGGCCAGGCTCTGCTTAACGTCAGTCAGTCTCTGACGCAGATCGTGGAGCGCGTTGCTCGAGCGGTCGAGCCGGAGGACAAAGTACTTCAGGATGCGGTGAATGATAGCCGTAAGCATCTGGCTCAGACGGCCGAAGTGGTCGAAACCCTGTTAAGCCCTGATATATCTCTGCGCATCTCCACCCCCCAGGTCTCGCCGAATGTTAGTGGCTGATTTGCGACAAAGTGATAAATGCGCTTATGGGCGGTTTGAATGAATGGTGCAGCGGGCTGCATTGCGTATCGCAATTAGTGGGAAGTGGACACAACAAGAAAAAAACCGGGCGTATCACTGAGCGTGATTGGCACCCGGTGCCAGATATACTAGCAAAGAGTATTCGGG
Organism: Pokkaliibacter sp. CJK22405; assembly: GCF_046614695.1. Taxonomy (NCBI): domain Bacteria; kingdom Pseudomonadati; phylum Pseudomonadota; class Gammaproteobacteria; order Oceanospirillales; family Balneatrichaceae; genus Pokkaliibacter; species Pokkaliibacter sp. CJK22405. Next base: position 60,422 of record NZ_JBKKHQ010000001.1, read on the forward strand.
GAGACTGATCAGCCAAGCGCCGTCATATCAAGAATCACCCGGCCTCGGTGACCGCCTTCATCGAAGAATTGATGGGCGGCGACAGCCTCGGTTGCGGGAAAAATGGCTGCAACACGCACGGGCAATAGGCCGGAAGCCACTTGCTCACCTAAACGTGCAATCACGGATTGATCCTGAGCGCGTTCACGGACATTGACGAACGTTGCCGTAATGCGCGGATCAAAGTTGTCATCGGTGGGTCGCAGCTGAATCAACATTCCACCATCGGCAATGGCGGGCACAATCGCCTGACCAAGCCCGGCGGCATCAATCACAGCATCCACCCCTTGCGGATAGGCTGCACGAATCTGCTCAAGGGCATCATCTTCGCGCGTAAATACCGAAGCAGCCCCCAATGATCGCAGAAATTCGCTATCGCTTTCTGAGGCAAGCGTTGCCACGTTCAGGCCTTCATTCACTGCCAGCACTAACGCATAGGTGCCAACGGCTCCCGCGGCACCCGTAACGAGTACGGTTGAACCCATGGGTAAATTCAGGGTGTCCAGCGCATTCTGCGCGGTGAGGGCATTCATCAAAAATGAAGCCGCGGACTCCGGGGTGGTATTGGCAGGTTTGGCAATCACAGAGCTGGCTGGTACGCAAATATATTCGCTGTAAGCGCCATAACCACCGTGATTATCGACGACGGTAACGACTTCCTGACCAAGACTCAGGCCGCTTTCTGCTGAGATGCCTTCTCCCAGCGAATCAATGACGCCGCTGGCGTCCATGCCGGGAACAAAGGGGAAGGGTTCATCGGCAAAAAAGGCTGCCAGCAAACCGTCCCTGACCATGACATCGACAGGGTTGATCCCGGCTGCGCTGACCTTAATACGAACCTCTCCGGCCTTGGGCGAAGGCGTTTCAAGCTCAACGACTTCCAGTACCTCAGGGCCACCATAGTTATTAAGACCTATCGCTTTCATGGAGTGTTTCCTAGTTTTGAGTGAGTACGCTGGGCCAGCCCGACTTTTGGCAGCCTTTTGTGCGGTGATTTTCGCTGTTACTTGTTGGCCCATCAGAATCGACTGAGCCGAAGCCTCCTGGGCGAGTTCTCTAATACCTGAGCCCGTGCCCTGCGCATCACTGGCTGGTAACCCAGCCGGCGATGACGACACTGGTAAGAATCATCAGAATTCCCGCACAAAAGACCGGTGAAACTGCTCCTGCCACGATCAGTAGATAGCCACCAACAGCTGCGCCGAGCGTATTGGCAATCTGGATGACAGCCACCTGCAGGCCACCGGCGTTTTCCGCTTCCTCAGAAAAGTTGCGGGTGATCCAGGTTGACCAGCCGACGGGCACCGCACCAAACACAAAACCCCAGACCAGCGTCATCACAATCGTCAGGCCCTTGTTTTCCCCCAGCATGGCCAGCAGCAGTGCGCTAATACCAATGACCAGCGGTGCGAATTGCAGGGTCTTTTTCAGCCCGCGCTGGATGAAGTAGGACGACAGGGAAGTCCCAATCACATTGGCGATACCGAAAGCCAGGAAAATCGCGGAGAGCTCATTATTTTTGAAGCCTGCAAAGCTTTCGTAGAAGGGACGCATATAGCTGAAAAAGGTGAACTGCCCCCCAAACACCAGAAACATGGCCAGTAGCGCTGCAGCCATACCCGGACGGCAGGCAGTGCGCCACAGGCTGGCAAAGGAATGAGGATGAGTAGAGGGTAATTTGGGGAAGCTCAGTGCCTGCCAGAGCAGGCAGACAACGCCCAGTACGCCGGTAATGGCAAAGACACCACGCCAGCCAACGATAACCTCAAGAAAACTGCCCAAAGGCGCGGCAAGCACCAGGGCGACCGAGACGCCGCCGAACACAATCGACATGGCACGGGGAATGTCCTGCTGTTGAGACAGACGCATGGTCAAAGCCGGTGCCATCGCCCAGAAACCGCCCAGCGCCAGCCCGAGAATCAAGCGCCCCACGCAAAGCCAGAGAAAGTCGGAAGACAGGGCGACAATAACGTTGGACAGCATCAGTAATGCTGAAAACCCCATCACCACTTTGCGCCGGTCAATGCCCTGCGTGACCCGTGCTGTCAGCAGGCTGGAGAAAATCGCCACTAATGCTGTCGCGGTGAGGCTCTGGCCTGCCAGCCCCTCGCTGATATCAAGATCATGGGCCATGGGGGTCAGCAAACTGACAGGCAGCAGTTCAGTAATCAGCACCGTGGCCACGCTTAAGGCCAGTGCAAAGACGGCACTCCAACAGGTTGATTCAAGCCGTGGTGAGCCCGTTCGCTCGCGGTCCTGGTTATTTAGTAATGAGGTATCGGACATGGGGTAATCCCGAATTGGATAAAAATCTCACCCTAAGCCTGCCAAGCGGTAACGCTCAGGGCCGGGTAGCGGAGTGATAAGGCGGGATTGTTATTATTGAATCCGCTAAGGGGCAGCTTTTTAGAAAGCCAGACCCTCAGGCAGCGTATGACCGCACTGGTTTAAGCAGCAAAGAGTTATTGTAGTGATCGCTAATTGAATAATTAGGCAGGAATCAGTGATAGGACTTACAAGGCAGGCTCATGAATGGCGCTGCATTAAGCAGCGCACATGTTGAGAGAAAAGGGCTACTCGTCTCGATAGCGCAAGGCATCAACGATGACCTTAAAGGAGTTAGAGGTCTGGCGACGGTGTGGGTAGTAGAAGTAATAGCCGGCAAAGGGCGGCGTCCAGTCCTCCAGTACGGATACCAGCCTGCCTGCATCGATGTGCTCGCGTACCAGTTCTTCAGGAATATAGCCAAGGCCGTAACCGTCCAGAGCCGCCGTCACTACAGGATAGATCGTATTGAAGGTGAACTGTCCCTGCACTTTGACCCTCAGCTCGCGCTCATCCTTTTCAAATTCCCACGCATACAGCCCGCCGTGGGTCGCCAGGCGCAGATTAATGCAGTTATGGTCTTTTAAATCCTGCGGGGTCGTGGGCTTGTCATTCTGAGCAAAATACTCGGGCGACCCCACGACCAGCATGCGAAAGTCCGGGCCGACTTTAACGGCAATCATACCCTCTGAGAGCTGTTCACCCAGGCGAACGCCGCCGTCGAACTTTTCACGAATGATGTCCGTCAGGCTGTAATCCGTGACGATCTCAACATGCAGATCCGGATACTGCTTGAGAACCGGTGCCAGCTTGGGCCAGATGACCCGGTCGGCGGCATAGTCCGTGGCGGTAATGCGAATCGTCCCGGCGGGTTGGTCACGCATCTCCACCATATTGGTCAGCTCATCTTCAATCTCGTTAAAGTGCGGCGCGATACGGTCAAGTATCCGCTGGCCTTCAGAGGTGGGCGTGACGCGACGGGTTGAGCGGTTCAGCAAACGAAGGCCCAGGCGCTTCTCCAGCCCGCGTATGGCATGGCTGACACCCGACTGAGACAAGCCCACCTGCGCCGCTGCCTGGGTAAAGCTGCCGGAGCGGGCAACGATGATAAAGAGTAATAAGTCGGCGACATTTTCGCGGAGCATCTTGGCTCACTCCTGATGACGGATTCATTGTGCAAAAGCAGGGTGGTCTGCGTTGCTGTTACCTGCTTTGCTGTTAATAGGGAGAAGCACTCGCCCAATCTTGGCTTTTTCCTCTGCCAACCCCACGATGCGCTTCTGATTTCTTGCCAGCCTGTAGGAGATATCCCATGAAGATTGCCATTATCGGTGCCGGTCGAATGGGCGCTGCGTTGGGCCGATGCTGGTCTGCGGCAGGGCACAACATTATTTTCAGCTATTCGCGCTCACCGGCACGTTTATCTGCCCTTGCCGATCAGGTCGGCGCTCAGGCGGCCACACCGGCGCAAGCGGCTGCCCTTGCCGAGGTTGTTCTGCTTGCTGTGCACTGGTCCCAGCTTGAGGATGCCCTGACACAGGCGGGAGATCTCACCGGTAAAACCCTTATTAGTTGCTGCGTTCCACTTGATCCTGAGGATGAGTATCTGCTGCTCGGCGGTCAGGACTCCGGTATCGAATTCCTGGCCCGATGCCTGCCGGCTACCCGTATTGCCGGTGCCTTTACGACGTGCCCCAGTGAAGTTATCCCGGAGGTTTTTTCCTGCCGTCATTCCTTAAAACCGGCAGCTCAGATGCTGTACTACTGTGATCATGAATCCTTAAAGCCACTGGTGGCCGGGCTGATTGATGATATCGGCTTTGAGCCGGTGTTCATCGGCGGACTGGCTAACGGGCGCTTTGTTGAACCCTTTGCCATGGTTACCGCTGCCTTGGCCTACGGCCAACCCGGTGGCGCAGAGCTTATTTATCGCTTTGATCGGCTGGGTAAAGCAACCAAAGATTAATGAGTGGCAGTCATAGAAGATATTAAAACTATGTTGTTCACTAATTTATCGTCGGTGACTACCTTGCTCTGTCATATTGCCATCAGTACTGGCACTGATGGTTGCAGCCGTACCTGAGGATTTATGCGCCCCTATATCATCTGTCACATGATCACCAGTCTGGATGGAAGCATTCTTCCGGATCAGTGGCATTCCACTGCCGAGGTCAGTGTCGACGCGATGATCGAGCGCCATTACGACCATTGTGCCGATAGTTTTAAGGCGCAGGGCTGGATCGTGGGACGCGAAACCATGTCGCATTATGTGCCCGGCGTGGCTGACGAAAGTGTTAGCGATGAGAAGGGGTTTATTGCCGCTCAGTGGCGTGAAGATAACCTCAAGCCTGCCAATGGCAAGCCGCTGGCGATTGCCTTTGATCCCAAGGGGCGGCTACGCCCCGAGACGGCAGAACTGGATGGAGAGCATCTGGTACTGGTGCTGGGAGCACAGGCGCCAACCTATGCCATTGAGCATCTACAGCGTGCAGGCGTCTCTTATCTTTTTGCCGGTCAGCAGGGTGATGATGTGCTGCAGGCGCTGGAGAAAATTTCGGCTTTCTATGGCGTTGAGCGCTTGCTGCTTCAGGGCGGGGCGATCACCAACGGCCATTTTCTGCGTGCCGGGGCCATTGATGAAATCAGCACCCTGGTTTGTCCTGCCTTGGATGGAGCGACAACCTTCAAAGGCATTTTTCAGTCGACAGATTCTGAGTCTCAAACGACAGTCGCAGCGCCTCTGAATACGCATTTTTTAGGCTATTCGATTCTGGAAGACGGCGTGATCTGGAGTAAGTATCGGCTCACCGCTGCCCGTTAAACTGAACTCTTTTTTCTCTATCCACTGAGTGTTGCTGGCGTTCTGAAAACAGAGCGCGGGCGAAGCTTTGCCTGTCATTGCTTAAGGAGTCGAACCGATGTCCGAAAGATTATCCACGCTGTCTCAGGCGTCGGCTTCCGCTGCACGCCACGGTGGAAAACAGTGAAGGCGTGTTATCAGGGTTTCTTCCCAGGCCTGCGCTGGCTTTGGCACTGGAGTCGGCACTGTCTGATGGCCACGTTCATTGTCTGGCTGACTAACCCGGGGCTGGCCATCGCCGGTCCGAATTCTGTACCTGTAACGGAGAATATGATGATAACCGTGCTGATGACCGCTCAGGACAACACCTACCGTATCACCATGGCAGACAGTGAGGCGGCGCGTTCCTTTATCGCGCTATTACCGATGACGCTTAAGCTCAGTGACTATCATGGAATCGAGAAGGTTGCAGACTTGCCCAAGCGGCTTGATACCTCGGATGCGCCAGCGGGCATCAAGCCGGAAGTGGGCGATGTGACCTATTACTCGCCCTGGGGCAATCTGGCGATTTTCACCAAAGGTTTCGGCTATGCCAGCGGACTGGTGCTGCTAGGGCGTATTGAAGGTGGCGCCGCAGCGGTTCGCACTCTGGGCAATCAGGAAGTGCGCCTCGAGCTTGCGCCCTGATCGCCACGGGGGCGCTTTCTGTATTTATCGACTTCGATAACGCAGGGCATCCAGTACCACTTTAAAAGCCGCCGTTTGCTGTCGTCGGCTGGGGTAGTAGAGGTGATAGCCCTCGAAAGGGTCTGACCAGTCGCGCAGCACTTCCTGCAGCTCGTTGCGGGCGAGGGCATCTTCAACTAGCCCCAGCGGTAGTTGGGCAAGACCGACGCCAGCGATGCTGGCATCCAGAATCTGAAAGACGCTGTTCATGATCAGCTGCCCTTCCACACGAACGCTGAACTCCTTCTCACCACTGCCAAATTCCCAGGCATAAAGGCCGCCATGTGTTGGTAATCGCAGGTTAATACAGCGATGACCGGTCAGTGCTTCGGGAGTCCTGGGGATACCGTTTTCCAGTAAATACGCCGGTGAGGCCACGACGGCCATGCGCATGGGCGGACAGATGGGAGCCGCAATCATGTCGGCTGCGATGATGCCGCCGAGGCGCACTCCTGCATCAAAACGTTCGGCGACGATATCGGTCAGGCCGTAGTCAGTGGTGAGTTCTATCGATAGTTCGGGATAGCGGGTCAGTAGCGGACGCAAGCGCGGCCATAGCACCGCTTTGATGGCGTATTCATCGGCATTAATGCGAACGGTGCCGGCAGGGCGCTCGCTCATGTCTGCCACTGCGGTGACATGCGCATGAATTTCCTGAAGCAGTGGCGCAATCCCCCGTAACAGGCGTTCGCCTGCTTCAGTTCGGGCGACGCTGCGGGTCGTACGTGTCAGTAAACGGACACCCAGTTTTTCTTCCAGTGATCGCACGGTCTGGCTCACGGCGGAGGTCGAGACGCCCAGATGAGCCGCTGCGCGAGTGAAATTCCCCTCACGACCAACCGTCACGAACGTGGCCAGTTCATCCAGACTGTAACTCATGATTATAAAGCTCTGCTTAATGCCGATTTAAGAATTCTACATCTAATCGGCCTAATAAGTCTTTGTTAGAGTAAAAATCGTACTAATGATGGATCCCCACTTATGACCTCAGGAGGTTGTTATGAGCGATATCGATAAAGCATCCCTCGACATGATTGTGCAGCGTGCCAGCGACAATGAAGCCATTAAGGGCCCGACAGACTGGTTCACTGGGGAGGTTCGTATCGACAAGATGTTTACTGCACCTGAACCTTCGCGCCTGGGAATGGCGGTAGTGAACTTTGCCCCCGGTGCGCGCACCAACTGGCACACCCATCCGGTGGGTCAGGTACTTTTGGTGACTGACGGTGTGGGCTGGACTCAGTGTGAAGGCGGCCCTAAAACTGAAATCCGCGCGGGTGACCTGATCTGGTGTAACTGCGGCCGCCGTCATTGGCACGGTGCCACCGACAAAACCGCCATGCAGCACGTTGCCATGCAGGAATCGCAAAACGGTTCTCCTGTTGAATGGATGGAGCCTGTGACGGATGAGGTGTACCTCGCCAAAGAAGTGAAGAAGGACTAAGCCCCTTCGCTTGTCTGCCTTACCGTTCGTACTCTGATTTCGGGCGGTGAGGGAGGCTTTCACTGATGACATTTTCTGACATGAACTGAGCTCCCTATGGATAACTATATTTTTACTCTTAGCCCTGAGGTAACGCGCACACCTGTCAGTTACCCAACACGTTTCGGTATTACCCTGAGCGGTGATCTTTACCTGCCCAGAAATGCCAATGAGCACAGCGCACTGCCCGGTCTGATCGTCGGGGCGCCTTATGGTGGCGTAAAGCAGCAGGGCCCCGGTATTTACGCCAATGAACTGGCTAAACGCGGTTTTGCTGTGCTGACGTTTGACCCATCCTACAACGGCGACTCCGAAGGTGATGTGCGCCGTCTGTCTTCGCCCGAGGTATTCGTGGAAGACTTCCACGCCGGTATCGATTTTCTGGGTACCTATCCCGGCATTAACCGCGACCAACTGGGTGTGATCGGTATTTGTGGCTCTGGTGGTTTTGGTTTGAGTGCTGCGCAGGTTGATCCGCGCATCAAGGCAGTGGCTACGGTGAGCATGTACGATATTTCCCGTATGCATGCGGAAGGCTTTGGCGGTTCGCTGGATGACGACAGCCGTAAAGCACTGCTGGAAACCCTGGCCGAGCAGCGCTGGGTGGAATTCAAGGATGGCCGTCCTGCGTTGGCAGATCGTGGTGCGCCCCTTGAAATTACCGAAGAAACTCATCCCATTGGCCGTGAATTTGGCGAGTTTTACTCCCGTCCACGGGGCTACCACCCCAACTCCAGCACCCAGTTCACTAAAACCTCATCGCTGAGCTTTATGAACTTCCCGCTGCTGGACAAGCTGGCCTGGATTGCTCCGCGCCCAGTGCTCCTCATCATGGGTGATGAAGCTCACTCCCGCTATTTCAGTGAGGATATCTTCACTCAGGCGGCCGAGCCCAAAGAGCTGTATATCGTTGAAGGCTCCAATCATGTTGATCTGTACGATAAAACCGACCTGATTCCCTTCGATAAACTACAAAGCTTCTTCAAGGGTGCATTTGCCTGAAGTAAGTAGTGTTCCATTTGCAAAGGGAATCCGTGGGATTCCCTTTTTATCAACGGTGTATTGGCTTTAACCCGCAGTACGCTCTTCAAAGACTTTCTTGAAGACCGGCAGGGCTGAGAACACATTAGGCCAGCCAGCGTAGAAGGCCAGATGGGTCAGGAGTTCGGAAGCTTCACTTTGCTTTAGGCCATTATCCATAGCGCGATTCAGGTGGAAGGGCACCTGCTCGACTTTACCGGCGGCGACCAGTGCGCTGACGGTGACCAGACTGCGATCACGCGGCGCCAGCGCCGGGCGTAGCCACAAGTCGAGGAACAGTAGCTCGGTGGTGTAGTGAGTGACACCGGGAGCGACCTTGCCAAAACGTTCCTCAACAAATTGCTGACGCTGCTCCTCTTTTTCCTTATCCAGTGGCAGTTTCTGAGGATCAACCTCGGGCAGCTGATCCGCCCCAATACCTTTCTCTTCGTATACCGTTTGCGCTGCGCGCGCCGCATCCATGGCATTACCCCAGCCGGAATAGAACGCCAGATGAGTAATGGTTTCGGAGATTTCTGCCGGTTTCACACCATTATCAAGCGCTGTTCGAATCGCCGCAGGCAGCTCAGCAGCCTGATCACGGGCAATCATTGCCGCCAGTGTGGCGATACTGCGATCGCGGGGTGACAGAGCCTCGCGCTTCCACACTTCGTTTTGTAGCTGCTGCTGATAGTGCTCAAGGGCCGGTGACACCTTGGCAAGATCCGGCTTGTCTGCTGCAAAGGTTTGACCGGACAGGCCCAGGGATAGCAAGAGGGCGGCAGTGGTGGTGATTTTCATCGAAACTTCCTTTTACGAAGGGTGAGTGAAAACTGGGGAGACGGGATAAGAAGCGGTTGCAGGTCAGTCCGAATAGGCCTTCATGCGATCAAGTGTGAAAACGAAGTCATTAGCGGACTGGGACTGGTGGCAGCTCATACAGCGAGAGCCATCAACGGAGGCGTTGGGCGTGCCATCGGGGGCAAACTCCCGAAATAGCCAGTCGCCGGTGCGTTGGTGCTCAGGAACCTGTTCACCAAAACCTGCCTGCTTTTCCATAATGACGTAGCGAAAGAGCGTATCGTCGCGAAAATCCTCCAGCACAATGGTGGTGCCATTGGGCAAGGGTTCTCCAGCCCTGGCCGCTGCAATGGCTTCGTGACTGGTGTAAAGCTCTTCACGGGTACTGCCACGGGTGACGGTGGCGTAATGGGCGCCTGCAGTCGGGTTAGCAGGAAATTGCACCTGGGTATTGGCGGCAGCGGAGGCATTTTCGGACGCACTGGTTTCAGCCTGCACAGTACTGACGGATAACACCGTCGCGATCACTACGGCACCAAGCCTAAACGAGCAATGGGGTTTGAATAACGCCTGCATGGCACATGCCTCTTTCATCGTTAAACATGAAATTAAGGAAGCATTTAGCATGCGGAGGATTGCCATCCGGGACAACGCTGACCGGAGAGTAGCAATTATGATGCTGGCTCATGAATGGGGCGTCAGAGCGTGACTGATGTGAGTAATAGCCACTCAGGAGAGTGATGCTTCGACACCGGTTTTTTTGATGAGCACAGCGCTATGGTGATAACAAGAAAAGCAGAGACAGCAGCTTTCTAACTAACACAGTAGCTCTGCTTGTCCCTGCTTTTTGTTCAGGAAGTGGTCATGCACTAATGGCTTAGTGAGCGGTAAAACCACCATCCACGGCCAGCGCATGGCCCACCAGGAAAGACGCGCCAGGGCTGGACAGCCAGAGCACAGCGGCAGCGATTTCCTCGGGTCTGCCCAAACGACCAATAGGTTGCGCGGCAGCAATCATTTCATCGGTCAATGCGCCTTTTTTCAGCATATCCGCCACCATGGGCGTATCGATGGCGCCGGGGCATACCGCGTTGATGCGAATACCACGAGGAGCATATTCCAGCGCGGCGCTTTTGGTCATGCCAATCACACCGTGTTTGGAGGCATGGTAAGACGCCAGTTTTGCCAAACCGACCAGACCGCCGGTGGAGGAGCAGTTCACAATCACGCCTTCGCCCTGATCGCGCATTTGTTGCAGTTCATACTTCTGGCAAGCCCACACGCCACGCAGGTTGATGGCATTGACCTTGTCAAAGGCTTCAACCGGCTCATCGGCGGCATCGCACGCAGGCACCTGAATGCCGGCATTGTTAAAGGCGATATCCAGACGGCCAAAACGGCTGACAATATCTTTAATCAGCTGCGCGACCTGGGGTTCATCCGCCACATCACACACAAAACCCGCGACATTGGGATTAATCCCTTTCAGGGATTCCACCGCGCTATTGAGGGCTTCGGCGTTGATGTCAGACAGAGCCACACTGGCACCGGATTCAGCAAAGGCTTTGGCTGTGGCAAAGCCCATTCCGGAGGCGGCACCAGTGACCAGCGCGACTTTGTTGGAAAAATCATAGGTAACAGACATGGGGAAATATCCTTCTGTGCAGAGGGTTTATTGATGACTAAGAAAGGGGTCATGCCGGTGGTGGTTCATTGACCAGTGCGGCAAAAAGACGGGACAGCGCATCGTCCAGTCGGGCGCGGGAGGTGGCGATGTTGATTCGGATAAAGCCATCCCCCTCTGGGCCGTAAACCGTGCCTTCGTTGATCCAGAGCCCATGATCGTCATAAAGAGAACGGGCAAGTGTCTGGCTAGTGACCGATAACGCCCGACAGTCAATCCAGACCAGATAGGTTGCCTGCAGCGGAGTCACTTTGAGTTGCGGCAAATGCGTTTCGATGAAACGTTTTAGTGCCTGATAATTCTCATCAAGATAGCCGCGTAAGGCATCCAGCCAGACTTCGCCTTCGTTATAGGCGGCTTCCACTGCTGTCACGGCAAAAGGGCTGATCTCACAGACTTCATTAATATTGAGACGGCGGTCGATGCGCCGACGGGTTTCCGGGTCGGCGGCAAGAATCGTCGCGACCTGCAAACCGGCGAGATTGAAGGCTTTACTCGGTGAAAAGCAGCTGACGGAGTGCTGCATAAATGCCTCGCCCAGGGAGGCAAAGGGCACATGGGTAAAACCGGGCATCGTCAGGTCGCAGTGAATCTCATCGGAGATCACCGTGACGTTGTGAGCGAAACACAACTCGCCGAGCTGGCGAAGCTCAGCTTCTGTCCAGCTACGACCCACCGGATTATGCGGATTACACAACAGCAGCAGGGTGTTTTTCGGCTCTGCGACCTTGCTGGCCAGATCCTCAAAATCAAAGCCGTAATGACCGTTTTCCTCTTTGAGAGGGCTGCTTACCAGAGTGCAGCCGCTATTACGGATCGAGGAGAAAAAGCAGTTGTATGCCGGGCTAGGGACGATGACGCCATCCCCCGGAATACTCAGGGCCTGAATAATGGCGGAGAGAGCAGGAACGACGCCGGTGGTGTAGAGCAGCGCCTCGGACGTTACCGAAAGAGCATGGCGCCGCCTGAGCCAGTTCGTGAAAGCGGTAAAGAAGCTCTCCGGCACGCGGGTATAACCAAAAATGCCATGCCTGGCACGTTGTACCAGCGCCTCGGTAATGGCAGGTGCGGTGGTGAAGTCCATATCCGCAACCCACAGCGGCAGCACATTCCCATTGGCGGCGCTATCCCACTTCACGCTATGGGTACCGCGACGCTCCGGCACAGCATCGAAGGGTGTGTTAACGCCAGCCATCAGGCATTCGCCTCGACTGCTGCCTCTGCGTTGGATGCTTTAAGCTGGACTCTGGTCAGTTCAGGGCTAATAAACGCTTCATCCAGAATGACGTGACCAATGGCGTTCGCCCGAATAATGCCGCCCTCCGGGTTCTTGATGCTGATGATGTCACTGGTGATATCGACATCGATCGTGCTGTATTCAAAGCACAGGTCCGTGTTCTCCATGATGCAGTTTTCCATGACCAGATTTTTGGCATAACACAGAGGCTGACTGCCACGAATGGTGCAGTTCACCAGTCGCAGGTTGGTGGAATGCCAGCCGAGGTATTCGCCATCGAGTACCGAGTCATACACCGTGACGTTCTCTGAACCCCAGAAGGCATCCTTGGAGTCGAGATGAGCGTTGCGGATGATGACATTGCGGGCATCCTGAAAGCTGTAATTGCCCTGCAGGGAGAAGTGTTCGGCTTCAATGTTCTGGCCATTCATCAGCAAGTAGTCGCCTTTCTGAATGCTGACATTGCGAAAGAGAACATCACGACAGTTCCAGCAGCATTCCTCGGCATTGGGGAGCTGCACGTTTTCCAGCACCAGCCCGTCCATCTCGCGGAACATCTTTGGCGCTTCCACACGGGTGTTACGCATGTGCAGATTGCGGGTGTACCAGATCGCGGCGCGGGCATACACGGTAAAAAGGCAGTTCTCAATCAGCACATTCTCATCGTGCCAGAACGGGTACTTGCCCATGAACTCACAGCCAGAGGCCTGTACGTTTCTGGTGTGCTTAATGGCGGATTCACCGGGGTAAAACTTCACATTTTCAAAGCGGGTATCGTGAGCGGCAAAGCAGGCGCGTTCGCCTTCAAAAAAGGTATTTTCGATCAGGTTCATGGTGCTATCAGTATCTTCAACGGTGTGGCTGTAAGGTCAGTTGCCAGAAAGAGGTAACCAACGCGACAACAGCGGGGGCGTTAATCCATTAACGTGATGAAGAGAAGTTTATGGGGGAAGGTCTTATGAGAATAAGGCGGGTAAAAGCCTAGCTTCTATGAATGAGAGACATGAATGGATGAGGTTAGGCCGCGTTGAAAGTAGTCAGACGCAGAAACATCGCATTCGGAGTGCTGCTCGGAATAGTTTGCGCCCGCCCCAAAGCGCTTTCTAGACCAAAGCGCTGCGCCGCTGTGACGGGCTGGTGCCGAAATGCTGGCGGAAGCGGTTTGAAAAATGGCTGGAGGAGCTAAAACCACAGTTAAGGGCAATATCGCTCAGGCTTTGTTCGGTGGTGATCAGCAGTTGTTCTGCGCGGGCAAGGCGTGTCGCCATCACATACTGGTGGGGCGCTAGGCCCTGGCTTTGTTTGAACATCCGCGCGAAGTGGTAGTCACTCAAGCCTGCCTGCTCGGCAAGATCAGACAGCAGCAAGGGCTGATCAAGATGAGCATCAATAAACTCCCGCACCCGTGCCAGCTGAAATGGTGCCAGTCCGCCGGTGATGCGTGGCAGCTCCCACTGGCAATGCAGGTATTGACGCGCCATGTGGGTGAGCATCAGCGATGAGGTACTACTCAGCAGTAACTGGTCGGCTTTATCGCCCCAGTCACAGGCCAGCAAAAACTGGCGATAGAGCAGGGTGATTTGCGGATCTTCAGCGAAAATCCGTTCATCCAGCGTGAAGGAGGAAGGGCGCTTGTCCCAGGTTTTCTCGGCGATATCCGAGAGGTGCTGATCGGTAAAGTAGAAGTGGACAAAGGTCAGCGGGCCTTTGATATTCCAGGTCGAGTCATAGCCCTTCGGCATCAGGCACATACGCCCCGGCCCGCCGCCGTTCTTCCAACCCCCACGGGTTTTCATGTAGCTCTCGTAACCATCGGCCACGTACATGCTGAGGGTGTGGTGGCTCACCTGTTCAAGGGCAACCAGATCCTGATCGTTATACCAGGATGCCAGCCCGATGCCGTTACTCAGCAGGGCGCTGTCGCGCAGTTGGGTGCGGTGCTGTTTGAGTTCCTCAAGAACCTGATAGCGGCTGTCCACGGTCGTTCAATCCACCAGAGTGAGCAAAGGTCAGTTAGGCGAAGGGTTATCTTACCCAGCCTGACTTTAATGACCAAGGCTTGTGCGGCGTCTTCGCCAAATAACCGCAAGAATGTGCAACTCGCCGCGGTTTTGTAAAAGTCTCATGGATGCGGAGTCGGCATAATGGCGTTATTCCGTTGTGTTGATATTCCACCTTGTCGAGGCTTGCCTGATGACACTTTTACTCTACGTTGCGACCGTTCTGATCTGGGGTACCACCTGGATTGCCATCAGCGCCCAAACCGGCGAGGTGGCGGCTCCGGTCTCGGTGTTTTACCGCTTTTTGCTGGCGGCCGTGGTATTGCTGGCGGTGCTGCGGGTAAGCGGCAGGCTCAAGCCTTTCACCCTGCGCGAGCATGGCCTCTGTGTGTTGCAGGGCATGTGCGTGTTCTGCTTTAACTTCTACTGTTTCTATGTCGCCAACCACTACATCAACAGCGGTCTTGAGTCCGTGCTGTTCTCCATGGCGATTCTCTTTAATGCGCTGAACGGCGTGTTCTTCCTCGGCCAGCGCATTACCCGCAAGCTGATGTGTGCCAATGCTCTGGGGCTGATCGGGATCATCTGCCTGTTCTGGCGTGACCTCAACCCTGCAGATATGCAACCGCAAGTGCTGCTGGGTATCGGCCTCTGCCTCCTTGGCACCTATGGGTTTTCCCTCGGCAATATGATCAGCGCGCGCCACCAGCGTGCCGGGCGGGATCTGCTCTCCAGCAATGCTTACGCCATGACCTACGGTGCGCTGACCATGCTGGTGGTGATTCTGCTGCAGGGCCAGAGCTTTGCCATCGACCCGCGTCCGGTGTATTGGGGTGCGCTGGTGTACCTCTCGGTATTTGGTTCGGTCATTGCCTTTGGCACTTACTTTGCGCTGGTGGGGCGAATCGGGGCAGGGCAGGCCGCCTATGCCACGGTACTTTTCCCCATCGTTGCGCTGACCATTTCCACCCTGTTTGAAGGCTATGTCTGGAGTGCGTCAGCCTTTATCGGACTGGCGCTGATTCTCGGCGGCAACGTGGTGATGTTCTACCAGCCCAAGCGCTACAAGGCGGCGACGCAATCGACCGTCAGTGTCAAACCCGCCTGATCCTTTATGATGTCCTCAACGCCATTCTGCTTCCGCGGGGGGTGGCGTTTTACCTCTCGCGGTATAAGGCGCTCACACGCGATAAAAATTTTTTTGGAACTGTGATCCAGGATCGTCCCACAAACATATATATGAATATGCTGCGCCAGCATGAAAGTAGGAACATGGGTTCTTACGGGTGAAGCGCAAACACCGGGCGGCAGGATGCAGTCAGGTGACTCCGGGGAGTATTTATATGACCACCTCTTTTCCAGTTCAAAGCCTGCGTATCGGCAGTGGTCGTTATAAAGAAAAGCTTTATATCGTTATCGCGCCACGCACCTTGAGCCAGCTTTACATCGCCGTCGAAGGCCTGCCTTTGATGACCAGCGATTCCCTCTCCTTTGACTCCAAAGAAGAAGCCCTCGACTTCGCCAAGCATATTGTTGAAGAGCTGGTGGATGAGTCCGAACTTGAAGCCTTGGTTGCCTGAAAGAGGTGGCCTGAAAATAACCAGCTTCACTTCTGATACAGCCTTACGCGTTTTCCCAGCGTGATTCATCCACGCGCCTGATGATCAGGGGGAAGTAGTCCTTTAGATCTCCGCTCTCGCTGTACCTCGACTTGTGGTAATCCTACGCCACAGCATTTATTGCTTTTCCCTGCCTATTGATTGATAACGGATTTTTGTTCGGTAGTTGCTGAAAGTACGTTTTCTCAGGCTTGCATCTCGTGTATGACGCTGCTAAAAATGTTACGTTTATTTCTGTTTTTTTATCAGTATATAGTTTTATATATTTTCTCAATTTTATATGAATAGAATGATCGAGGATAAATATGAGTATTCTCAATAATGCATTAGATTCAATTGCTATTGGTTTAGAAGATTTTGAATCCACTGATGATAGAAGAATAATTTCTGCGACCAGAAATATATTTTCTGGAATCTTGCTTTTGTTTAAAGCAAAGCTCTGTGAGATAAGTCCTCAAGGTTCTGATGAGGCTCTAATTAAACAAAAAATTTTACCAGAAACTGATGAGGCTGGAGTGATCAAATGGATAGGTCGAGGAAAGAAAACTGTTGACGTGCAAAATATTAAGGAGCGTTTTGAATCCTTGAAAATATCAGTGGATTGGAAACGCCTCGATAATATAAATAAATACAGGAATGATATAGAGCATTATCATAGCACTCTGAAAAGAGATGCTGTTAAGAAAATGATTTCTGATTCATTTATTATTATTAGAGACTTCATCGTTGATGAACTTAATAAAGATCCTAAATCTCTGCTTGGGGATAAATCATGGAAGATTTTGGTAGAAGTGAATGAAGTTTATCTAAAGGAAAAACAAAAGTGTGATTTAACGTTGGAACAGCTTAGTTATTATACTGATGAGATATTTCACGCATTAAGAGAATATAATTGCAGTGAGTGTGGTTCAGATTTGCTAGAATTCGATGATGCAAGATGTGTATTTAAATGTCGTGCATGTGAAAATGAACTTCAATATGACGAGATTGTGAATGACGCCGTGAATGAATATTATGCAGGCGCAACTTATTTAGCTTTAAAGGATGGAGGCGATATACCAGTCGTTGATTGCCCTTTATGTGGCATTGGCGTATATATTGTCCATGAAGGTGTTTGTGTTTCATGTGGTGGTTCCGCAAATCATCAGTGTGCAGGATGTGGAAGCAATATTCCAGCAGAAGAACTATCCGATAGTATTTTTTGTGGTTATTGTAATTATAAGATTGATAAAGTTATGTCAGAGTAAAGTATTATTTGGAGTTAATTTTTATTCTATTGAGCCAAAATATCATCTTCTC
Source organism: Pokkaliibacter sp. CJK22405 (assembly GCF_046614695.1). Taxonomy (NCBI): domain Bacteria; kingdom Pseudomonadati; phylum Pseudomonadota; class Gammaproteobacteria; order Oceanospirillales; family Balneatrichaceae; genus Pokkaliibacter; species Pokkaliibacter sp. CJK22405. The sequence goes on from NZ_JBKKHQ010000001.1 coordinate 77,455, forward strand.
TTGTTAGATATTAAAAAGGCGATCTATTTCATGGGATATTAATGAACTAATGGATAAACGATAATTCATCATGCTCTGTTCCAAAGCTTTGAATAATATGGTTTGCGCATACCGCATGTTGGATTTCCAGAGTTCATTGAATAATGTTGTCGATCCTCCCAAAGGGCAGTGTACTCAACCGGGCGTTTAATACCAAAAAGCGCCCCTTGTCCGGTTTCACCAACCTCTTACATTCTCTACCCACTCCATTTTGCGTTTCATCTATCGAAACTTATCTTCATGCTGCGCTACAGTGCCCGTCACTGCTGGTTTTCATGACTTGTTTCCATCTATGTCATGCTGTTGTTTAATACCCCGGTGTTGAGCTATACAGGGTAATTCGGCCACGGTTGGTCAGAAGCAAAACAATAAAAACGGCTTCATGGAGGAAAGTAATGCGCCACTTATTTGGCTCCGGGGATGTGCTCAGCTCAGGCACCTATCGCGGCAGAAAGTATCAGATCGTCGGTCGTCAGACGCGAATCAAGAATGAGTTCAATCAGGTCGTGGTGTTTATCGACGGCTTTCCAGAACTTAACTCCGGTAACTTTGCCTTTGCCTCACGCAAGGCGGCTTCCATGTTTGGCATGAGTCTGGTGCAGCAGTTTGTCGATGGCGACCCGCGTAAGAGCACCTAGCACTCTTGCCCGGAGGTGGCTGAAGGTATCTTGCCATGTCGCCTGCTGTTTTTTCTGAAGTGCTGGGGTATCGTCGGTGTGACTCCCGCACTTCGGATAACGCCGATGAACTCTCTGATTGTGAAATACCTGATCACCGCGCTGATGGTGGTCGTTATCTCAGAACTGGCCAAGCGCAGCGACCGTCTCGGCGCACTGGTCGCCTCACTGCCACTGGTGACCGTTCTCACGCTGGTCTGGCTTTATATCGAGCAGCAACCCGCCGCCAAAATTGCCAATCACGCCTGGTATACCTTCTGGTACGTGTTGCCGACCTTACCCATGTTTTTATTCTTCCCGATGATGATGCAGCGCTTCGGCTTCTGGCTGTCGCTACTCGCTAGCTGTGTACTGACGTTTATCTGCTTTGTGGGATTAGCGGCGGTGTTAAAGCGCTTTGGGGTGGAGTTGTGGTGATGAAATTTATCGAAGGAGCAAATTAATGAACGCAAGTCGGGAATATAAAGCACGTCTTATTTGGGATGAATTAGTGAGGTGTGCCCAGACCAGACCTAAAGCAACTCTTTACTATCAAGATATTGCTTCATTGATTGGAGGAATTGCGTATGGAGTTGGACATTTTTTAGACCCAATAAAACAGTTCTGCGAGATACAGAGTCTACCACCGTTAACGATATTAGTTATCAACAAGAGCTTTGAAAGGCCAGGACGTGGTCTCCAGATGGAAGATTTTAATTTAAATGAAATCAATGTGTTAAAAGATAATGTCTATGATTTTCCTTGGAATAATCTAGTTAATCCATTTGCAGAGTTTGATGCAGATGAGTCTATCGATGGATTGATTAAGGATTATTTAAACTCTTCTAAAGAAATTAAAGATATCTCTAAATACGTAAAGCAACGTGGGGTATCTCAATTACTTTTTAGAAAAATTTTACTTAAAACGTACAAAGGCGAATGTGCTTTTTGTGGAGGCTGTCTTGAAAATTATCTTGAAGCAGCGCACATAAAGTCGTGGGAGAAGAGTAGTTCTGAAGAACGAATATTGCCCAGTAATGGGCTATTGCTTTGCGCAAATCATCATAAATTATTTGATGCTGATATATTGATTGTGAATGAAAATTTAAAAATAGAGCTTAATGAAGGAAAAGTTCGTTCAAAAAAGCAGCTGCAATTTGCAAAGAGTGAAATCTCTGGGTTAGACCGCTTACGTCTTCCTTCAAATAAGAATTATTGGCCGGATATTGATTTCATTAGAGAAAGGCAAAAGTCAGCTACTCGGTAATAATCAAAATTTATCTTGCTCGACACCAATAATCCTCGTTTTTAAATCATTTTATTTTGTCTGATACTGGCATCACTCAAGCAATATCGCCGATGTCGGGAGGGGTGATGCAGCAGTTTCGGGTAGCGATCAGTGGTTTTGGCAGCATTGGCAGGCAGGTGGCAAGCCTGCTTGTTGAGCGGCGAGCGCATTACCGGCAGCGCTATGGTGTGGATGTCCGGCTCGTGGCGGCTTGCGGTTCACGCCAGGGTGCAGTGGCGGACGATGGCCTGACGGTCGATAACTACGAAGCCTTGGCTCAGGACGGTCTGACCGGCGAGGCGTGGCTTGCTCAGGCCCGGGCGAATGTGCTGATTGAAGCCAGCCCGACCGACTTTACCACCGGCGGTGCCGGACTTGGCTACCTGCGCGCAGCGCTGTCCGGCGGTTGCCACGGTATCAGCATTTCCAAAGGGGCTTTGGTGGTGGCTTATCCCGAGCTGGCCGCGCTGGCGAAAGCGCATCACTGCTTTTTAGGCATCAGCGGAGCAACGGCGGCGGCGCTGCCTACGCTGGATTTGCTGCGTTATAACCTAGCGGGCTGCCAGATTGAGCGGCTGGAAGGCATTCTTACCGCGACCTCCAACTTTGTGCTCAGCAAAATGATGGAAAGCATGGCGCTGGAGGAGGCAATCAGCCTTGCGCAGCAACTTGGCATGGCAGAGCCGGACCCACGCTTTGACCTTGAGGGCTGGGATACCGCCTGCAAAACCCTGATTCTCGCCAATGCCGGAATGAATGCTGGTTTAACCCTGGCCGATGTCTCCGTGCAGGGTTTGATGGGGACTACCCCCGCCATGATTCGGCAGTGGCAGCAGGCGAGTCTGGTCCCTAAACTGGTTGGCATTATTGAGAAGTCTGCCGATTCGCAGGCAGCTTGTGCCCGCGTTGAGTTAGCGCTGTACCCGCAGGATCATCCTTTCGCGCTGGTGGGTGCGGGAATGAAAGCAGTCAGCGTCACCACGGATACCATGGGCGAGGTTCAGGCCATGGCGCGCACCAGCCCGATGGCTACCGCTGCGGCGGCCCTTAAAGATCTGGAACATTTGCTGATGAGCCAAACTACCCCGGTATCAACCTCATTTGCCTGATTGGGAAACCCTTATGCACGTACAGGTTCTGCAACACGCGCCGTTTGAAGACATTGGCAATATGCGCCATTGGTTAGCTGAGCGCGGCGCCCATTTTCATTACACCCGCCTTTTTGATAACGAACCGCTGCCGCCGGCCAGTGAGCCTGATTTTCTGATTATTCTGGGTGGGCCGATGAGTGTGCATGATGAAGCCACGTTGCCCTGGCTGGTGCCGGAGAAAGCCTTTATTGCCGAGTACCTTGCCTTGGGTAAGCCTGCGCTGGGGATTTGTCTGGGGGCGCAGCTGATCGCCGTCACTCAGAACGCGACCGTCAACGCGGGTAAAGCCACCGAAATTGGCTGGTTTGCGCTTTCATCCACCGCGGGCGCTGACGAGGCGGGTTATCAGCTGCCGCAGGGCATCACTGTGATGCACTGGCATAACGAGACCTTCTCCATTCCTGCGGGCGCAGTGCTGCTGGGTTCCACCGAGGTGTGTGCCAATCAGGGGTTTCGCCTGGGCGAAAAGGTGCTGGGTTTTCAGTTTCACCTGGAGCTGGACCGTCCTTCGCTTGAGAAGATGATTGCCCATGAAGGGGAGGAGCTGGCAGAGCAGGGCGCGTATATTCAAACCGCCGAGGCGATGCTGAATGTGCCTGATGAAACCTTCCACCGCTGTGATGCGGAAATGGGCCGGGTGCTTGCCGCCTTGCTTGATTAAGCATCGAGGCAAATAGCACGAATAAAAAGCCAGCAGAGTGTGCTGGCTTTTTTGTTGGGATCATCGCTTACGTTTTTTGGCTTATCGCTGTGATCAGCTCGGCTTTTCGCTGCCCATGATCTCGGTCAGCTTGTCGGCGGTGGGTGAGCCATCGACGCGCTGCACATCATCACCTTCCTTGTAGAGAATCACCGGCGTGTAGTTGAGGTTGTGCTCACGCATCATATTGGTGTTTTTGATCACCCACTGCATGTTCTCATCGCTGTAGTCCGTGGGCTGCTGACCGGTGCCAAAGTGTTTGGCAATCGCCAGGCCAGGATCTTTCGAGTTCAGCAGCGCGGCAGACTGGGCGGCAGACTGTGGCTTGATCACACCGACCATAATATGGCGCAGCTGCACCTTGCCGGCTTCGACCCAGGGCTGAGCATCACGCCAGAAGCGCTGGCAGAAACCGCAGTTAGGGTCGCTGAACACGTACACGATGCGGGGAGCATCTTCCTTGCCTTCACGAACCCAGTGGCTTTTTTCGATATCTCCCCAGAGGGCGACATTGGCCGGGCCGTCGACCAGTTTCGACAGCGCCGGGGTGGACAGGTCATTACCCTCTGCATCCAGCATGGTGCCGACAATGACGTGCTGTTTGTCGCCGGTGACATAGGCGGTATAGCCCTGACCGCGGTTGCTGATGGCATAGCCCTGAACACCGCCGGGGGCATCAAACTGGCCTTTGATCTCCACGCCCTGTGCCTGCAGGTTCTTGATGGGGGCGGGCAGGTCATCCGCTGCTGTCGCCACGCCGCTGGCTAACACGAGGGTCGCGCCAAGGCTAAGCAGGCTATGTCTGGTCAGTCGCTTCATATTCATTGGGTGCATAGGCTTCCTGTCTCTCTGGTCCGGGGCGTGCTGCCCCTGACTTTGACCCCCGCAGGGCGAAAAAATTCCATCCTATCAGCTGTGGCAGGAATGCACCTCTTTCAGTGTGTTGTCAGAGGTTTTCAAGCTGTGTGACCAGCCAGGCGTTGAAGTCCTGTATGACGCGGGCAGAAATCTCATGACCGTGGGAATAACGTTTGAACTGATGGGGGACTCCCAGCTCTGTCAGCATGCTGGTGGCGCGCTCAGCCCAGAAAATCGGCAAGGTGGCGTCCTGCTCGCCATGGGCAATAAAGACGGGCAGTTTCAGCAGGGCATTCGACGCCGCCGTATGCGGTTCAATTTTCGGCAGGTGTGGCGCGATCTCCGGCAGAATCCGGCCGCTGATCAACCCAACGGCGGCGATTTTTTCAGGTGCGGTCAGGCCTGCGCTGGCGCTCATAATGCTGCCCTGACTAAAGCCGGACACCGCTGTGGGCAGCGGACTCACGTCTTGCAGGGCATCAATAAAACCAAGGATTTTCAGCCGTGCCTGTTCCGCCTGAGCTTCGTCAATCACCGGGCCATTGGCACCAAAGTTGACGACAAACCAGGCAAAGCTGCCGGGGCGCAGCGTGAGTGGCCCGCGAACACTCAGCACCTCAAGACGGCTATCCAGCAATCCAACGATGCTATCAAAGTTGCTTTCATTACCGCCGACACCGTGCATCAGAATCAATCGACCCAGTGCATGCGCTGGCTGCTGCAGTACGCGGTACTGCAGGCCGGTTGAGGGTTCAGTGATGAGTTGATCTTTGGTGTGTGCAGTCATGGTCATACCTGTGTCAGCATGAATCGCCGGAAAAACGGTAAAGCACCGGACGGGCGAGGGTGTGTGTCCAGCGGATCTGGTACCAAGGCTACTCCGTGTTGATTGCCTGATAAATTGGCGCTAGTGGGATGCACTCTTTCCTGAATGTGAGGTAATGGATTGCTTGATCCGAGTGGGAAACCGGCAATGACCTATGAGCCCTAAGCTGGAATAATCGACCTCCTTACCGTCGTCTACGTGCCGTCTATGAGCCGCTTATGACTTCTGATCAGACTCTTTCTGGGTTATCGACGCTTTCTCCCTTGTCGATAAGCTCTAACTCCATGGCCGATGGCATCACCGCTGTGCAACAGCTTCGTCTGCGCTGCCTTCCCGACGGTGAGCTTAAGCCGACTGACTGCGAGTTGGTGTCCGTGAATCGCCCTTCACCAACGCTGGACGCCGGGCAGGTGTTGCTTGAGCCGTTGGCCTTCAGTGTTGACCCGTATATGCGCACCCGCATGCAGCCGCAGGGTTACGGGTATATTGACCGCTGGCAGGCAGGTTCGGTGTTGTCGGGCTGGTCATTGGCCCGCGTGATGGCGTCAGGCTCAGACATCTTGCCGGTGGGTTGCCTGGTGGCAGGGCACTTACCCATGCAGAGTCAGAGCCTTGTCCCTGCGGATCAGCTTCTGCGTATTCCTGACAATGCGGAGGCTCAGGCATACCTTCATCCCCTTGGCATGACGGGTTTTACCGCCTGGCTGGCCTGTCATCTCGGCCAGCCGGAAGCGGGCGATACGGTACTGGTGTGTGCTGCGGCGGGTGCGGTGGGATCACTTATCGCGCAGATCGCCAGACTCCGTGGCGCGCGAGTCATTGTCGCCGCAGGCCGTGAAGATAAGCGCCAGTGGCTGAGCCGTTTAGACTTTGCCACGGTGCTGGATCACCGGCAGCCTGATTTTGAAACAGAGCTACGCGCCGCAGCACCTGAGGGTATTAGCCTCAATATGGAAATGATTGGCGGAGAGGTCTTCGCCAGTGCCAATCGACTTATGCAGCAAGGCGGGCGCGTGGTGGTCTGCGGGTTGGTAAGCCAGTATCAAACGGCCAATCCAAGGCAGGCACCGGCGAATCTCTCGGAACTTCAGCGACGAGGCGTCAGCGTCACGCCCTTTGTTGCGCCACATTATTACGAGCTACTGCCTCAATTCCGCCAGGAAATGCCTGCACTGCTGATGCAGATGGCGTGGCGACTGGATGTCGTAAAAGGCGGTCTCGCGGCGATTCCTGAGGCATTAATCGGTGTGCTGCAAGGGGAGAATCTCGGCAAAAGAGTGGTTTTTCTATAGTTTTATAAAGTGCGTTATAATGTTCATTATCTCTTTATTTTGAATTTGTGTACGTATTAATGATCATTTAAATATTTATTTTTAATGTCCTATAATGATCGCTATAGTGAGCATAGAATTGATTTTTAAAATCTATGTACGTTTTATTGATCATTAATAGAGAAAGGGTTTTTGTTAATCCTGTCGCGTTCTGAGAGGGAGACACCATGTCAGACCAGCCCATTAAAAACGGAATGCCCGTGGAGCAGATCCAGCGCTTGCTGGGCGAGCGTTTGCGTCAGGCTCGGCTGAACAGAAATCTCACTCAGGCGGATGTTGCCGAGCAGATCGGCGCGGATCGCCGTCTGGTTGCTAACGCAGAAAAAGGCGAAGCCACACTGGTAACGGTGGTTGGCATTTTGTCGGTGCTGGGTTTGGTGGATCAGCTCGATCAGTTTCTGCCGCCGGTTGGTATTTCTCCGATTCAGTTGGCCAAACTGCAGGGGCAGCGCCGCCAGCGTGCCACCGGATCTCGCGGCCATTCACAGGATCAAGACTCCGCCAGCGAGGACAGCTCATGGTGATGGAAGTTGTCTCGGTCAGGTACGCCGGTGACAGTATCGGCGCGGTGACCTTTAACACGGAAACCGGACAGGGCGCCTTTCAGTTTGAGCCTGCATTTCTGCGCAAAGGGCTGGATATGGCGCCGCTGATGATGCCGATTGAACAGGCACAGCAAGGCCGGATATTCCAGTTTGGTCATCTCAATTGGGAAACCTTTAAGGGCCTGCCGGGTATGATCGCCGATGCTCTGCCGGACGACTTTGGTAACGCGGTGCTGAATGCCTGGATTGCCCGTCAGGGTGGGAAACCGGCGGATATTTCGCCACTGCAGCGCTTGCAGTACACCGGCCAGCGCGGCATGGGCGCACTGAGCTTCTCTCCGTCGAAACGACAAAAAGGGCTGGCTGCTTCTCAGGATGTGGCGCTCAACGAACTGGTACGGATGGCGCAGGAAGTGGTTGATCAGCGTGGCGGCTTTGAAGCCTCGCTGGCGCAGGATCACTCTGAAGATGCCGATGCCATGCGTCAGTTATTGCAGGTGGGCATGAGTGCCGGTGGCGCGCGCCCCAAGGCGGTGCTGGCGTTTAATCAGGACCTGACACAGGCCCGCTCCGGGCAGGTCGATGCGCCTGAAGGTTTCACCCATTACCTGATGAAGTTTGATGGCGTTTCAGAACACAGCGCCCAATCAGAAACCTTCGGCGACCCTCTCGGCTACGGTGCTATGGAATACGTTTACTATCGTATGGCGACGGAGGCGGGCGTTGAGATGTCGGCTTGTCATCTGCTGGCTGAAGGGAATCGCCGCCACTTCCTGACGCAGCGCTTTGACCGCGATGGCAACCATAAAAAGCATGTTCAGACCTTAAATGGCATTGCGCATGTCGATTATAAAAAGCCCGGAAGTTACTCCTATTACGAGCTTTTCGGCATTGCCCGAGCGCTGAAACTGCCACGACATGATGCAGAACAGCTATTGCATCGTATGGTATTTAACATCGTCGCACGCAACCATGATGACCATGCCAAAAACTTCAGCTTCCTGATGGAAGACTCCGGTCGCTGGCGTTTGGCGCCGGCCTATGACCTGGCTTACAGCTATAAGCCCGGCAGCCCCTGGGTGAACAGCCACTGGATGAGCCTCAATAACAAGCGCGATGATTTTAACCGGGACGATATCCTCACTATTCAGGAGACCGTACCGTCGTTTAGCGCGCGTTATATCAATGAGGTCATCGACCGCGTGGTGGAAAGCGTTTCTCGCTGGCCGACACTGGCGCGGGAGTGGGAAGTCCCCGAACGCCTGCGCCGTGAAGTCGCAGGGAATTTACGGCTGTTGTAAGCACCGCGCTGTCATTAACACTGCCAACTTAGCCGGCGCGGTATTTCACATGCTCAATTAACGCTCGCAGTTTCGGGGCGAGGTTATGGCGGCTGGGAAAATAGAGATAGAAGCCGGGAAAGCCTGGCAGGTAATCCTCCAGCAAGGTCACCAGCTGACCGGCGTCGATATAGGGGCGGTAGGTTTCTTCCATGCCAAAGGAAATGCCACCACCCGCCAGTGTGGTGCGAATCATCAGGCCCATGTCGTTGGTGGTGAGGCTGGCCGGCACGGCCAGATCAAACTCGCGGCCATTCTCTGCATATTCCCAGCGATAGGGTGCTGAATCCGGCGCGGGTCGCCAGCCGATGCAGCGGTGTTCCAGTAACTCCTGCGGATGCTGCGGTGTTCCAAAGCGCTCAAGGTAGTCGGGGGTGGCAACCGTTACTTGCCGCTGGGGGGCCGACACCGGCACGGCGATCATGTCCTGCTCAATCACCTCGCCCAGCCGCACGCCTGCATCAAAGTGGTTGGCGACAATATCAAACTCATCATCGGTAATGGTGATATCCAGCCCAACCTCGGGGTAAGCCTGCATAAAGCTTGCGAACAATTCGCCGCTGATAAAGCGCTCGGCGATGGACGATACCGCGAGCCGCAACCTGCCGCGGGGCAGACGATTACTCTCCAGAACATCTTCCACGGCCTGATTCACTTCACCCAGCGCAGGCGCGATACGCAGATACAACGCTTCACCGGCTTCGGTCAGGCTAACACTGCGTGTGGTGCGATTAACCAGTGTGATACCGAGCTGATTTTCCAGCTTGCGAATGCTTTGGCTAACGGCGGAGCGGGTGACGCCCAGCCGCTCGGCGGCAGACTGAAAGCCGCCGGTTTGCGCCACCATCACAAAGTCACTGAGGGCATTCTTGTCGGGCGTTGCGTTAGTTTTGCTTACCAAGGTCGTTAGCTCTCGCTGGGTTCTCTAAACAAAGGCTGGTTCTTACTCTACTCAGGGTCACTAAGGGGCAGCAAGGTTTGCCCGTCACTTTGAGTCGAAGAGGACGCTTAAACATGAGCCAAAACACAGCTAACACCCAACCCAACGGCAAAGTTGTCGTTATTACCGGCGCTTCCAGTGGCATTGGCGAAGGCATCGCCCGTGAGCTGGCAAAACACGGTGCCCGGCTGGTACTGGGCGCACGCCGTCTGGCGCGCCTGAATCAGCTGGTGGCTGAGATTACTGCTGCGGGCGGCCAGGCGATTGCTCTGGAAACTGACGTGACGGATTCCCGGCAGGTGCAGGCCCTGGTCGATGCAGGTAATGAAGCCTTCGGCCCTGTGGATGTGATCGTCAATAACGCGGGCATTATGCCGCTGTCGCCGATGGCCTCCATGAAGGTCGATGAGTGGGATCGCATGGTGGATGTGAATATCAAAGGCGTGCTGCATGGTATCGCTGCCGTACTGCCCGTGATGACCGAGCGTCAGGCGGGGCAAATTATCAATATCGCCTCGATCGGTGCGCTAAGGGTGTCGCCGACCGCCGCGGTGTATTGCGCGACCAAATACGCCGTGCGGGCGATTTCTGAAGGGTTGCGTCAGGAAAGCCGGCATGTGCGCGTCACCTGTATTCACCCCGGCGTGGTTGAAAGCGAGCTTGCCTGCACCATCACTGATCGAAGTGCTGCCGAGATGATGCAAACCTACCGCGCCATTGCCCTTACACCGGATGCGATCGGCCGTGCAGTGCAGTTTGCGATGGATCAGCCGCTGGATGTGGATGTCAGCGAGATTGTCGTTCGTCCTGCGGCCTCACCGCTTTAATGTCTGTGACAGATTCAGGAGAGCAAACAATGAGTGAGCGTCAGTCACATCCCTACCTTGGCATGTGGGTCACCGCAGATGGCCGGATTCGGCAGGAGCTGCTACCCAACGGCCGCTATGACGAGGCGCGAGGCAGTATCAAAAGCGCTTATCAGGGCAATTATCAGGTCACGGGGGAGCATATCGATTATCAGGACGACACGGGCTTTAGTGCCGACGGGAAGTTCATCGATGATGTGCTCTATCACGGCGGTATGGTGTTTTATCGGGAAAAGTAGGTGATATCACAGGCGGCAGGACCGCCTGTTTTACTTTCGACGCGTAAGACCAAGGCTACGGGTGGCAGCCATGGCCGATTCGACGGCATGTTTGCAGCGATAAGGCGTTGGTTAGTCCAGAGTTAAGAGATATCGTTCTGGTGCTTATTCAGTGGAAAGGTGAGCTTAACCCGCTAGGATAGCCCGCCCAGGCCTTAATCTCACAGAAAGGATTCTTCAATGAAAATGGCTTCTGTCCCGGCCTTTATGCTGGGTGTGCTGGTGCTGCTATTACTGGCGCTGGGCTATGTTGAGTATGTGTATTCAGCGGGCTGGCCGGATGGCCATGTGACGGAGTATGCGGCGGCGGTGCGTGGTCTGTATTACTACTGTGCGATTCCTGGGTTGGCGCTGATGAGTTATAGCCTGTGGCTCGGGCGGCAGGCGCGTACTCAGCCCATCAAGGTGAAGTTACTACAGACCGCGATGGTGGCTGTCGCTGTTCTCGCGATCTTCGTTGGGGTGGATGGCCATTATTACCACGCGCTTGATCACGGGCAGGGCGGTTAAAAGCGGCACTGCTGGTGCCGCTCTGGTTAAGTTCCTGGCTTAGAGGCTGAGCTGGTCAATACGTTGCTGGGCTTCCCTGAGTGCCTGTTGCAGCGCGTCACCTCCAATGGCGGTGTATTCCAGTGCAATACGCGTGATATCGGTGATCCCCAGCATGTTCAGCACTTCCACAAGATAGTTATCCTGAAAGTTCAGGTGCGCATAGCTGCCATTCGGGTTATAGCCATAACCGCCTCGACTTAGCATTAGATAGGCTTTTTTGCCGTGCAGCTTGCCAAGGTAAGGGCTGCGGGGCGTCTCGGGGACCAGCGAGGTGGTCACGCCCATGCGGATAATCTGATCGATATAGGCCTTCAGGGTGCTGGGAATCGACAGGTTGTACATCGGCACTCCCATCAGCAGGCAGTCTGCTGCCTGCAGCTCTTCAACCAGCTCATCACTCAGTGCCAGCGTTTCGCGCTGTGCTGGCGTCCTTTGTTCTGCAGGCGTAAAAGCCGCGTCGATCCAATGCTCATCCACATGGGGAATCGGTTGGCCGCCAAGTTCCCGGTACACAATTGAACCCTTGGGGTGGCTGGCTTGCCACTGAGTGATGAAACGCTGCGTCATTTCCCGGCTGTGGGAAGGATGACTCTGGGGGCTGGCATTCACGACGAGCAGATTTTTCATGGGTATCCTCGTTCGACAGATTAGCGGGAGCGATGGGTGCTCACCTAGAGCCGGGCACGTTCAACCAGGCTATTGGGGGCAAGTAATTGCGGTAATACATCCGGCTCGGTGTGTCCGGGCGAATACCAGAGATAAAGGGGAACGCCAGAGCGTCCATGCTGTTGTAAAAAGGCCGTGATGGCGGTGTCGCCCTGAGTCCAGTCGCCCCGCATTACCTTTACATGCGCTCTGGCAAAGGCCTGTTGAGTCGCCTCTGTGTCGATGGCGACCTGCTCATTCACTTTGCAGGTGACGCACCAGTCTGCAGTGAAATACAAAAATACCGGATCATCGCCAGCGCGCAGCGTCTTTAGCTGCTCTGCATTGAACGCCATCTGCTCTGGTGTTGCCTCGGCAGGAACTGGCTTGTCACGCAGAAGTCCAAAACCCAAAGCGAGCGCCAGTAGTGCGGCCCCTGCGGCAGGTAACCAGGCGCTATTCTTGTGCTTTTGCTGCCTGAGCCCGGTCATCCATAACCCCAGTGCGAGCAGTAAAGCACAGCCAAGGGCGCCGATCAGGCTGTTATAGGATACCTGATGGCCCAGCACCCAGAGCAGCGCGAGGGCGGTGATAAACATGGGCACCGAGAGGCAATGGCGCAGCGTTGACATCCACGGGCCCGGTTTGGGCAAGCGTCGCTGGGCTGCCGGAATAAAGCCTATCAGGAGAAAAGGCAGAGCGATGCCAACACCCAACCCGGCGAAGATCAGCAGGGCAAGCAGTGTAGGGAAGACGAGCGCAGCCCCGAGTGCGGCCGCCATAAATGGCCCGGAGCAGGGGGTGGCAACAAAGGCGGCGAGGGCGCCAGTGGCAAAGGCTCCGGTGACGCCCGGCTGTTGAGTAACACCAGAGCCAAAGCTGATGGAGCCCAGTTCAAACAGGCCTGCAAAATTAAAGGCGATCACCCCGGCCAGCAAAAACAGCACGAAGATCATCGCGGGGCTTTGCAGTTGGAAGGCCCAGCCAATCTGCGTGCCACCGGCGCGAAGTGCCAGAATGATACCGCCCAGCGCCACGCAAACCAGCACCACGCCAAGGGTGTAGGCCAGCGCTTCTGCTCTGGCATGGCTGGCGTTACCACCGGAGCGCGCGAGGCTCATGGCTTTCAGGCTAAGAATCGGAAAAACGCAGGGCATAAGATTCAGCAGTAAGCCACCGGCTATTGCGCTCGCCAGTGTCAACAGAATCGTCAGCGGGCTTAAGCTGTTGTTCACCGGCGCCGAAGCCGCTTCCGGCGCAAGAGTAATCGCAAGGCCAAGGTTTTCGTTGAGAGCCAGCACTCCATCAAAGGCAGTCTGGCGCGGGCCGGACGCCTGAGTGGTTATGATGAGAGTGTCCTGATCACGCTCAAAATGCTGGGGAGCCGCATCGACCAGCACACCGCTTTGCGCCGCGAAAAGATGAGGGTGATTAAGCGTGATGCCAGCGGGAAGCGGAACCTTGATGGTCATCTCATCGTGCTCTTGCTGAGTGAACACTGCCGAAGCCAGGAGCGGTTTGGGTAATTGCCGACGCCAGGTGTCAAACTGGCTGGTATACCGGCCATCCGCCTCGCCCTGACCCACCGTTAGCGTGGTGTCCAGCTGAGCCTTTTCCGGTACGCAGACTTCATGACTGCAGACCAGATACTGCATTTCCAGATGAACCGGCAGCACGGTGCCGGGTTTGAGTTGATCGGCAAGAGTCAGTTGCGTTAGAAGGGCATAGGGCTGGCTATAAACGTGGTTCATCAGCCCCTCGGTGACCAGCGTTTCCGGGACGGGGTACTCTGGTTCACCTGCCTCTACACCTTCAGGCAGTGTCCACTGGAAGGTGGGCTTAATGCCGGCATCTCCCGGCTGCTTCCAGTAGCCGTGCCACCCTTGCTGTGGCGTCATGGCGATAGCCAGTGTGACGCTTTTGCCCGCTTCTGGTGTGGCGCTTTCTGGGATCAGTGAAGACTGAATAAGAGCCTGGCTCTGAGGTGTTTGTCCTTGAGCTGCTGACACCTCGGCCAGCGCGGGCTGAGTGGTGGCCAGCAGTAGGCAGCAAAGCAGTGCCAGGGGCCACCGGATCAGAGACTGCCAGGGGCGGGCACGGTAATCAGAATGAGGCATCGTCGATATCCAACCTGCATGATGGCGTGATAACGAAAAGGAAGCGGCTGCAGAAAAGTGCAGGCGCGCTTCCTCTTCCAGGGCTTATTGCTCAGATAAGCGGCGAGTGGCAAACCATCCCCGCGCTTACTGGGCGGGGGTTCTAAGCGCCTGGATGGCCTGTTTCAGGGTCGTATCCTTTGGCCCCAGAATCCGGCGCACGCGACCCTTGGCATCCAGCAGCACCACGCTTGGCATATCCCGGATGCCAAAGGCACGGAATACGGCATCATCGGTGTCCAGTGCCAGCGGGAGATGGCGGTTGGAGGTTTTCTGGTAATCCTGCAAATCTGCCGCGGTGACCCAGAGCCCGGACGAGATACCCAGCCATTCCACGCCGCCTTGCTTCATCAGCTCCTCTGTTTGCCCCAATACACGCTTGCAGGCTTTTGAGGTTTCCGGGCGTGAATGCTCCAGATACCATTCGCACCAGGGGGCGAAGAATACCAGTGCCTGCGGTTGACCCGAGGCGGACTGGGCAAGGTTAACCGGGGTGCCATCGAGGCGTTTTAGCGCAAGGTCACTGACCTGATCACCGACACCGTAGGTGGTGTTCGCCTGGGTTGTTTGCGGCGCAACCGCCGGGCCTGCTTGCTCAGCAATGGCGCTTTTCAGGGCAAGGTGCAGCTTTTCATCATCCAGATGTCCGATATGGGTGATGATTCCCCGACGGTCGATCACTACGTGCTGGGGCGTGACCCGTAGCTTCAATGCGGCGCCCAGCGAGCCGTCATCCATCACGATAGGCATCTTTAGTTGATGTTTTTTGCGGTAGCTGCGAACTGCATCAATGTCATCGGCGAAGCCGGTATCCACGGCGATCACTTTGATTTGATCACCCATCTCGTCATAAATTTTTTCAAACCCCGGCATTTGCTGACGACAGGGAATGCACCATGTCGCCCAGAACTTCAGATATACCGGGGTTTTGCCGTACAAGGAGCTCAAATCGATGGTGTCGCCGTCAATGGTTTTGAGAACGGCGGGCGGGGCAGGTTGCCCCACCAGATCTGCACGCACAGTGCTCGCCAGATTCTCTCCTGCTGCATCCCAGTTTTCATCAGCATGAACCGGGACAGAGAGCGACATTACCGTCAGTGGAATGAGCCAGTATTTACGTGATGCGCGAAAGAGCGCAGTGAGCGCTGGAAGTGTTTTCACAAGCCATACCTCAGCCAGAGAAGGGTTAAAAGTGCATCCTTATTGGCCGCAGATTATAGAAAGGGCTTGGTCTATTAATTAGAACCAAAAAACAGTTATTTTACTGTACCATCGCGTATTCTCCCTTCGGTTCAGGATGAGGGCTCATTTCTCCGAGACAGCCTCAGGTGGCTTATGAGTGATCTTCGTATTGCTATAAACCGTGAAGCAGGAACGTCACTGGTCGATCAGATCGTGAATGCCATCGGGCGTTCGATCAGAGAGGGGCAGCTTTATGCTGGCGCGAGGCTGCCTTCCTGGAATGACCTGAGTGCGCAGCTTGGCGTGGCCAGAGGTACGGTGCGCGCGGCCTACGAGCAACTGATTGATGAGCAGCTGCTGGTATCGCGAGGCTCTGCCGGTACCTTTGTGACGCAGCATCCGCCCACGACTCAGGCATTTGACACCCAGACCGTGCGACGGCCCTTGCCAGAGCTGTTCGTTCAACCCTTTAGTGAGCATCCGCGCGTCTTTCAGCTGGGTATTCCGGCGCAGGATCTCTTCCCGCATAAATTATGGTCTCGCATGGCTTCCCAGGCCGCCAAGCAATCGGTATCCCGGGTTGTCAGCTATCCCGACCCCCGAGGGGAGCCTGCGCTCCGGGCGGAAATTGCCGCCTATCTTTCGGTGGCGCGCGGGCTCAACTGCACCTCACAGCAAATCATCATTACGGCAGGTTATTCAGGGGCGCTGGGATTGATTACTCAGGCGCTGGATCTGAAAGGCACAACGGCCTGGGTGGAGGATCCTGGTTATCCGGTCACTAAAATCGCGCTTTCGCTGGCAGGAATTCAGCGCTTTGCGGTCAGCGTGGATGAGGAAGGGTTGCAGGTGCATCAGGGTATCAAGGCTTGCCCGCAGGCGCGTGTCGCTGTTGTCACACCCAGTCAGCAAGCGCCGTTAGGCATGACCTTATCACTGGCACGACGGCGAGAGTTGCTGGAGTGGGCGGCAGCGAATGACCGCTGGATTATTGAGGATGATTATCTTAGCGAACTACAGCTGTCCGGCCGGGCGGCCCCGGCTCTGGCCTCACAGGATGCTCATGGGCGGGTGATTCATGTGGGGACATTCAGTAAAACCATTAACCCCGGTCTGCGTCTGGGTTTTGCGGTTATTCCCCCTCAGCTGGTCAATCACTTTGGCGATGTGGCTGCGTCTTTGGTGCCAGCGGCCTCGGTATTCAGTCAGTTGATGCTGAGCGAATTCTTACGTCAGGGCCATTATTTACGGCATCTTCGCAAGATGAAACGGGCCTACCGGACACGCTCACGGCTGTTGCTACAGTCTCTTGGAGCACAGGTGGTGAGTGACTCGTTGGCGGGGCTGGCGTTATTGCTATCCCTGCCAGAGGGTTGTGATGATGTCGCCATTGCCAGCAGCGCACTACAGCTTGAACTGGCGCCAGGCCCGCTTTCCATGTGGTATGACCAGCCAGCCACTGCGCCGCGAGGGCTGTTATTGGGAATCACCAATATTAGCGAGCGAAATATTGAGCACTGCTGTCAGCCACTGACGGAGCTGATTCAGGCGCAGCTGGAGCGACAGGGGTTGCGGGCGTAGGGAAAAAACTGTGAGCGAGACATAAAAAAACGCCGCCCCATAACTGAGGGCGGCGTTTTCAGATCAGAGCATCAGGCTCTGATAAGCATTTTGCTTACCGAACTTTTGCTTACTGAACTTTTTGCTTACTTAACCTTGGCGCGCAGTGGCTCATGAGCATCCAGCTTGGCACGCATGCTGGCAACGTCATCAGCACTGATTTGCTGTGCGCCGTTCCCCCAGCTGTTGCGGACGTAGTTCAGGATCAAAGCCACCTGCTTGTCGTCCATTTTCCAGGCGAAAGAAGGCATGCCAGCGGCAGTTTGTGCTGCCTCGGTGTGAGGCGCACGGTTACCCTCGAGCATGGCATGGATCAGGTTATTGGCGTTGTTTGCCTGAATACCTTTATTGCCTGCAAAGGCGGGAACCATGTCCTTGATGCCTTCACCATTCAGACCGTGACAGGCAGAGCAGTTCACTTCATACATGAGTGCGCCCTTGTCTTTGTCCTGCTGGCTCAGGGTCATGCCCTGTGGCTTCACGCCATCGGACGCGGCAACGCTCTTCAGGTACACAGCGACGGCACGGCGGTCTTTCTCGTTGAAGTACTGAGTCGAGTTCTCAACCGCTTCCGCCATCGGGCCACCTGCGACAGAGGTGCCGTTAGCGCCGGTGTGCAGGTACTGCATCAGCTCTTCCACGCTGGACTCACCGATACCGGTGTGCGGGTTAGAGGTGATGTCCGGTGCATACCAGGTACCCAGGCTTGCGCCTTGCAGGTACTTGGAATCCACTTCGGCACCCAGTGCATTACGAGGGCTGTGGCAGGCAGAGCAGTGGCCGCCGCCGTCCACGATGTACTTGCCGCGGTTCCATTCCTCACTCTGGCCGGAGTCCTGCTCGTAGCCTTTGTTCTTGAAGAACAGCATGTCCCAGCCCGCCATCGCCAGACGGATGTTATAGGGGAATGACATGCCGGCGTTTTCATCAATCTCGTTTTTCACAGGCTTGATGGTGGACATATAGGCCCAGAGGTCATGCATGTCCTGATCGCTGAACTTGGCGTAGGCAGTGTACGGCATGGCAGGGTAGAGCAGGCCATGAGAGCCGATACCCTGACGTACGGCGTTGAAGAACTCACGCTCGGTCATCTTGCCGATACCGGTGTCGGCATCAGGGGTGATGTTGGAGCTGAGCAGCACACCGAACGGCGTGCCGATCTGATATCCGCCTGCGAAGTCGCCTTCGCCCGCCGTGTGACAGGCGGCGCAATCACCCAGGCGCATCACGTATTCGCCGCGCTTGATGGCGTCCTGATCAGTGACTTTCACCTGCGACAGCGGTACTGAATCATCCGCTACGCCAGAACGGCTGGTATCGAAGGTGTTCCAGGCCATTACGCCTGCCACCACGGCGCCGATCACAACAACACCGGCAATACCCTTAACGATGGTTTTTCCTTTTGCCATGACTGATTACCCCACCAGCTTGCCAGGATTCTTGACGTACTTCTCGTGGATGGCACGAGCAGCACGCACGGCGAGTGCACCTACGGTGACTGTTGGGTTATAGCCGCCATTGTTCGGGAAGGCAGAGGCGCCAACCACGAAGACATTGGGCACATCCCAGCTTTGCAGGTACGGGTTCAGTGCAGAGGTACTTGGATCAGCACCCATCACAGCGCCACCAATAGTGTGGGAGCTGTGCTGTTTGTAGGGGTTCCAGCTGGCTTCGGCCTGATTGTCGATCATCAGGTCTTCACCACCGGCTTCCTTCATGATGTTGACTGCTTTATCCGTCACATACTTGCTCATGCGAACGTCGTTGTCGTTCCAGTCGAAGGTGACACGCAGCAGCGGCTGACCGTGACGGTCCTTGTAGTTCGGATCAAGATCCAGGAACGCACCGCGGGTCGGCATGGAAGTGCCCTGACAGAAGATCGTGGCGATTTCCTGATAGTCACGGGCATAGGCTTTTTTCCACTCGCTACCCCAGCGCTTGGTGCCGGGACGAACGCCATTCATGTTCTGGATCGGACGGCCATTGGTGTTGAAGCCCATGATGCCGGCACCACCGATGAAGTCGAGTTCAGAGTGGTCGAAGTTATCGCCGTTGTAATCGTCGATCTGAACCGCGAGTGCGCCAGCACCGATGAAGGGGTTCATCTTCTGGCCGGGGAAGAACGCGCTCACGGAGGAGCAGGTCTGGTAGTTGTAGTTACGACCTACCGTGCCTTCGCCAGTGATGGGGTTGTATGGCTTGCCGATACCGGACAGCAGCATCAGGCGTACGTTATCCATCTGGTAAGCTGTGATACACACCACATCCGCAGGCTGGAAGCCGATCTCACCTTCTTTGGTGATGAACTTCACGCCCTTGGCGGTTTTGCCATCTTCATGCTTCACCGCGTGCAGCACTTCGGTTTCGGTCAGCACGGTGAAGTTGGGACGACGCATCAGTACCGGAAGAATACAGGCCTGTGGGGATGACTTGGAGAAGTTGCCGCAACCGTGGAAGTCACAGAAACCACAATAGGTGCAGGGGCCCATGGTGACGCCAAGGGGGTTCACATACGCCTGAGACAGGTTACCGGCAGGCACAGTGAAAGGGTGATAACCCATGTCTTCCGTGGTTTTGCGGTAGGTTGACATCCAATGGGTGTCTTTCAGCTGTGGCGTTGGATAGTCACGCTCACGCGGGCCTTCGAAGACGTTACCACCGTGGCGCTTTTCACCTTTGAGGTTACCGGCAAAACCGGAGGTGCCAGCGATGCGCTCAAAGCGGTCGTAGTAAGGCTCCATATCCTCATAGGTGACGCCCCAGTCCTGCAGTTGCAGGTCTTTGCCGCGCTCTGCGCCATAACGCTCACGGGTACGGGTCGCGACTTCAAAATCCCACGGGGTGAAACGCCAGGACATGCCAGCCCAGTGAGTGCCGGCGCCGCCCACGTTCCAGCCGAACTGATAGGCAGACCAGTTACGCACGGGCGCAGCCAGCTGATCATGACGGTTACGGAAGGTGGTGGTTTCCACGCTCATGGGTTGTAGCATGGAGCGGCGGGTGTGCCAGCGCAGTTCATCAGGATCAACAGCGGGCGGGAAGTCGGTCGACGTGTCGCGCCAGGCGCCACGCTCGATAGCGACGACATTCAGGCCAGCGCGGGTCAGTTCTTCTGCCATGACGGATCCGGCCCAGCCGAGACCACAGATCACAACATCTGCTTTTGGACGAGTATTCATTCAGGGCTCCAGATCAATCGGCCGGAATCAGGCTAACGGGGATAAAACTCAATTCTTCGCCACGGCGATCGATATAAGGACGGTAGTCGTAACGGGCGCCAGGAAAGCCAATCATCTTCCAGCCCGCCATGTCGCGGTTGCCGCCGTAAATCGGGTCTGCCAGATAACCTTCACGGGCGTTCTGAAGCATCAGCTCAAAGAAAGCCTGAGCATTAACATCCTTACCGAGATCGAGCTTGCCAGCTTCCATCGCCATCAGCAGGGCGTCGATGCGATCAGCGCTCAGCTCATGGAAAGGCTTGCCTTCCACGGCCTTGGCATAAGCGCGCAGGGCATTAAGGCCGGACTTGTAGCGCTCTTTCGGCGTGGTCAGAAACTGCGGGGAACCCATCAGCGCTTCTTCATTTTCAGGGTGCAGGGGCTGCTCAAGGTAGAGCGCCTTGCCCGCGCCGTAATCACCGGCGAGCTGGTCATCGAGGAACTCCAGGCAACCGGCCTGACTGGCCGAGGGGCCAAGATCATCCGCAGGAATCAGGCGATCAAAAATGGCCGTCAGGGTCTGACGGTCAGTGTCATCGGTGAGGACTTGATAGCCACCAAAGCGGATCGGCTTTGGCATGTGGTCGGCACTTTGTGCGGTTCCATGGGGGAATCCGCTTATTTCCTTGGCGCTGACTGGAGCGATAGCAGCCGCTGTGGCTACCGTGCCCAGTGAGAGCAGGGCTTCTCGACGGTTCATCATGACTCCTTGTGACCGGGGTCTTATGCCCTGGTTCCAGGTTTTTGTGGCCAATACCCTTTCAAGAGACACAGCAAAATCCAACACGCTGCTCACGGTCAGCGAGCGAAGACTTTCCAGGCAGGAAGAGACTTGAAAGGGTCAGGCTATTTCGATTCAGCAACTGTTTTTGCGTGCACAATTTCCGGTTTAACCAGCTCAAATTGCACAGGCAGACACAGTCGACTGCGTTGCGGAAAAAATTCATATAATTGTATTGGCTGATAAATTATTAATCTAATATATGACTGGTATGTTATTGATATGCATTGTATATAGATCAGGTTTTGAATAATGGAACTCAGACATATCCGCTATTTTCTGGCCGTTGCAGAGGCAAAAAGCTTTACTCGGGCGGCTGAGCAGCTGCAAATGGCGCAACCTCCCTTAAGTTTGCAAATTAAGGATCTTGAAAAAGAAGTGGGCACCGCACTGTTCGAGCGCTTACCTCGCGGGGTTGAGCTGACGGAAGCAGGGCGGGCTTTCTTTGAAGAAGTGAAATGCCTGCCTTATTTTGCCAATCGCGGTATCGAGATGGCCCAGCGCGCAAGTAGGGGGGAAGCGGGCAAACTGCGACTTGGCGTCACAGGTACCGCTACCTTTAATAAGCTGGCCAGCGATGGCCTGCGGGTATTTCGAAAGCGCTATCCGGATGTATTACTGACGGTGGTGGAACAGGGTACGGAGCCACTGATGGAGTTGCTGGACAAAGGCGAGCTGGATGCGTTGATGGTCCGACCACTTGCCGAGCAGCTTAAAGGCTATAAAAGCTTTCATCTTGACCGTGAGCCTCTGCAGATTGCTCTCTCAAGGCATCATCCTCTGGCGCAGTCAGGCGAGCCGATTCCACTCATCGCGCTGAAAGAGGAAGACTTCATCTTTACGCCCACAGCCAACTGTATTTATCAGGCCTCTGTTGAAGCCTGTCGGCGTGCGGGTTTTGAACCACGGCTCACACGCAGTGCCTCTCTGGTTGGCTCAACCTTGCTTATGGTGGCGGCACAACTGGGCTTTGCTTTGCTTCCCGCCTCAGTAGGCCTGATGAATCGGCACGAAATCGTCTTCAGAGATATCGACTCCGACATCAAACTCCCAACGGTTCCCTTCACCTTGATGCATTGTGATATTCAGCCCATCACTACGGTGAAGAATTTCCACGCCATTCTTGAAGAGCTGGCTAATGAACACGTGAGTGAAGTGGCCTGATACCACAGGCCTCAGAAACACGTTCTCAGCGCGAGGAAAAGCATGAAAATCCTGGTCTTTTTAGGTTCGATTCGTCAGAGCCAGCCGCCAAAACCTGCACGTCTTGGCGCACGCGTGGCCAGGGCCATGGCGGCGCATTTATCATCCGGGAACAGTGATGATGTTATTGAGATCATTGATCCTCTGGAGTATGACCTCGGTGAGGTGTTTAAGCCTTACTTTGCCTACGCGCCGAAGAACGCACCGCAAGCGCTGGCCACGCTGGCAGACAAAATCCGTCAGGCTGATGGTTATGTGATGGTTAGCCCGGAATACAACCACAGCATGAGCCCGGCGCTGGCGCACTTGCTCAATCATTTTGGCAGCTCACTCTATGGCTTTAAGCCAAGCCTGATCGTGACCTATTCTGCCGGTCAATGGGGTGGGGCGAGAGCGGCGGTAGGAATGCGCACTTTCCTGGGTGAGCTGGGCTGTCTTGCCGTTTCTGCCATGATTCATCTGCCCAAGGCGCAGGACGTCTTTGAGGAGGATGGCAGCTATGCTGACGGTGTCGATGGTAGCCGATGGGAGAGTTATTTTGCACGAGGCAGCGCCCAGCTTCGCTGGTGGGCAGAAGCCGCTAAAGCGCAGCGAAGTGCGGTAAACCCAGATGATGCCATTGGTCATTTCACTAAAACGCCTGAACAGCGTAATGCGCCGGGTTCCTAAAACGTAGGTTA
Source organism: Pokkaliibacter sp. CJK22405 (assembly GCF_046614695.1). Lineage (NCBI taxonomy): Bacteria > Pseudomonadati > Pseudomonadota > Gammaproteobacteria > Oceanospirillales > Balneatrichaceae > Pokkaliibacter > Pokkaliibacter sp. CJK22405. The sequence goes on from NZ_JBKKHQ010000001.1 coordinate 100,310, forward strand.
TAGTCGAGTTTATCTCTTCTATGACTTGCTTAGGGTCAGCTAACTTCAAATCCTGTTTTGGTAGATAAGCCCTGTTCTCCTTGGCAGTTTTGTCTGTTCTGACCATAATTCGCTCCGATTTTTAACGCGAAGCGCTGTGCTTCGCGACGACATGGAGCGTTGTCATGAAAACCGCCGTTCTTGCAGTCACTGCTTCCTCTCTGGCGAAACCTCTTCTGAAGCCCAGCCTTCTGGCGCTGGCGATGATGCCCGTCATGGCTTTTGGCTGCGCCGATGGCTGTGGCGGTGTTTACGAGATTGATCTCACCAGCGCGATGTTCGACTGCGAGGCCGGGCAGATGCCTTTTCTCAGCCCCGCCAATGACACCCGAATTAACCTCGCGTTATTGCTCGCCGATAAAAAACGTTTTGATCTGAATGGGCTGATCACACGCAACGCCGATTCAATGACCCCGTCGTCCGCCAGTATTCCGTTCTCGACCTACTCGATAACGCAGGAGGTTCAGAACGATGAACGCACTGCCACGGCTACAGCCAAGAGCAACGTAGAGGCGCAGCAAGGCTCCATTCATGACCAGTTGCTGGCGCTTGGCCTGAATGATGAATCCCTTGCCAGATTTGCGGATGCCTACACGCATTATGATGATCCGGCACGCTGCGTCAGTAACACGGTGGCCAGTGTTGATGCCTTCTCGCGAGTGGTGCTGGCTGAGCCTGATCTCAGTGATGCCGATCGTACCGGACTGATTCAGCGCCGTTGGAATCTGCTCGAAAATTGCCGCGTTGGTGCCGAGATGACCGGCCCGGTCAACGTGCAGGGGCTTTCAGGCAAGGCGGCGCTGGAGACGTATCTGGATGCCATTACAGCGTTTTATGGCAATGAGCAGGCGCTCTGGACACTGGATGCGACCTTTGATGAGTTGGCAAAATCGACTAATGCCTGGGTGGCGGAAGCGTCCCGTTACATGCAGGGGCGGGTTGCGCTGAATCGGGCACAGGTACATGCCGTTGGCGATTATGGCTTCTTCGATGTGACAAAGGTCGATCAGGACGCGCTGAGTACCTCGAAAGACCGTTTTGAGGCTTATCTGGCTCAGTATCCTGAAGGTCGCTATGCCGAGTCAGCCAAAGGCCTGTTCCGCCGCATCACCTGGCAGCGTGGAGACAAGGCGGCACTGGCCAGGGAAAGCCATGCGGCGCTGGATGCCACGACCAGCGATTCCCAAACCCTGAAGCTGCTCAATGAGATTGATAACAAACTCTGGGCTGAAGAAAGCGCGCTGTATCCGGGCGCTTCAGACTTTAATCTGGTGCAGGATCTTCGCTGGCTAAGAAGCTATAACTCCAGCGATACAGACAAGCTTGCCCCTCAGGAAATCAACTATCAGGCATCGCAGAAGCTGCTAAGCGAGCAGGATGCCGCGTTTATCCGAACCGCACAGCGATACTACGTTGGCAAAGACTATCAAGCCGTGATCAGTACCGTTCCGGACTTGCCCGCTGAAGGCCCCCTCGATGTGCGTGCCTTCAGTACCCAAATCCTCAAAGGTTTGTCACTGATGTCTCTGGGAAAATGGTCTGAGGCCGAGGCCCATTGGAACGCGCTGCACCTGATCACGACAGATGCACTGCAAAGTCAGGTGCTGCAAATTGCACAGGCCATGACCTATGAACGCAGCCATGAGCTGAATAAAGTCTTCGCCGCAGATTCCTGGATCACTCACGACGTTGCTCGCCGCTTTTTGATTCGTAATATCGCCGATGAGGACACCCTGCTTGGGCTGGTAAAGGGTGGCGCGCTGAATGAAAAAGAGCGCAATACCGCCTATTACACCTTGCTGTATAAGGAGCTGACGCGGGGGCGTTATAAAGACTTCCTGCGTGACAGCACCCTGCTGGATTTAACCGCCAACCATGAGCAGGCGCAGCGTTTTAAGCGCTACTGGCAATCGGGGTATGACGCGACGATGAAGGTGGATGACCTTGATCTTGGCGATGCGACTCAGTACCCCGGCGTGTTCCTGTGGGAAGGCCAGACAGTGAAGGGCGCTTATCAGTGCGAAAGTCTGGCGGATAACGTCAAACGGCTGATCAACAACAGTAACGATACCCGTGGCCTGAATTGTCTGGGTGAGTTTTATTTGCGTAATGGTATCAGCGAACGCGTGCCTTATGAGTACCGTCCTGCCCCGACCGCGCTGGGTGGGACTGAAGACCAGTTTGGTGATAAGCCGACCCCGCGTCTCGACCTGTATCTCAAAGTGATCGACTACCCGCGAGCATCCGATAATGACCGTGGCTATGCCTTGTACCGTGCGGTGCGCTGCTTTGCCACCAGTGGTTATAACAGTTGCAGTCAGGCGGAAATTCCTCAGTCCCAGCGTAAAGCCTGGTTTACCCGGTTGAAGAAAGATTATGGCTCAACGCCGTGGGCGAAAGCTCTGAAGTACTACTGGTAACCGTCATGGCATCTTTCTGTCTCTTCCGATTACGCCGTTGGCCTGTTAACGCCATTCAGAGGGTGGCGTTGCTGGTCATAAGTCTGCTGATGGCGGCTCAGGTTCAGGCCCGCGTTAACGCCGAGAATTATCAGCAGTTCTGGTTATGGGCCGCGGTTAAGCCGCAGCCCGTATTGAACAAGGCCAGTACGCTTTATGTGCTGCAGGGGCAGATTGATGCCGCGAAGGGTGGCGCGGTATTAGTGCCGCAGGGCCCAACGGTGATGGGGCCAGTCAGGGCAAAAAACGTCTGGCTTGCTTATCGTGTTCATAGCCTTAAGTGGAATCACGCGGTGCTGGCGAGTGTGCTGGCGCAGCTGTCCCGCTGGCAGCAGGTGAGCACCACACCCGTTGGCATTCAGCTGGATTTTGATGCCCGGACTTATCAGCTTGAACAGTACGCCCAGTTTCTGACCCACCTGCGAAAGCAACTGCCTGCTCAGTACAAGCTCAGTATTACCGGGCTGCTGGACTGGACGAAAACCGGCGATGTCAAAGCACTGAATAACCTTCAGGGAACGCTGGATGAGCTGGTGGTGCAAACTTACCGGGGGACGCATTCCGTGCCGAACTACGCTGAGTATCTGCAGAGCCTTCACTCCCTCGCCATTCCATTCAAAGTGGGCCTGGTGCAGGGCGGTGAGTGGGACGCCGCGTGGCAACAGCGCCTTGCGAGCTCTGATTTTTACCGTGGTGAAGTGATCTTTCTGGTGAACCCGGCACGCTAGAGCGGTGCGCATGCGCTTTACGCATCCCGCACTGTTACCCGATAGCCGCCGGTCAAAGCTGCCATCCGCAGTGCGGTGATGCACCTGCCTTAAACCTCACACGCTCGCGCCCATCATTACGCCAGAGCCGCCTCGGCTTCGCGCTTGCTATCGAAGGCGTCACGCGCCGCTTCCACGGCATCCAGATTCTCCTGTGTCCAGGCATACAGCGCCTTAAAGGGCGTCTGCAGTGACCGGCCCAGGGTGGTGATTTCGTACTGCACAGCGACGGGCGAGGTCGGTAAGACTTCACGACTGATCAGGCCATTACGCTCCAGACGGCGTAAACACTGGGTGAGGGCTTTCTGGGTGATACCTTCCAGCATCCGTTTGATGGCGTTAAAGCGCATCGGCCCATCGTTCAGTGCCGTGAGTACCATCATCGACCATTTATCGGCGATCTGATCAAACAGCAGACGGCTGGGGCAATTCACATGAAAGCAGTTTATCTCGGTCGACATGGTTTACTCCGGTATACCTGGGCGAAACAAAGTGCGTAATTGACGCTAGGTTTACGGAGTATACCATCAGCATCTCAACTTTGAGGGAGCCTGTGATGAGCAACCACGCCAACCACGTTTTATTCGAACCCTTCCGTCTGAAGTCCCTGTCATTGCCTAACCGCATCGTGATGGCGCCGATGACGCGTTCCATGACTGATGGCGGCATTCCAACGGCGCAAAACACCGGCTACTACCAGCGCCGTGCTGAAGGGCAGGTCGGTCTGATTCTGTCGGAAGGCACGGTGATTGACCGCCCGGCATCACGTAATGATCCGGCGATTCCTTTCTTTCACGGTGAGCAGGCGCTGGCTGGCTGGAAGAACATCATCGATGCGGTCCATCAGGCCGGTGGCAAAATGGGCCCGCAGCTGTGGCATACCGGCGCGGTCAAAAGCTTCCTGACCGAGTGGGAACCTGACGCCCCTGTGGAAAGCCCATCGGCACTGGATGCTCCGGGCGTGGAACGTGGCAAGGCCATGAGTGACAGCGATATTGCCGACACCATCGCCGCCTTCGCCAACGCCGCAGGAGAGGCCAAGCGTTTGGGGTATGACACCATCGAACTGCACGGTGCTCACGGCTACCTGATCGACCAGTTTTTCTGGCAGGGCACCAACCTGCGTACTGACCGCTTTGGCGGAAAAACCATCGGCGAGCGCTCACGTTTTGCCGCAGAAACCATCGCTGCGGTGCGTAAAGAAGTCGGTGAAGACTTCCCCATCATTATCCGTTTAAGCCAATGGAAGCAGCAGGATTTCACCGCACGTCTGGCAGAAACGCCGAAATTGATGGCGCAATGGCTGACACCGCTGGTCGAGGCAGGCGCGGACATTCTGCACTGCTCACAGCGCCGTTTCTGGGAACCTGAATTCCCTGAACTGGATGGCGACAAGGGCCTTAACTTTGCCGGCTGGGCTAAGAAACTGACCGGCGCGGCAACAATCAGCGTGGGTTCGGTTGGTTTAAGCGGCGACTTTATGGGCGCCTTTACCGGCGAAGGCTCCGCCTCCTCGGGGCTGGATCAGCTGCTTGAGCGCATGGAACGCGGCGAGTTTGATCTGATCGCCGTCGGCCGTGCGCTGCTAACGGACCCGAACTGGGTGGCGAAGGTCAAGGCCGGTGATATGGATGCACTGAAAGGCTACGACCCGGCATCACTGTCAACGCTGGCCTGAGCTATCGCGCTTTAGGCCAGGGGTAACGCAGTAAGATGAAAAAGCGGCAGGTGATGCCGCTTTTATTGTTGGCGGTGGAGTCTTATTTAAGTGAGCTGGGTAACTCACAAGACTTTTCTGAAATGACTTGAGCGTTTTGCCTGAATGCAGATCCTGTGGATTGTGATACTGACTGGGGTTATCTCTTACTTGTTGGCGCATCATGGCTGATCCCTGTGTGGTTGCTGCTTCTGCCTCTTGTCTGGGCGGGGATCAGGCTAATCACCAGGCCATGGTAAGAGATGAGCAACCAATGTTTATTTAAAAAGCACGACAAAGCAGGATAGTTCAGATAGTCGAATAAGATCGACTTGAGGCTAGAGAATGGTTGTGTTCCATCCTCAGTGCTATATCCTTGAGGTTCTTGGCTGGTAACCAGCTTTCTTTGTCATTGTTCCTTGATGGCAGCTTCACGCTCACTGGGACAAATCATGACGCCTCTTCGTCTGAGTTACCGAACTATCGAGTTTGGTGACATCGATATTCACGTTTGCACACTTCGCGATACTCAGGAATTCTTCGACCCCGACGGTAAGGCAGAAAAACTGGGTATTTCCTCGGCCAGCTGGCCACTGTTTGGTGTGATCTGGCCCTCCAGCATGGTGCTGGCTCATCACATGGCAACCTATGACATCGCCAATAAACGCATTCTGGAAGTGGGGTGCGGCATGGCCCTTTCAAGTTTGCTGCTCAAGAAGCTGAATGCCGATATCACAGCGACGGATCATCATCCTGAAGTCGAAACTTTTCTGGAGCGTAACTCACTGCTGAACGAGGGGGAGAGTATTGCTTTTGAGCGGATTGACTGGGCGGAGAAGCAAAACAAACTGGGACGCTTTGATCTTATTATTGGCAGCGATCTGCTGTATGAAGATGCGCATGTCGAACTGCTGTCCGGCTTTATTCGTGACCACGCCAACCCGACCTGCGAAGTGATACTGGTTGATCCGGGGCGTGGCCGTAAGACCCTGCTCAGTAAGCAATTGCTCCTGCAAGGTTTTGATTCCGTACACAGCAAACCGGCACACACGGATTATCTGACCGAGGACTTTCAAGGCTACATTCTTACCTTCAAGCGCGAAGCCGTAAAGGTGCGAACCATAAACGAGCCGACGCTTTAGAATAAAAGCGGCCCTGCGATGGCCGCTTTTTTATTACCACCAAATTGCTTCTAATTCTTCCGCAATAAATGATTCAACAACCAGCTTCCCGCCCGACCCAGTCCCTGGTCTCGCCGATGGGAGGCGTAGATCGGCAGCCTCTGTTGATTGGCTTCCGGATCACCTTCAATGGTCAGTTGCTTAAGGCTTCCATCCGCCAGCATGGGTGCCACCAGCGTTGTCGGCATACGACACCAGCCAAAACCGGCCAACAGAAAATCCAGCCGACGGTGAAGCTCTACAAACCGCCATTGCCGGGTACTGAGCACACCGTAGCTTGGGCTGCTGTCACTCTCAGGCGCAGACAATACCAGTTGGGTGTGGCTTTCTAGCTCCGCCAGCCTAACGGGCCGATTCAGTGCTGCCAACGGATGCGCCGCCGCGACGACAGGAACCATCTCCAGCGTGATCAAAGGGTAGGCAATCAGCCAGTCCGGCACGCTGGGCAGCAAGGTGCCGAAGGCGAGGGCAACATCTCCCTGTTGCAGCCGACGTTCAGCACCGCCTAATCCTTCCGTGTAAAAGCGCACCGCCAGATGGGGAAACTGGTTATTCAGTGCCTGAAGACTGTTCACGCAGGCTTCGGTCGGCACCAAGGGGTCAATGGCAATCGCCAGCTCGGCTTCAATCCCCTGACGTGAGCCTGCTGCCATTGCCTCAAACTGATCGGCACTTTTGAGCACCGCGCGGGCCTGCGTCACCAATGCCTGACCAGTCGGTGTGAGCTGCGGCCGGTGTGATGAACGGTCAAATAACTGAACGCCCTGAACATTCTCAAGCGTCGCAATCGCCTGACTGATAGAGGATTGCGCACGCAGCAGAAGCCGGCTCGCTGCGGAAAAACTGCCAGTATCAGCAATGGTGACCAGAATACGCAGCTGGTCGAGGGTCAGGCTGCCAATCATCGGAATATCCGTCGTTGTGGAACTTGATCTATCGGTGTAACCGATCAATAGTATCGAATTAATATCACTCCCGCCGAAGGATTAAGCAATTAACAATAGTGCCATCGTGACGTTGCCCATTCGGCGCCGTCATCACTTACTCACCAAAGGAATTAACGATGGCCCGTTTACTTGTTATCGAAGCCAGTCCACGGGGCGAAAGCTCTGTCTCCCGCCAGTTATCTGCGAGCTTTGTTGAACAGTGGCTGAACATGCACACGGATGAGGCTGTGACCAGGCGAGATCTGGTCACCCAGCCGCTGCCTTATCTCTCGGCGGATTGGCTGACCGCTTACTTCACGCCGCCACCCGTGCAGACTGAGGCCATGAAGGCGCAACTGGCTCTTTCCGATCAGCTCGTTGAAGAACTTCTCGCTGCGGATCATCTGCTGATTTCAACGCCGGTCTACAACTACAACATTCCAGCCAATCTTAAATCCTGGGTGGATCATATTGTGCGTAAAGGCCTGACCCTGGGTTTTGACGGTAAAGGCCTGGTGAAAGGCAAAAAGGCGACGGTGGTGATCGCCTCGGGCGGGGTTTATAGCGAAGGCTCACCCATCGCCGAGCGGGATATTGCCAGCCAGTACCTGAAACTGATTCTTGAAGTGTTGGGTTTTGAGGATATTCAGATCATCGCCGGTGGTGGCGCCAAAGCCGTTGATTTGGGGGAGATGAGCATGAGTGCCTTTATTGAGTCGCATCAGTCAGCACTCGCAGCGCGAGCCGCTGTATAAACAGCAACTCATCGTCAATCAGGCAGGGCGAGACACTGGACTCGCCCTCATTCGACGGAGGAGTGCTCCGCTCAGGCAGATGCTTTCTCCGAGGCTGATGCTTTTACCGCTGCTTTGCTTTCACCAGGGTACGCGCTGATCCTGAAAGTCGAGGTAATGCAGCCCGGTTTCACCGCGGTGCAGCTCCAGCGTGTTCACCAGTTTGGGTATGGTTTCCTTGACGGTGTAACGGGCATCCTCACCGCCCAAATCCGTTTTCACCCAACCCGGCGCCATGATAAAGAAAGTCCGAGTCGGCAGCGGATGGCGCGCAACAAAGCCTTTCATCAGCATATTCAGCGCCGCCTTACTGGCGCGGTACACATCCCGCAGGCCATTGCTGTTATTGGTGATGCTGCCCTGACCGGAAGACATCACACCGATGGAACCGTTTTCTGCCACCACATCCTGCAGCGCATCAATTACTCGCATCGGGCTCAAGGTGTTGGTCAGCATGACCCAGTTGAAGTCCTCGGTGCTGACATCGGCGATGGTCTGCGTGGGTTCATTGGTCACACCCGCATTCACAAAGAGGAAATCCAGCGTGACTTCGGCATTTACTAAGCGCTTTTTCAGCGCGGCCACTTGCTGAGGGTGCGTTATATCCAAAAGCTCGATGCGCAATTGCTCAGGAAAGTCTTTCTGCAGCGCAAGCAGTCCCGGCGAGTTTGCCGAGCGCGCGGTGGCAATCACCTGATCACCGCGCAGCAAATACTGCTCGACGATAGCCAGCCCAAGGCCACGGGAAGCGCCAATAATCAGAACGTTCAGCGGTGTATTCGTAGCATTCATAACAACTCCAGCGTGCAGTGGGAACAGCGCTTACTCTAGGGATCAGGTTCACCTGTCGGAAGACGCAGGGGTTGCAGTTAATACTTGCATAAAACGCCATATATGACGGAAGGTGAGGCATCACGCGGCTTTCACTACCGCCGTATGTTTTATTCCAACCCCGTATCTGGGAGTTTTAACGATGGCCGACCCGGACTTTAACCTGCTGGTAGCACTCGATGCGCTGTTGAAAGAGGCCAGTGTGGCCGGTGCCGCGCGCCGTCTGGGGCTGAGCGAATCAGCCATGAGCCGCACCCTGAGCCGGCTTCGGGACACCACCGGCGATTCGCTACTGGTGCGGGCTGGACGCACGATGGTACTGACGCCTTATGCTGAATCCCTGCGGGAACAGGCCCATCAGGCGGTATTGGATGCGCGAACAGTGCTGAGCGCCCACCGGGCGGAATTTAACCCCGCAACCCTGGAGCGCACCTTTACGATTCGGGCCAATGAAGGCTTTATCGAAGTGATGGGGCCGCGACTGATTCTTGCAATGCAAGAGCAGGCGCCGAAGGTACGGGTGCGCTTTACCCTCAAACAACGCAAAGAATCCCGTCCGTTGCGTGAGGGTGATGTTGACCTTGAAGTGGGTGTCATTGGCGATATGGGGCCGGAGATTCGGGTACAGGCGCTGTATCGGGATCACTTTGTGGCGATTATGAGGGCAGGGCACCCACTACTCGTTAATGAGCCAACAGTGATTGAATTACCCAAATCTGCTGAAACGCTGCCGGCTATTTCGCCCGAGAGTTATTGCCAGTATCCGCAGGTCGAAGTCTCCCGCTATGCGCGGTTTCACAGCGTTATCGATACGGCATTGGCCGAGGTTAACCGTCAGCGCACGGTCGTCAGCATTGTGCCAAGCTATCCCGCCGCTGTGGCGATGATTCTTAATTCCGACATGATTGCCGCGGTGCCCTGGTCTTATATCGCCAATCATCCCTTGGCACAGAGTGAAAATCGCGGTATCACAGTCAAAGCATTACCGGTTTCCACCCCCGAAATTACCATATCGCAGCTATGGCATCCGCGACTGGAGCATGATCCGGCGCATCGGTGGTTGAGGGGAATTATAAAAAATATTCAGGAATAATTAATGAAACTTTCAAGAGTAGAAATTAAAAATTTTCGTGGAATTGGTGAGGCAGTTATAGACATAGAAGACTTCACTACTTTGGTGGGGCCAAATAATATAGGAAAGTCGACAATTCTTCATGCAATTCATTTGGTTTTAGACAATAAAAAGCCGCAACCCGAGGACTGGCCGAATAAAATTGCTTCAGATGAAAAAATGATAATAGTTTGTGAGTTTAAAGATATTGAGGAATGGGAAAGTAAAAAGCCTGCAATATCGAAGTTAGTCCATGAAGGTAAAGTAAAAGTACGACTTCTTGCTGAATGGAATGAAGATAAAAGCAACTACTCATATTACTATTCTGTATTCTCAAACGAATACATATATCCTTGGGATGGATTTAAAAATTACTCTGAAGCGAGAAAGGATGATGTATGCAAAGAAATTTTTGATGATTTTGGAATAAAGAGTGCTGCCGATTATAAGGAGGCGATAGAGTCATTGAAAGATTTCACACGAGGAACTTTCCCAGAAAAAATAAAAGAAAACATAGATTGGCATGAGAAAAAATTTGCAACTTCACTTCAGCAGGCTATACCTCATGTTATGTACGTCCCTGCAAGCTTTAAAATTGAAGATGAATTGAAATCCACCAATAACAGTCCGTTTTCGTATTTGTTTTCTAATAAATTGTTTCCTCTTGTTAGGAAAGATGACTCTTATAATCAATATCTTGAAAAGGCAAGCTTATTGCAACAAAAGTTAAGAGGTCAGTCTGAAAGCGAGGGTTTTATCGAAGGATTAGACGGGGCTCTCAGAAAAATATCTGAAACATTGAATCAGATTTTAGATTTTGACTCAAAAGTAAAACTTTCAATAGGTGATATAGATATAGAAAATCTCTTTGTTAAGGCTGCTACATTTTTAATTGATGACGAAATAGAAACTAGTCTGAATTACCAAGGTAGTGGAGTGCAAAGAGCATTAGCTTTTGCAATGCTAGAAACAAATGCTGAGGTGGAGTCAGAAGTATCTGGTGATCAAAGAACGATTATCGTACTTTATGAAGAGCCTGAACTATATATTCATCCTCATTTAATGCGACGCTTAAAAAACACATTAGGACAAAGATCCAAATCATCAAAATGGCAAGTTATTTGCTCTACGCATTCACCTTTCTTAATAAGTCTGGCGGATAACCCAAAGTCAATAAAATTAATTAAGAGAGACAAGCAAAATGCAAGAAAAGTTCATCAGATCGATGAAACTATATTTGAAGTTAGCGGTGAGTATGATGAAAGAGTTATGTTGCGTGCAACTTTAGACTTTCATCCCACAGTGTGTGAATGTATCTTCGCTAAAAGGGTTATTGTTGTAGAGGGCGATACCGAGGTTGCTGTATTTAGTTTATTGACTGAATTATCAGCCAGACTAGGAATTACAGATAATCTCTACAAAGATATAACAGTCATTTCTGCTGGTGGAAAATGGACTATTCCAGCAATTGCAAGAATTCTTGAGAAAATGGATATCGAGTATCTTGTTATTCATGATGAAGATAGGAAAGGTTTAAATGATGATGAATTGGAAAAGTTACCAGCTATACATCCATTTAATGCTAATAAAAAAATTTTAGATGTCGCTGGTGAGGGAAAGGTTTTTTTGGTTAAGGATACTTTCGAGCATTTAATTTGGAATGAAAAAGAAAGAGAGGGGTTGAAATCTAACGGAAAGCCATTTAATTCTTGGAAGCGTATAAGGCAGTATATAGATGGGCAAATTAATTTGTCACAAGAAAGCGAAGAAAATCTTAAGTCGATTATAGACTTTGCTTTTGTAGAGAAAAAATTATGACTCTGATTTTTACGCTATTTGGATCGATATTGGGAATATTAATAGGTCACTATTTCGCTACACAAAGAATGCAGCATAGCGAACTTACTAAGTTTAAATTAATGGCTTATGCTGATTTTTTTAGTGCTACCTCAAGACTTTCTGCTTCAAGAAGAATTGGGAATACCTCTAATGAAATTGAAGACTTGGCAAAGCTTAATGATGCTAAAAATAGAATATTGATTAGTGGTGATGTAAAAGTAATACATTTTATGATCGAATTTATTGAAAGCGGAGCTACACTGGAGCTTGAATCAGGAATACTTGCTTTTACAAGAATGACCAGACAAATAAGAATATCTCTTGGCCATAAGAAAAATGATCTTATGGATTATGATATTTCAAATGTAATTTTTAAAATTGAGCCTTCTCAGTATTCATATCGCGCAGATCAGCAGAGAGCTGGCTTAAGCAAGCAGGAATAGGCCTATCTTGAACCTCTATCCACTCTCGTAGAAATAGGCAAGTCTTCCGCAGCATCGAACAAGCAGGCTTGCCGCTCTCCATGCACAATAACTCCCATGCCGTCATGCTGATGCAGTGATGTCGGCGACTGTCTGTTAACGCCTAGTGCAAGGAGATTTCATGAAAACTGTTGGATATGCAGCCTATTCCGATGATGCGGTGATGAAGCCTTACCACTTCGAGCGTCGTGCCCTGCGCGCGAATGACGTGGCGATCGAGATTCTGTACAGCGGCGTGTGCCACTCTGACCTGCACACCGTGAACGGTGACTGGGGCCCACAGCATTATCCGCTGGTGCCTGGCCATGAAATTGTGGGCCGTGTGGTTGAAGTCGGCCCTGAGGTGAAAGGCTACAAAGTCGGCGATCAGGTCGGTGTCGGCTGTATGGTCGATAGCTGCCAGGAATGTGACCAGTGTCACAACCACGAAGAGCAATACTGCCGTCACGGCATGACGCCCACCTACGGCGCGCCTGACCGCATCTCCGGTGAAATCACTCAGGGCGGTTACTCCAAGCACATCGTTGTGCGTGAAGAGTTCGTGCTGCGTGTGCCGGATTCTCTGGATCTGTCCCGTGCCGCACCTATTCTGTGTGCCGGTATCACCACCTTCTCACCACTGCGTACCTGGAAGGTGACCAAAGGCTCTCGCGTGGGTGTGATTGGTCTGGGTGGTCTGGGCCACATGGCGGTGAAACTGGCAGTGGCCATGGGTGCAGAAGTGACTGTACTCAGCCGTTCCAAGAAGAAAGAAGAAGAAGCCAAAGCGCTGGGCGCTACCGGCATTCTGGCCTCAACGGATGATGATGCGATGGCGAAAGCAGGCTCCAGCCTGGATCTTATCATCGACACCGTTCCGGTGGAGCATGATGTTACGCCTTACGCGCCGCTGCTGGATGTGGACGGCACGCTGGTTATCGTCGGTCAGGTTGGCCCCATGAGCGGCTTCCAGACGCTGCCGATGATCTTCGGTCGTCGTCGTGTGGCCGGTTCTCTGATCGGTGGCATTAAGGAAACTCAGGAAGTGCTGGATTTCTGTGGCGAGCATAACATTCATCCGAAGTGTGAAGTGATTCGCCCTGACCAGATCAACGAGGCGTTCGCAACCATGGCCAAAGGTGACGTGGCGCACCGCTTCGTAATGGACATGTCTGCACTGCCGCTGGAAGGCTAACATTTTCCAGAAGGCAATGGCCTTCAACAAAGGCTGACTCAAACACCCCGCTTGTCGGGGTGTTTTGCTTTCTGGCGTCGGTAACGGACGGCGCTGCTGTGCTGTTAGTGCTGTACGCCCAGTGAGTGGGGAAGCGTTGTCTGGTCAGGGTCTGCCCCTATAAACAGGAGCTAATGGCTTTAAACAGGGGCCAATGGCTTTTTGATTTCGCCACTTTTTAGAGTTCGATGCCTATTTCAACTCTGCATAGTCAGTGGCCAGACCCAAGGGAGATTTCATGTCCGAGCGTCATCACGCGGATCTACGTTACCTGCAAGCCCATTCACCCGAGCGTTTTACCCTGACGGAAGGTGCGCCCGGTATGAAGGCCATCGTCACCAACGGCACCGGCGGTTATGAAAAGCTGGAGTATCTGGATGTGCCCATTCCCAAGCCGCGCAAAGGAGAGGTGCTGCTCAAGGTATTGGCTGCCGGGGTGAACAATACGGAGATCAACACGCGCCTCGGCTGGTATTCCTCATCGGTCACCGGCGGAACGGAAGATCTGTCTTCACGCGCCGGGGAGGATGAAATCAGCGATGGCGGCTGGAATGAATCAACGCCATTTCCGCTGATTCAGGGCACCGATTGCTGCGGCGAAATTGTCGCCCTGGGCGAGGGGGTAAGTGATGAGTTTATTCTGGTGGAAGGCGAGCGCGTGCTGGTGCGCTCCTGCATGCGCCTGACGGATTTTTCCTCGACCGATAACCTCTGGATGGCCTCGGACTTTGATGGCGCTTTTGCCCAGTATGTGCGGGTGCCAGCCTCTGAAGTCTTCCCCGTGGATACCGACTGGTCGGACACGGAGTTGGCGACTATCCCCTGTGCTTATGGCACGGCGGAGAACATGGTGCACCGGGCGCAGGTCGGCGAGAAGGATACCGTGCTGATCCCCGGCGCGTCCGGCGGCGTGGGTTCTGCCGTGGTGCAGCTGTGTAAACGTCGTGGCGCGCGGGTGATCGCCATTGCCGGCAGTGCCAAGGCTGATGCAGTCCGGGCGTTGGGGGTGGATAAAGTCATCTATCGCGGTGCCAATCTGCGTGAAGCGCTGGCAGAGGAAAACATCAGCGTGGTGATTGATAACGTCGCCGGTGAGCAATTCCCTGAGCTTTTAAAAATCATGGCGCGCGGTGGGCGTTATGCCTCATCCGGTGCGATTGCCGGGCCGATCACGACGCTGGATATGCGGGACTTCTATTTGAAGGATCTCACGCTGATTGGCTGTACGGCCTGGGATGAGCCGGTCTTCCCGAACCTGATCGGCTATATCGAGCGCGGTGAAATCAAGCCTTTGGTCGCAAAAGTGTTTCCGCTGGAAGCGATTGCCCAGGCGCAGCAGGAATTCCTCAAAAAAGCGCACATCGGCAATTTTGTGCTGGTGCCTGAGCACGGCTGACGCGCACAAAGGCAATAACCGCCTCAGCTGAGGTGAAAGGATCAATAAAAAAGCGAACCCCGAGAGGTTCGCTTTTTTTGTTAAGCGCGAAAGAGGGCGCAGGATTACTCCAGGCTCTCGCGCACTTTTTTGACGTCTTCAGCGGTGACGCCGGGGGCATTATTGTTCCAGCCGGAACGGATAAAGCTCGCCAGCATGGCCACTTCGTTGTCATCCAGACGATGGGCAAAGCCGGGCATTTTCAGCTCGGACGGTGCTTTCTCGGTGGAAGGCAACTGCGCCCCTTTAAGAATGACGTTGATCAGGCCATCAGGGCTGTCCGCATTGACGATGCTGGCACCATCCAGCTGCGGGAAGGCTTTCGCCGCACCTTTGCCATCCACAAAGTGGCAGGCTGCACAGTTATCGATATACAGACGCTCACCCAGCGTCAGGTCTTTGGCGCTGGTCAGCTTATCGGTCGTGGCCTGAGCCTTTGCGGCATCCACGGCAGCAGGCTTGTCATCACCGGCGAGATGCTTGATATACGCCGCAATGGACGCTGCATCTTCGTCAGTCATGTGCGAGGTGCTGTTGTAGACCACGGAGGTCATTTCACCGCCCACGCCTGCCTTGTCGTTACGACCGGTTTGCAGGTAATCGATAATTTCCTGCTTGGTCCAGTGCGCAATACCGCGAAGTGGAGGAACAGGCCAGCCGTTCAAATCACCACCGGCGAGGAAGTCCTCATCGGTATGATCGTAGGCTTTCTCCTGCATGCCGACACCACGGGGGGTGTGGCAGCTGCCACAGTGACCCAGACCTTCAACCAGATAGGCTCCACGGTTCACTTCATCGGATGCGCCTTTGATTGGCTCAAAGCCATCGTCGTTACCAAAGGTCCAGTTCCAGAACATCATTCCCCAGCGTTGGCTAAAGGGGAAACTCAGGTCAGTCTTGGGCGGCTGGTAGTCGCTGGCTTTCACGCCATGCATAAAGTAGGCGTAGAGGGCTTTGATGTCCTCATCGTTAACTTTGGCGTAGTCCGGGTAAGGCATGGCCGGGTAGAGGTGGCTGCCATCAGCACGGATACCTTCGCGGACAGCATCGGAGAACTGCTCTTCGGTGTAGTTACCAATACCCACGTTTTTATCGGGCGTGATATTGGTGGAGTAGATCACACCAAGGTCAGACTTGATCGGCAGGCCACCGGCGTAATCGGGCTTACCGGGTACGCTGTGACAGGCCATGCAGTCACCGGCGCGGGAAAGGTATTCACCGCGCTTGATGAGATCGGCCTGATCTCCTGAAGCCTGATCCGCTGCAAAGGCCGAACCGCACAGGGGCATCAGCAGCAGGTTGGCCATTACGAGACGGTTAAGTAGTTGTCTTTTCATGTGCTTATGCCTGTACCAGTGGACCGGGGTTCTGGATGTACTGATCCTTGATCGCCTGAGCGGCCATCAACGTGATCGCGCCAATGGTGTTGGTCGGGTTGGACTGGAAGTTCTGCGGGAACGCATTGCCACCCGGCACAAACACATTGTGAACATCCCAGCTTTGCAGGTACTTGTTCAGGGCTGAGGTTTTCGGATCATCGCCCATCACCGCACCGCCCACGTTGTGGGTGGAAACGTACTTGGTCAGGTCAAAGTTGGAATCCATCGACAGGAAGCTGGACGAACGGTGATCCGGTTTCATCTGATCAGCGATTTCATTCACGGTCTTGTTGAGGAACTGCTGCAGCAGCAACTCGTTACGCTGCCAGTTGAAGGTCATGCGCAGCAATGGCAGGCCGTGCTGGTCGGTGTAGTTGGGATCGAGATCCAGATACACGTCGCGGTACGACATACAGGTGGTGGTGATGCTGAGCTTCATGGAGTGGCCGTACCATTGCTCCATGCCTTCTTTCCAGCCCATGCCCCAGGAAGGCGTGCCTTTGGGTAGCGCAGTACCAATCGGGTTGCCGTTGGACTGGGAGCTGTGAATCTTCGCACCGCCGATAAAGCCAAGGCCTGGGCCATCAAAGTTGCCGGGGGAAATGTCATTGAACATCTCACCGGAGGCACCGGCAGTCGCAAACGGGTTGAAGTGCTTGTCCTTGAAGAACATCTGCACGCCGCCGTTGCTCAGGAAGGCATAGTTACGGCCAACCACACCTTCTTCGGTGATGGGGTCATAAGGCTTGCCGATACCGGAGAGCAGCATCAGGCGGACGTTGTACATCTGGAAACCGGCCAGAACGACGATTTTCGCGGGCTGGAAGCACTGGTTGCCGTCAGCATCAACGTAGATCACGCCTTTGGCGGTTTTCTTGTCATCGTGCAGCACGACCTTGATCACTTCGGCATTCACTTCATAGGAGAAGTTATCCATGCGCTTGAGGGAATCCATTACCGCGCTCTGGGGCGAGGCTTTGGAGTAGTTCAGGCAAGGGTACTTGCTGCAGTAACCGCAGTAGTTACAGGGGGCGATCTGGTTACCGTAAGGATTGGTCCAGCTTTGGGTGGCGATAGCCGCAGGGTTCGGGAACGGGTGGTAACCCATGCTGCGCGCGGTTTCGGCGAACATGCTGGCGTTCAGGGTATCGACCAGCGCAGGCATTGGGTAAGGCTCTGAACGCGGGCCTTCGAAAGGATCGCCGCCTTCCAGAATCTGGCCCTTGAGGTTGCCGGTATTACCGGAAAGACCACAGATTTTCTCGAACTTGGTGAAGTACGGCTCGATTTCATCCCAGCTGAAGGGGAAATCCTGAATACGCATGTTTTCCTGCAGGATACCCGGTGCATAAGCTTCATCCGCGTAGGTCTTAAGCTTGATGTCATAAGGGGTGGGGCGCAGCAGAACGGCCGTCCAGTGCAGGCCGGAACCACCCACGCCGCCGCCAGGCACAAACGCGCCCCATTTACGGGTCGGTACGGCGTGATCCTTGCTGGTATAGCGCACGGTCACTGCCGATTCACGCGGGGTGGTCATGACTTTATTACGGATCGCGTAAGCGTACTGATCCGCCGGTTTCGGGTAGGCCATCTCATCGTAGGAACGGTCCGGGCCTTTCTCCAGTGCCCGGACGGTCAGGCCTGCCATGGCAAGCTCAATACTCATCAGGGAGCCGGTCCAGCCGAGGCCGCAAACGACGACATCGACTTCTTTTTTATTGATAACTGACATCGTAAAACCTTTATCAGTGAATTCTTCGAAAGGTCACGCCACTCAGGCGCGATCACCCAGCAAGCTGACGGGGCCAAGCGGATAAGGCACGTTGTGCTGCTTGACCCATTCAGGGAAGCTGGCGCGAGCACCGGGGAAGCCAATCGCAATCCAGGCTTTCATGCCTTTATTACCGCCGTACATGGGGTCTGCGAGGTAGCCGTGCTTGGTGTCGTCCAGTAGCTGGCTGAAGAATTGGGACGATTTCAGCTGGTCTTCACCGTAGGCGGTGAAGTCGATCTCGTCTTTTTGCAGCTGCGTCAGTACGTGCTGCTTTTGCTCAACGGTCAGTTGATCAAAGGTTTTACCGAGCTTGTCGCTGCAGTATTGGTTGGTCAGTTCAATACCGCGCTGATAGATCTTTTGCGGGTAGAACGGAATCTGGTAACCCAGGGTTTTGGGCAGGTTGGCAGGGAAGGGGCCTTCCATGTAAATCTCATGCCCAAATTCCTTGTCATCCAGCTGCTGGTCAATAAACACCGGCACGTTGGTTTCCAGTGCACCAGGCGCTTTGCCCTCGCCACCAGCGGGGATCAGCTGATCCGTGGCCGCGAGGATGAATTGCCATTCCGCGTCTTTGAAGAAAATGGGCGTGTAGGTATCAAGATCAGGAGCGGCTTGCTCGAGCACTTCCGCTGCTGTTGCGTTGCGAAGCAGTAACTGGCTGACCGGGAGCGCCACAACCGAGGCCATGAGAAATTTACGCCGGGTAAGATTTCTGTTGATTGCCATTGTCTGGTCCATGTTCTGAGGGAAGAAACCGTTGCCTCTGAGGGCAACTCAGTTCGGCCCCGTTATGCTCCAGCCACGATGGCAGGCGGGGTCTTGTTATTTTTCATCCTTGAGGCCAGCAGCAACCCGCTCCGGGAATAGCATTCGCAGAAATGGGGGCATTACTTGTTTAAAAATTACTCAAAGGATCAAAGCTAAAACGATTCAGTTTTTTATGATTAATAATGTACTTTTTTGACAATGTGCAGCAGGTTATCACACGTACGGGCTTACAAACGGGTGCAACAGTCACAAAACATTGTTGATCTAATTGCCCTATTGATGGCTTAAGATGTAATGATAATTCATCTATATGAATAGATGTGTAAATTTGCTTTCTGATTCCTTAATTACTAACAAATAAGCAAAAAACGCGATCTTTGTTAGCCCCGCGAAACATATGAGGCAATATGCTCGAGGGGGATTTCCTTACTCACTGCATCGAGCTTTTTGGCTTCTTCGGGAGTGCAATCGACCAGAGTGTAACAATGAGGTTGGGGATGCGGGGCCTCAGGGTTAAACATTCAAGGGCCAAGCAATACCGGCACTGTGGTGGGCGAATAGCGTAAAAACGCGAGGGTGAGGGAAAGCCCGAAAAGCAAAATTACCACGCCGCCGAACAAACGAATCCACGCCGACCAATGGCCTGCGCCAGAGCTGTTGCCGAGGCGACGAGCGACCCAGTCTTTCGCTACAACACTCAGAATCGCCAGTGCCGCTACGGTTAAGGACGTTCCCAATGACATAGCAAGTACTGCGACGACGCCTTTGCCAAATTGATGGAGCAGGGCGGAGGCACCTAATAAAAGTACTGCGCCACTGCAGGGGCGAATGCCGATGGACAGGGCGGTTAATAAGGCAATGCGCCAGTCATGTACTTTCGCTGGATCAAGGTGGTGATCATGACCACAAACCGAGCAGGCGCCGTGGCCAGTGTCATCCTGGGAGGTGCCGGGTTTTACCGACATGACAGACGGCAGATGGGTCGATGAAAGCGGCTTAAATGCTGTGATACCTGTCAGCACCTGGCTTGATTCACTCAGGCGGCGCACCCAGAGAGCCCTCAACGCCTGCCAGCAAAGCCAAAGGCCAATCAGCGTCACCATGATAAAGCTCGCCAGCTCCGCCTGATGCAAGGTGCCCATGGCTTCCCGGGTTAACCAGCCGAGGGCAAAAACCAGAACGGCAATCAGGGCTATCGCCGTCAGGCCCTGCAGCAGCGCGGCTAACATCGACAACCCCAGCGCCCGCCGCCAGTGGCTATTTTGACTGGCGACATAGGTGCTCAGCACCACCTTGCCGTGGCCCGGGCCGGCGGCATGAAAAACGCCATAGCCAAAACTGACGCCTAATAACACGCCCCAGGCTTGAAGCGTCGGTGCCTGCCGAATCTGTGTGATGGCGGCCACCAGCGCACGGTATAACTCACCCTGCCAGATCACCACCTGAACAACTGCCTGTTGCCACACGCCACTCATATACAGCATCACGGCGATCGCCAGAAACAGGGCGGGGATCAGCAATACCGCTCGCGAGGATTGACTCAGTTGGGGCATGTGATCACCCCGGTTTCCGTGAAAAAGCGACCCAAATCCGGCTCGCCTTGCTGAGTAATATCCAGCATCGCCGCTTCGGTGATTTTCGCGGGATCCGGATGTGCCTTGTTGATGCTAGTCGTGCAGCCGGTCGGCGCATGCTGCAAGGTGAGGGCGCCTGGCAGCGGGTTATCCCCCGTGGCATCGGCCTCGTGCAGCATCTCGATATAGTAGGTGGAATCGTAAATGTGATAGCGCAGGGTTTTCCCGGCCAGCGACACCGGCGTTTTCAGCGGCACGATAAAACTGAAAATCAGCCGTTCCTGCCGGTATTCAGTGTCGTAGTCCTGCACATCATCCAGCGCCAGAGATGCAGGCGTTTGGCTGCTGTTATCCGTATCACTCAGCAGCACATGGGTCAGGTTGTTCTTGCTGGCCAGATTGTCCCGAATCTTCGAACCCAGCACATCCAGCTTCTGTTCAATTGGCTCATCCTTGTTACCCGCCGGAATGCCTTCCAGCATCACCTGACTGAACATCGGGTCCATACGCCAGCGCTCCTTAAGCGCCGACAACTTGCCATCCTGATCAAAAATCCCCGTGACCGTCATATCCACCCAACCGTGAGGGTGCGCCAGAACCTGCGAGGAAAAAACGCTAACGGCCGCCAGCAGGCTCAGTTTTAGCCAATAATGAATGGCTTTGGTGGCAGAAAGCTTTGAACGAGGACGTGAAAACATAAGACGTTGGCTCATTGCCTGACAACAGCCAGAAACCCTGAGGGAAAAGCCGCGGGGCTGCAAGAGGATATTTTTGGGAGAGGGTAAGGAAGTTCTGGGAGTGGTCAGTGAATTGGTGACGTTCTATAACTGTTCGTATTGATTTCATTGCCTAGGATGGATGGTGAAGGTCATAGACTACAACGGATCATATTAAGGAATTGTAATGCGCGAAGATCAAATCACGTCTGAGCTGTCATCGCTCGCGTTTAAATTCTTCTATAGATTTTCTCGATTTGAGTTCTGCCTCAAAGAAAATAACTACTTGAAGAACGAAAATGTTGGATCTAACGCTGAGCCTGGTTGGAACAAATTTATAAGTCGCCATGCACGGAGCTACCAACTATCAGAAGAGGCGATCTCTCTTCTGAGGGAGCCTCCTGATCGGCAAGTCGTCGGTCAAGGCTCAGCTTTGGTGTGGGAGCCACTTAGATTTGGCGATGGTGACCCCGATCTAAAAAAGGTGGTTAAAGCGGTAAAAACTGTTCGCAATAATCTCTTTCATGGGGGGAAGCATAGTGCCGCGGGATGGGACGACTCTGAACGCATGCATCGACTTATTACTTGTAGTGTAGCTGTATTGGATTGCTTGGCAGAGATCGGTGAATTCGAAGGCGACTACAGAAAGTCTTATTAAATCTATGCAAAAAATAAGTTATAAACTTCAATATGAATACTGTATTTAACATAATACATATTATGCGCAATTATACATTGCGCGCAGTAACCCTCGTTTTATCCCTTATTTCTCAGGACTTCTGGCCAGTTTGATGTTTTTAACGGTTTTACGCGTTCTCCATCATTACTGGCCAGTTATCTCGTTTCGATCGCCTAGATTTGTGCTGCGCCACCGTCAGCGAAGATCTCTGCGCCATTCACAAAGCTGCTGTCGTCGGATGCCAGGAACACCGCGACCCTGGCGATCTCTCGTGGCTCACCTACGCGACCCAGCGGCACCAGACTGGCCATTTGGTTCATGAAATCATCTGCGGCTTCGTCAGGCACCAGCCCCAATGCGCCGGGCGTTTTTACCGGGCCTGGGCTTAAGGTGTTCACGCGGATGCCACGTGGCTTCAGGTCAAGAATCCAGTTACGGGCAAAGTTACGGATGGCTGCCTTGGTGGCGCTGTAAACGCTGAAGTTTTCTGTGCCGCTACTGCCTGTGGTTGATCCGGTCAGGATGACTGAGCCGCCTTCACGCATTAGTGGCAGCGCTTTTTGTACGGTAAACAAGGTCCCTTTAACGTTGATATTGAAGGCTTTGTCGAAGTGCTCTTCAGTGATCTCGCCGAAACGTTGGAAATCACCCACGCCGGCATTGGCAAAGACAATGTCGAGATGGTCGGTTTTAGCGGCAATTTCTGCAAAGACACAGTCAAGATCCGCCAGGTTGGAAATATCACCCTGAATGCCGATGGCGTTCGAGCCGGCTTCTGCCACAGCGGCATCCAGCTCTTTTTGGCGTCGGCCCGTAATAAAGACGGTCGCGCCCTGTGCCACAAATTCCAGCAGCGTGGCTTTGCCGATGCCGGTGGATCCGCCGGTAATTAGTGCTGTTTTACCTTCCAGTTTCTTGCTCATCACTGACTCCAGTGCTGTCGGATTGTTCAGAGCCACAACGCCTGTGGCCCTGAGGTTGTGATGAGTATGGTAATTCGCGCTTTATGGACGTATTAGTCGGGAATTCGTAGTATCAGTTTCAACTAAAAGTTGGAGGTGGCCGATGGAATCCTTGCAGGCATTGCAGTCATTTGCGCGTTCAGCCGAGCTGCTGAACTTCTCCGAAGCCGCGCGCCGCCTGGGAATTTCTCCCGCAGCGGTCAGTAAAAACGTGGCGCAGCTGGAGCGAAACCTTGGCACGCAGCTGTTCTTTCGAAGTACCCGAAGCCTGACGCTCACTGAAGCTGGCGAGCGTTTATATTGTGAGGTCGCGGCCCATCTTGAAGGGATTCAGCATGCACTCACCAGTGTCGATGAATCCCGTCATGAACCTTCCGGGCGACTGAAAGTCAGCGTTTCTCCGTTTTTTGGCAATAACCGCGTCGTGCCGATGCTGGTACCGTTAAAGGAGCGTTATCCGCTGATTGAACCTGAGCTGCATTTTGAAAATCGCCATGTGGATCTGATCGCTGAGGGCCTGGATGTGGCGATTGGTGGTGGTGCGGAATTAACTCCCGGTGTGGTCGCAAGGCCACTTTTTAAGCTGCACCTTATTGCTCTGGCCTCCCCGCAATTTCTGCAGAACCACCCTGCTCCACAGCATCCACGGGATCTCGAGCCTTTGGATGGCATTGCGTTGCGGTCTAACAAGAGCCGCCGTTTGTGGCAATGGGAGCTTAAGCACCGTGATGGCGAGGTGTATTCGACGCGCTTAAAGGCGAAATACATCATGGATGACCCGGAAGCCCTATGCCGCTGCGCAGCGCTTGGGCTGGGCATTACCGTGTCGTCCATGGAAGCTGCCTATGACTATCTGCAGCGTGGTGAGCTGGTGCGTGTGTTGCCGGACTGGTCTATCGATATGGGCTCGGTGAATGTCTATTTCGCTGAGAAAAAACGGCTACCTGCGAAAACCCGCGTCTTTATCGACATGCTGATTGCCCATTTTGAGAATGATCTGGGGCCGAAGTTGTCGGTGATCTAATCCGACGGCTCTCACCCCTGATGCAATAACCGCCCATCAATGACTTGCCGCACCAGGCTGTAGCCGAAGTCTGCGGCTTCCTCCCGACTGGTAAAGGCGAAATCCCCGGAGCCTGCCTCGGGCAGGCCTTCAATAAAAACAATGACCTGATTAAAGCCGCTTTGATTGTGAGCGCGTTTGGCGATGACCTGATACTGCTTGCCGTTATAGATGCCACTGCTGAGCGTGACCCCTGAACCTGCGATATCTCGACGCATCATGCCCCCGGAATATGATGTCTGCGGGATGGTGGCGTTGCGCTATCGAAAGGTCCTGAAGGCAGTGCCACTGACAGCAGGATGATGGCAAACAAAGAAGTCGGTTTGATGAACAGGATTCTTTTTCAACGCTCAAACCAGTGTCATAAAACTGACTTCGAACACAGGCACTATAAGCCCGTGTCCAGCAGGCCGCTCACCATGCCGGTCTGGACAGCACAAAGCGTTACGGTAATGGAACAGGCAAATACCCTGCTGTAACGTCCGCAGCCAAGCTGCAGCTGATCTGGCTTTATGCCCCGAAGATCGCCGGAAGGAGTTACCGGTATCGCTCTCATTTCCCTGAGAGCACTCATTCAGTTGGCGAGCCGTTAATGCTGGCCAACGGGATACCTCAAAAGGTGGTTTTTATTGCCATAGCCCTCATTCGAGGGCTCTTTTTTCCTGGGTATTGTCCGCGGCAGTCTTCAGTGTACGTTGGCGCCCTTCCTATAAATTTTCCAGCATTGCACTGCAAAACCGATCACAAAGAGTACTGCCCATAGCATCAGAAAATGCACCACGATGGGCGATTGCGGGCCTTGTGCCAGCGGTGCTGAGGGTGGAAGACGGCTCAGGGTTTCATTGGTGGCCGGCACCAGAGACAGTAAATAGCTGAAAGACAGTGCAAAGGTGGTGAGATACGGGCGCCCTCTTCCCAGCCAGCCCAGTTTGGGAGTCACCAGACTGGCAAGTGCAATCACCATGATCACCAGGCTCACGACATGAGCGATATTGAAGCCACCTGAACTGGAAATCAGTAGCGCCGTCAGTGCCGAGAGGCAGATTCCGCCCACATACAGCTTGCCGGAAAGTCGCGTTGTCAGGATGGCGCCGTAGCGGGCAAAGCCATAGAGCCCGGCAAAAAAGGGCACCAGACTCACCAGCGTATGAACGTAGCCTATGGCTGAGATGGGATGTGGCATTAAGAGACTCCTTTATTCGCTAATAACTGGTCTGGGATCGTGGGTTTTTCAATTAACCTACTAGTTGGTAGGGTTGTGGTGCTTAAAAAAGGGAGCTCACAGCTCCGCTTCTTAATCTGCCTTATGTTCTGCTTAGTGAATCAGCAGTCGTGCCAGATAACGCTGGGTCAGCTGGCGAAACATCGTTGGATCACCTGAGCTTCGTGCAGCCAGCATGGCGCCGTGAACGCTGGACATCAGTGCATAGGCTTCAAGTCTGGCATCCTCAAAGGGATGAAAAATGCCCTTCTCAACGCCTTCTTGCAGCAAGGTGGCAAGCCACTCGGTAAGGTCCTGAAAATGCCCGCGAACTTCGCTGGCGATGGTTTCTGGCAACCCCGGCAGCTCGGCGGCGAGTAAGGCACAAATGCAAAAGCTGGAGATGCCATTCTCAATACAGTTCGTCCAAAAGCCAAAGTAGCCGCCTAAGCGTTCCACCGGGTGGCTGAACTCACCGCTCAGGAAGGTGAACGCCTGTTTTGCTTCTTGCCGGTAAAGGCTGACACAGGTCGCTACCAGATGTTCTTTACTGGGAAAATGGTGATGAATACTGGCCTTGCTGATGCCGACCTGTGCGGCAATATCGGCGTAGCTGAAGCTGTTATAACCCCCAAGACTCAGCAGCGAGCGAGTGAAATCGGCAATTTCCAATGCCTTGGGGGACAGTTCTTGTGTCATGGGTATCCGTCAGCCTGTATTCCAGAATGAAAAGTAATCTACTAGTTGGTAGGTTGGTGCGTCAATCGCTCTTTTCAGAAACGCGCAACTATCCTTAATGGCTTCTGACCGGCTTGTTAACAGCTGCCACGGTGATGGATTCATCTTCCCTCTGTGGTAACGGCTGCTATGATGCGCGGCAGATTCCGCCTTGAGAGACATTACTGTGACCATTCAGCGTTGCGACATTTTCTGTACGGTCATCGATAACTTCGGTGATATCGGTGTCTGCTGGCGTCTTGCCCGTCAGTTGCAGCATGAGCAGCAAATCGCGGTACGTCTGTTTGTGGATGAGCTGGCCGCGCTGAAGATGATCTGTCCGCAAGCGCTTATCACTGGGCAGCAGTGGCTTGAGGGCATTGAGGTCTACCGCTGGCAACCACAAAGCCCGGAGTCAACGCAGCCTGATGCTGACCATTGCGCTGCGGATTTCAGCGCACACGCCCTGCCCGATCTGGTGATTGAGTCTTTCGCGTGCGAGCTGCCTGTGCGTTACATCCAGGCAATGGTCGAAGCCGCAGCGGCGGGCCGTGCGCCCAAGTGGCTGAATCTGGAATATCTGGCGCTGGAAGACTGGGCGGATGACTGTCATGGCTTACGTTCCGTGCATCCGGCCAATGGCCTCGCCAAGCATTTCTATTTCCCGGGGTTTAGTCCTAAAACCGGCGGGTTACTGTGTGAGAGCACGCTTTTTGCGGCGCGTGACCAGTGGCAGGCGAGCCCCGCCCAGCGTGATGGTTTGCTCAGCCAACTTGGTGTCGATAGCCTTGGCTTTTCAGGTGCCGAATCCCCTTTGCTGGTGTCCCTGTTTGCTTATCCCAATACTGCCGTGGATGCACTTTTACAGGCGTTCGGCAGCTACTCGCGCCCTGTGCTTTGTCTTGTTCCGGAAGGGAAAATACTGCCACAGGTGGCCGCTTTCTTTGGCCATACGTCACTGAAGCAAGGTGACTCCGTGTGCCTGGGGAATCTGACGGTGCAGGTGCTGCCTTTTATGGAGCAGCGGGATTACGATGCGCTGCTCTGGAGTTGTGATCTGAATCTGGTGCGCGGTGAGGATTCCTTTGTGCGAGCACAATGGGCAGGTCAGCCGCTTATCTGGCATATCTATCCGCAGGAAGAATCCGCTCATCTGGTCAAGCTGGATGCCTTTCTTGCGCGCTATCTTGCCGCATTGCCGCAACCGCTGGCTGAGCAAGTCAACGCCAGCTGGCAGGCGTGGAACCGCCCGGAATTAGCCGCGCCGCAGTGGCATCGCTTACTCGATGCCTTGCCTGAATGGCGGGCACAGAGCCGACGCTGGGCCGCCGCGCTGTATGAGCAGGGTGATCTTGTCGCCAAAATGCGGCAATTTTTAGCCAAATGCGAAGAATAATCCGCCCTTTCCTCTTTGCGATTTCGCAAAATCGGCTATAGTGTCGGCCACTATTTACGCCCTTAATTTTTCACCTTTTTGAGTTTCGCTCATGAAAACAGCACAAGAGTTACGCCAGGGTCAGGTTATCAGCATCAGCGGTTCTCCCTGGGTTATCCAGAAAGCCGAATTTAACAAGTCTGGCCGTAACGCCGCCGTTGTTAAAATGAAACTGAAAAACCTGCTGTCCGGTATCGGTACTGAGACCGTTTACAAGGCGGACGACAAGTTCGAAGACATCATCCTGGACCGCAAAGAAGTGACCTACTCCTACTTCGCTGATCCACTGTATGTGTTCATGGACGAGAACTATGAACAGTACGAGATCGAAAAAGACGATCTGGGCGATGTGATGATGTATCTCGAAGACGGCATGACCGATGTGTGCGAAGCCGTATTCTACGAAGGCAAAGTTATCTCCGTGACCCTGCCTACCAGCATCGAGCGTGTGATTGCCTACACTGAGCCTTCAGTTCGTGGCGACACCTCCGGTAAAGTCATGAAGCCTGCGCGTCTGAACAACGGCACCGAGCTGATGGTTTCTGCGTTCTGCGAAATTGGTGATGGCATCGTGATCGACACCCGCACCAACGAATACAAATCCCGCGTTAAGGCTTAATTCAGCCTGACGTGAGAAAGCAAAAAGCCCCTGATGGGGCTTTTTGTGTTTTAAGGCGCTGGGTTGAAAGCTTTGGGTTTTAGCCCGTGCTTACTTCTTCTTGGGCTTACGACGGCGGCGATCCGGATTGGAGCTTTTGCCATCGTCGAGGTGGTCAATAAAGCGCAGCTTGCGCACCGGCTTTTCACCCGGTTTGACCAGGGCCTGACCACTGCCCGGAATGGTTTTCTTCTTCGGTTTTTTCGGTTTCTTGATAATCTGACCGCCCAGTGCGGTTTCCGGCAGCCGATGCTCTGGTGCAAAGCCAGGCTCATCGCGGCGCTCAATCAAATGACCAATCAGCGTTTCAATGGCGGCTAATTGCTGGACTTCATCGGCGCTGACCAGCGACACCGCGGCGCCTTCCTTGCCCTTGCGACCACTTCGGCCAATGCGGTGAACATAGTCTTCAGCGTTGATCGGCAGCTCAAAGTTGATGACCAACGGCAGCTCTTCGACATCCAGCCCGCGCGCGGCCACATCGGTGGCGACCAGAATCTGGGTCTCACGTTTTTTAAACGCCTGCATGGCACTCATGCGATTACCCTGGGTTTTATCACCGTGAATAGCGCCGACATTAAAGCCTTGTTCACCCAGTAGGCTTTCCAGTTCATCCACGCTTTTGCGGGTTTTAACGAAGATCAGCAATTGCGCTGCGGCATCATGCTCAACGTGACGGCGGATCAGGGTTTGCAGTAGCTCAACCTTACGCTTCTTATCAACGGCAATCAGTGACTGACTCAGGGTGTCTGCCGTGCTGTTGGGCGCCGCGATTTCGATGCGCGCCGGATCACGCAGAATAACGCCAGCCATGGCTTTGACGCGCTCGGAGAAAGTGGCTGAGAACAGTAAGGTCTGGCGGCGACGTGGCAGCGCACAAAACAGCACATCCAGCTCATCGGCAAAACCGAGGTCGAGCATGCGATCAGCTTCATCCAGCACCAGATATTCCAGCTGATCGAACTGCAAGGCGTTGCTGCGGTAGAGATCCAGCAGGCGACCGGGCGTTGCCACCAGAATATCGGCGCCCTTTCGCATCGCCATCATCTGCGGGTTGATGCTGACACCACCGTAAACGGCGTAGCTTCGCAGGTTAAGGTTGCTGCTGTAGCGCTGCACGGCCTGCAAAATCTGCTCGGCCAGCTCACGGGTCGGGGCCAGAATCAGCGCCCGAACGCCATTACTGCGGGTTTTGCCGCCGCTGGAGAGCTTTTGCAGCAGCGGCAAGGTAAAGCCTGCGGTTTTACCGGTACCGGTTTGCGCACCGGCAATCAGGTCGCGGCCCTTGAGAATGACAGGAATGGCCTGAGCCTGAACGGGAGTGGCTTCCTGATAATTCAGGGCATCAAGGGTGGAAAGTAATTCGGGGATCAGACCCAGTTCGCTAAAGCCGCTCATGGCAATTCCGTTCTCTGTGACGATACCGGTGCAATACCGGGGAAATAGCCGCGCAGTATAGCGGAAAAGGCTGCCTTTGCGGTGCTTGTCATATCAGGATAAGGAGTTTGATATGAGCGTGCGCCCGGTCGCGTGCATCGGGGCAAGTGAAGGACGGATTTGAATTTGCATAAAAAAACAGCGACAGCTTCTGCGTCAACCTGTCAGGAGAGAGGTCGGCAGAAGTGTCGCTGAAAAAACACGATGAAGGACAAACCCATAGCCTTAACAGCAGCAAGCCCTGAGGTTGGAGTTAGCCTGCAGTGTTAATGCTGGGTTGCACGTGTTAACGCCGTGTCACAACCAGCCTCCATCGCGTTTTATCGGGGTTGAGCCATAGTGGCTCAGGATTAGTTGAGGTTAAGGAGAGGCTGTCCGACTTTGACGGCATCGCCCTGCTTCACCTGCAGGTCTGCGACCTTGCCCGCGCGAGTGGCACGCACTTCGGTTTCCATTTTCATGGCTTCGAGGGTCATTAACAGCTCGCCTTCTTCCACGCTCTGCCCTTCGCTGACGGCGACCTTCCAGACATTACCGGAGAGTGGCGCAGTAACGGCATTGGCGTTTCTGGCTGGAGCTGCCTTTTTCCGCCCTGCCGGCGCAATACCGGAGACATCGCCACCGCTGACCTCGACCATGTATTCCTGACCATTAACGCTGACGGTATAGACCTCGGTGTCCGCATCGACGGGGGCGGGTTTGGCCAGCACATCACTGGCCGATGGCATGGGCTCGAAGGCTTCGCTGTTACCACGATTGGCGAGGAACTTAAGGCCGACCTGCGGGAAGAGTGCATAGGTAAGAACGTCATCCACGCGATTGTCGCCGCTGGCCAATGTCAGGTTCTTATCCGCTGCAATGCTGCTGAGCTCTTCGCTCAGCTGCTCAAACTCAGGCGCAATCAGGTCCGCAGGGCGGCAAGTAATGGCTTCACCGCCATTCAATACCCGTGACTGGAGTTCGGTATTGAAAGGTGCCGGTGCTGCGCCGTATTCGCCCTTGAGGATTGCCTGCACTTCCTTGGAGATGCTCTTGTAGCGCTCACCCATCAGCACGTTAATCACGGACTGGGTGCCGACAATCTGCGAGGTCGGCGTGACCAGCGGAATCAGCCCCAGGTCTTCACGCACGCGAGGGATTTCCGCCAGAACTTCATCAAACTTGTCGGCTGCGCCCTGCTCCTTGAGCTGGTTTTCCATGTTGGTCAGCATGCCGCCAGGCACCTGTGCAATCAGGATACGGGAATCGGTGCCACGCAGTGAGCCTTCGAATTTCGCGTACTTTTTGCGTACCTCACGGAAGTAGGCCGCGATAGGCTCAAGCAGCTCCAGCCGCAGGCCGGTATCGCGCTTTGAGCCCTGCAGGGCCGCAACAACAGTTTCGGTGGCGGTATGGCCATAGGTCATGGACATGGAGGAGATGGACGCATCCACCCGGTCAATTCCGGCTTCGATGGCTTTCAGAAGCGTCATATCCGCAAGGCCGGAGGTGGCGTGGGATTGCAGCTGCACTTCCAGATCCGTTTGTGCCTTCAGGCGGGATACCAGCTCAAAGGCATCATAAGGCGTCAAAATGCCGGACATGTCTTTGATGCAGAGAGAATCCGCGCCCATGTCTTCGAGCATTTTGGCGTAAGCAACCCAGTTATCCAGGGTATGCACCGGGCTGGTGGTATAGGACATGGTGCCCTGGGCGTGCTTGCCGGTTTCCTTGACGGCACGAATGGCGGATTCGAGATTACGCGGATCATTCATCGCATCGAAAATACGGAATACATCAACGCCATTGATGGCGGCACGCTCCACGAATTTCGCCACGACATCATCGGCATAGTGGCGATAACCCAGCAGGTTTTGCCCACGAAGCAGCATCTGCTGTCGGGTATGGGGCATGGCTTTTTTCAGCTCGCGAATACGCTCCCACGGGTCTTCGCCGATGTAACGAATGCAGCTGTCAAAGGTAGCGCCGCCCCAGCTTTCCATGGACCAGTAGCCAATCTGGTCGAGCTTTTCGGCGATGGGCAGCATGTCTTCAAGGCGCATGCGGGTCGCCAGCAGAGACTGATGACCGTCGCGCAGCACCAGTTCGGTAATGCCAAGTGGCTGGTTGATTGTGTTCATGATGAAACCCTTGTTGATCTGCGAAATGGCCTAGCGCGACCGGTATTTTTTGATCGCCGCAGTAATGATGGCGATAAGCTCATCGGCACTGGGTGCGGCCTGAGCCTGTGCTGAAGCAGATGGCTGACGCATGGTGTTCTCTCCGTCGGCGGCCTTTTCGGACTGCTCGTTGTGATCAACGAGCGCCAGAAGAAGGTGAAAAAATGATCAGTTTTCGCGCAAAACCCGATGTTGAGGACGAGTTTTGCCGGGCGCCCTGCTTTCGTGAAAAAAGCCAGGGGCGCCGGGATGGATCTCATGTGTTGGAGTCAGGCGTTTAGCGGGGTGGTAATAAATGGCTACCACCCAACACCTGAGATGTGCGCCTTTACTGTGCGGTGCAGGCGCGGATCACCACGCCTTCCTGCTCCAGCGCCGCACGAATCTGCTGGGCAAAGGCGGCTGCACCGGGCTGATCACCGTGGATACAAAGGGTATCGGCCTGAACGCTAACCCAGTCACCCTGCCGGGATTTCACCCGACCGTCACACACCATGCTCATGACCTGCTCGATGGACTGGTTCACATCCGTGATCATCGCTCCTTCCTTGCCGCGTGGGGTCAGGGTGCCATCGGCCTGATAGCTGCGATCCGCGAAGACTTCATGGGCGACCGGCAAACCGATCTCTTCGCAGGCGCGGGTCAGCTCACTGCTGGCCAGCCCGAACAGCACCAGATTGGGGTTGATGTCCTTCACCGCCTGACTGATGGCCAGAGACAACTCACGGCTTTTGGCTGCCATGTTATAAAGCGCTCCGTGGGCTTTAACGTGAGCCAGTGTCATTCCTTGCGACAGCGCCACGCCCAGCATGGCGCCGACCTGATACACCACCATGTCGTAGGCTTCCTGCGGGGTGATTGCCATCGTGCGGCGGCCAAACCCTTGCAGATCCGGCAAGCCGGGATGAGCACCCAGCGCCACGCCGTGGCTTTTCGCCAGAGCGACGGTTTTGCGCAAGGTCGCCGGATCGCCGCTGTGAAAACCGCAGGCGATATTGGCTGAGGAAATATGAGGCATGATCTGCGCATCCTGCCCGCCCTGATAAACGCCGAAGCTTTCGCCGACGTCACTGTTGAAGTCGATAGTTTTCACCGTGGCTCTCGCTTGTCAGAAAGTGGTCGTGGGGCAGCGCGTAACAAGGTAATGGCGCCCTGCCCGATCTCTCATTCTGCGTGCTGACTAGCGCGCAAAATGCTTTTCAAAAATCAGTCGTTCAGCTTCCGCCTGCTCCAGTGATACCGGTACAAAGCCGACTTTGGCACCCGGCCCGCGCTGCGCGAGCTGGCCTGCTGCCAGTGAAGTGATACAGCCAAGCTTGGGATAACCGCCAATGGTCTGGCGATCCTTCAGCAGAATAATGGGCTGACCATCGCTCGGAACCTGAATCGCCCCGTAGGCAATGCCTTCCGAGACGATACCGGTACGGGAGGATTTCACCGCCGTGCCGGACAGACGATACCCCATCCGGTCGATGTGATTGGTGATTTCATAGCTGCTGGAGAAGAACTTGCCGTGTTCGACGCGGCTGAACATCTCGAACTGGTAGCCCGGCACCATGTGCAGCTCCAGTGGCTTGTGGTAGTCCGGAATCGCCCAGTAGGCGACTTCGGTATCGCGCCGTTTGGCAGGGGTAAAAGGCAGTACATCGCCCTTTTCCAGCTTGCCGCCCTCGCCGTTCAGACCGCCAATGCCTTCACGCACCACGCTTGCGCTGCTGCCAAGGCGCTGGGGAACGGTAAAGCCGCCGGGCACTGCAAGGTAGCTGCGAAAGCCGGATTTGGGCGTTGCGAACGCCAGTACACTGCCGGCATTCAGCTGATGGGTCCGCCAGGGAGCCAGCGGTTCGCCATCGATGGTGGCGCCGAGGTCCGCTCCGGTCAGGGCGATGGTCGTGGCCTCGGTCACTTCCAGCTTCAACATACCGAAGGTGATTTCCAGCGCCGAGGTATGCACCGGATTACCAATCAGGTGGTTCGCCCAGTAGGCGGCGTATTCATCCATCGGCCCGCCGGAGGTGATACCGATATGCTGGTAGCCAAAGCGTCCGCCATCCTGAATCAGTGACAGCACGCCACTTGAGATCACCTTAAAACTCATCGAAGGTTCCTCCCAGTTGCAGATAGGTATCGCGGTCGATGGGGTTAAAGCGCACGCGATCCCCCACTTCCATCAGTGCCAGCGTCTCACTTTGCCAGTCGAGCATCTGGGTCGGAGTGCGTCCCAGCACCTGCCAGCCACCGGGTGAGGTGCTGGGGTATACGGCGGTCTGGTTATCCGCAATGGCCATTGAGCCTTTCGGCACCTTGAGGCGCGGCGTGGATTTGCGTGGTACGCGCAGGCGCTCATCTGTCACTCCCAGATAGGCATAGCCGGGGGTGAAGCCGATGGCATAAACGCGGTAATCCGTACCGGTGTGCAGGCGAATAATCTCTTCAATGCTGAGGCCGGTAATGCTGGCCACTTCATCCAGATCCAGCCCGACTTCGGCGCCGTAATAGACGGGAATTTCGATCAGGCGCGGCGCTTTGGTGTTGCCCTGATCCTGATCAATCTGTGCCAGCAGTTCAGTGATGCGCTGGCGAATGCTGAGGCCATTAATGCGCTGCAGATCGTAGCTGATCAGCACCGTGGTGTAGGACGGCACCAGATCTGTCACCACATCGCTCAGGTGTTCGCGAATGGCCGCGACCAGACGGGTAACGCGGTCTGCCGTGGGCTCGCTGATGGTATCGCCGAGGGTGACGATACAGGTCGATTCATTGACGTTTGCAACTTTCATGGACGTCACCGGGCAATAGGAGTCCGGGGCTGGGCGCTAAAAGCAAAAACCTGGGGTTTTTCCTCTTCGCTGCCCTTCCCGCTCATAAAAAATTCAGGAAGTTGATCAGGCAGAAGCCGGTGTTGGCCTCTGCCCTGAATCAGCCGATGGCTTCAGGCCGTCTGTTCAGACGCTGAAACCGGCGACTTCATCCACGGTGTGATCCATGACCATCATGTGACCGGCGTAGTGGGTGAAAAGATAGTCACCGCCACTGTTCGGTAGCACCACCTGAGGCGTCACGCCGCAGGCCCAATAGACAGGCACATAACCTTCAGGCACGCCGGGGAAGACGCCAAAGTCAGGCTTGCTGATGTCACTGATACCAATCACCGCAGGATCGCCCACATGCACAGGCGCACCGTGGCCGGAGGGATAGCGCGCGGTGATGTTCATCGCCAGCGGCACCTTGCTCGCTTCCACCGGACGCATGCTGACCACCATGTTGCCTTTGATGTTGCCGACGCTGGTGCAGGCAATGTTGGTGTAATACACCGCAGGTGCTTCGGGGCTGACAGGAATGCCGGCACGGCCCAGTGGCGCATCAAAGGTGTGGCTGCAGCCGAGCAGGAAGGCGACGGAATCCTCCTGCCAGAACTCGCCAAGATCCGTCGGTTCTGCGACCAGCTCACCCTTTTTCCAGACGCGGTAGCGAGGAATCATGCAGCGTACATCCATCACCGAGCCGTGAAACTCGATCATGGGGTTGCCGATATCAGACACGGCCAGCAGTGGACAGGCTTTAGGGTTACGGTGGCAAAACAGCAGGAAGTCATAGGCCTGCGCCTGAGGAACGACGGCCAGGTTGGCCTGCTGGTAATCATCCAGAATGCCGGAGGTGGGTTTGGCCCAAACGCCGCTGGCGATCAGGGCGCGCAGCTCTGCCGGAGTAGAAAATGCTGTGTTCATTGCGTTCTCAGCCGAAGTGGTTGGTGTGTGTTGCATAGCGTTCTCCCGAAGTGGCGGCGCAGAAACTGTCGCCGCCCTGCTTCA
Source organism: Pokkaliibacter sp. CJK22405 (assembly GCF_046614695.1). NCBI lineage: Bacteria > Pseudomonadati > Pseudomonadota > Gammaproteobacteria > Oceanospirillales > Balneatrichaceae > Pokkaliibacter > Pokkaliibacter sp. CJK22405. The sequence goes on from NZ_JBKKHQ010000001.1 coordinate 135,420, forward strand.
TTGACTGCGTATCCTAAGGCTTAGCCCATGACGACCGAGGGCAGCCAGTTGGCGAGGCCCGGCGCCAGAATCAAGAGACCAATCATCAGGAAGAGTCCGGCCACAAAGGGCAGCACGCCGATGATGGTGTCATGCATGGGGCCTGAGCGGCGCACGTTCTGTACCACAAAAAGGTTGAGGCCCACGGGTGGAGTGATCAGCGCTGATTCAATCAGGACAATCACCAGAATGCCGAACCAGATCGGGTCAAAACCCAGTTTGATCATCACCGGTGCGATGATGGGCACGGTGGTAATCATCAGGGACAGGGTTTCCATAAAGCAGCCCAGAATCAGGAACAGCACGATCACCAGAAACAGCATCATGGTGGGGCTGATGCCCATGCCGGAGATGGAGCCTACCAGCGCATCGGTTAAGCCCACCGAGGTCATGACGAAGTTCAGGAAGTATGCCGCCATCACGATCAGCATGATCATCGCGGTGGAGTGCACGGTATTCTCAACCGCTTCGCGCAGTACCTTCCAGGTCAATCGTCCTACACAGGCAGCAAGAATCATCATGGCGACGACGCCCAGCGCGGCGGATTCTGTTGGCGTGGCAATGCCCATGTAGATGGAACCCACCACCACCAGGAACAAAAACAGCGGCGGCAGCAAATGCACCAGCGCACCGCGACGCTCACGCCAGCTGGCTTTCTGACGGGTGCCGCCCCAGTGCGGACGCGCCAGACAGGCAGTCATAATAATCGCCATAAAGATCAGCACCAGAACGATGCCGGGAATTAAACCTGCCAGGTAAAGACGCGGAACAGAGGTGTCCGTCAGTACGCCATAAATAATCATGTTAACGGAGGGCGGAATCAGAATACCCAGCGTACCACCCGCCGCCAGCGAGCCGATAAACAGCCGCTCGTTGTAACGGTGCTTGCGTGCCTGAGGCAGCGCCACCGTGCCGACGGTCGCCGAGGTTGCCACACTGGAGCCGCTGGTGGCTGAAAACAGGCCACAGGCAACGATATTGGCGTGGTTCAGACCACCGGGTAGCCAGTTCAGCCATACGGTCAGCGCATCGTACATGCGTTCGGCATAACCGGAGCGCAGCAGCAATTCGCCGAGCAGAATAAAGAGCGGGATCGACACCAGCAGAAACTCATGGCTGGACGACCAGGACACTTCACCAATCGCACGGGTCACCGGCAGGAAGGAGTAGAAGTTATCCAGCACCGTGCCGAGCAGACCAATACTGGCGGCAACGGGAATCGAGGCGGCCAGCAATGCCAGCAGTACCACCAGAGCAGTCAGAATCATGAAGGTTCTCCTTTGGCGGACAATGCTTCGGCCTGTGCCGCTTCATCTTCCGCCTCTTCCACGCCTGAGCGCGGAGACAGCAAGGCCTGCAGGCGGTCGGTATCGCCGCGAACCAGCGCATCAACACTGTTCCAGAGCAGAATCACCAGCGTGAACAGGAACAGGCAGAAACCGGCAAACCACAGACCCTGAGGAATCCAGAGCGGTGTTTGCAGTGGCGTGTTGCTTAGCGCATTCATCTCCCAGGAGGAGAACACCACTTCCCAGCTGTAACGCACCAGCAAGCCAACAAAACTGCCAAGGCCGATCAGTGCGATCAGGTTACTCAGCATTTTCAATTTGGGAGGAAGGTACTGATAAAGCACATCAATGCGGATATGGCTGCGGTTTAACAGCACCGAAGCACTACCCCAGCTCAGGGCAATGGCCAGTGCATAACCGGAAAGCTCATCGGAGCCGCCCATCGTCACATCAAAGAGTTTGCGTACCAGTACATCGCCAGCGACGACCAGGGCCGCCGCCAGTACGATGAAACCCGCAACCCGGGAGGCCCAGCGGGCCAACCAGGTGCAGAGTGCGAGAGCACGGGCTGCCATTACTTCGCAGCCTGTACATCAACGATTTTGCCGACGGTGGCATTCCACGCATCCACACTTTCCTTGGTGCTGCGAGCGGCCCACTTCGGTACCACTTCACCTACCAGGGTTTTATGCAGCAGCGCTTTGTCTTCATCGCTGGCTTTCACCAGTGTCATCGCGCCTTTGGAGCCAAGCTTGCAGCTATCCAGACCCTGGTTACAGTCATAACCCTGTTCCGTCTGGTACTTAACATCCGCCCAGAGGCGATCTTCCAGCGATTTCACCTTGGTTTCGATGTACTGCTGCACTTTCGGGTCGGTGCTGTTCCAGGTCTTGTTACCGACGACGAGGACAATCTGGTTCCACGCGATAGGCAGCTGCACGATGTGGTCAGACACTTCATACCACTTGGCCAGGTTGCCGGAGAGCGTGGAGGTAATCGCACAATCGACGACGCCGTTCTGCAGCGCAGGGACCACTTCACCGAAGGCCATGGTGACGCCGGTGCCGCCCATGGCATCGACAAACTCAGCCTGGGTGCGTGAGGAGGTGCGCACCTTCTTGCCTTTCAGATCCTTCAATCCGGTGATGTTGCCTTTGCAGTACAGCACCTGTGCAGGGTTCGGCCACAGGCCCAGCAGCTTGGCATCAAACTTGTCGTTGTAGACTTTGCTGAGATAAGGCTTATAGGCTTCGGTCACGGCACGGGCGCTGTCGTAATCAGTCGTTAGGCCTGCGAGGTCGATGGCTTCATTCACCGGATCATCCGAGGACATGTACGCCATGATGGTCGCGCCGTACTGAATAACGCCCTGCTTCACCAAACGCAGGATCTCACCGCCTTTCAGGCCCATCTCGGTAAAGGGACGAATCTCGGCGGTCACCTTGCCGTTACTGTCTTTGGCCAGCTCTTCGCTGAAGAAGGGTTTTTCAAAGTCACGGTAGGAGGCAGCAGAGCCCACAGAACCGACCACTTTCAGATGAGTCTCCGGTAAATCCGCAGCGTAGGCCTGGGTCGCAACGACGGCTGATAACACCAGTGGCAAGAAGGTTTTCATGTACATCTCCTGTGAATCAGCCTGGGCTGCTCAATCGGAAGCGTTAGGGCTCAGCGCGGTATCGGGTGTCTGGCTGGCGGTGGTTAACGCTTGTCTGTTCAGTTTTTTTTCACACTGGAGGGCGTTTTCGTCGACTCCGGCATGAAAAGTGGATTAACTTCGTGCCATTCCATATTTCGCTATGACCTGAGTCCTGTCTATCGAAGAAAAATGGCCTACCCTGTTTTGTTTTATTGAACAGTAAACGCACTTCTCGCGGGCACAAATACTTCCCGCTGAAGCGCGCCGCACCACCGCGAGGCAGTCATGAATACGCGCTTTATCGAGACCTTTATTTTGCTGGCGAAGGTCAGAAACGTTCGCGAAGTGGCCAGGCAGATGCACACCACTCCGGGAACGGTGTCCATGCGCATCAAGAAGCTGGAAGAGAGTCTTGGCGTCACTCTGTTTGACTGGGATTTCAAAACCCTGGAGCTGACGGTAAAAGGCGCTCGTCTGGTGAGTTACGCTGAGCACGTCGTTGAAGCGGCCCAGGCCTTTGAACGTGCGGCGGCGCCCCAGACCCACAGCGGAAGAATTCGTCTTGGGGTCAATGAAACCGTGGTGCTGACGGTGTTGCCTGAGTTTATGCGGATCGCCGAGCGGGTGATGCCGGGAGTACAAATCGACTTCTCGGTGGAGCTGACCCAGAACCTGCGAGAGCGGCTGATCATGCGTGAGCTGGATCTCATCGTGCATGTCAGCGGCGAACATGCGCCCTTCATTCATAGCGAAGAGCTGATGGAAGTGTCCCAGCACTGGATCGCCAAACCCAAGCCCATCAGCGTGGATACGCCCATTGCACAGGTGCTCAAACGCCAGCTGATTACCCAGATGCGTAATACCGTGCCCTACGAACTGGTGTCCAATATGGTGCAGGAATTGGGTAGCCGCTACGGTATGACCAGCTCGGAGATTCGCCTGTCGGGGACGCCTTCGCTGGCGGCGATGATCAATCTGGTCAAAATTGGCCTTGGTGTTGGCATCATGCCGGCGGTGTTAGTGCTGAAAGAGCTGGAAAGCGGTGAGCTGATCCAGCTGCCCTACCCGGCCACGCCACCGACACGCATGAGCCTGAGCCACATGCGCAACGCCTCGCCCATCGTGACGGATACCGCAGAGCTACTGCGCAAGGTGTGTCGGCGCTACTGCGAACGTCAGGCACCCGAGCAGATGCGCTTTAGTGGCTACATCGGCTGACAGACCCGGTTTTATTTGGTGGGCGGGCTATCCCGCTGGCGAGCAGATCACTATGATGGCGGCGGCTTGTTAGGGCCTCGTTGTATCTGCTGTGATCGCCTTTCTATGAAGACTGGCGGTATCTCAAAACTGTTGTTGGAATGCCTCGCCTTCATGGTCAAAACCACCCAGATCGCCATGCTGTCTGCCCTGCTTGGGCTGATTTCAGTACAGACCGGCGCTGCCTTTGCCAAATCCCTGTTTCCTCTGATCGGTGCTGATGGCGTCGCCGCAGTGCGCCTTGGCATCTCCTCCATCGTTTTGGCGCTGGTGTTACGGCCCTGGCGCTTATGGGCGCTGAAAACCATCAAACCGCTGCATCTGGTGCTTTACGGGCTGATGCTCGGTCTGATGAACGTGCTGATTTATCGCGCCTTTTCCTACATTCCCGTCAGTATTGCCGTTTCCATTGAAGTGATAGGCCCGCTGGCAGTGGCCTTACTGGGCTCGCGTAAAAAGCAGGACCTGCTCTGGATTGCACTATCGGTGCTGGGTTTGGTGCTGTTGCCCTGGGGCAATCTGGATCATGGGCTGGATTATCGTGGGGTTGGCTTTGCACTGGCTGCTGCGTTTTGCTGGGCACTCTATGTGGTGATGGGCACGCGAGTCGCAAGTGGCGGAAGTCAGTCGGTGGCCAGCGGCATGCTGGTGGCGGCGCTTTTCATTGTGCCGATGGGCGCAGGACAAGCGGGGGCAGCGCTCATGTCGCCGTCAATGCTGATGCTTGGATTGCTGGTCGCCCTGCTTTCCAGCGTGTTTCCCTATGTGCTGGACATGGTGGCCATGCAGCGACTGCCATCGCGGGTGTTCGGTGTGCTTCTGAGTGGCTCCCCTGCGGTCAGTGCGGTTGCAGGTTGGGTGGTGCTGGGCGAAACCCTGTCAATGACACAGATCTGCGGTATTGGCGCCATCACTCTCGCCTGTGCTGGCTGTGCCTATCTCTCGGGGAAAGCGCGGGATGACATTCTGGAGGTGATCGCTGACCCCAAAGAAAAAGCCCATTCCTGAGAATGGGCTCTGAGTTAGCCTCGCCAAAGTCACTCAGCAAGAGCCGTTCGATCAGTTGACCTGGGTGGTAACGCTGATTTCAACGCCAGCCTTACGCGCCATATTTCCAACAGCACACATCTTGTCTGCCGCGGCGACGATCTCTTTCGCCTTGGCCTGATCTTCTTCAGTGGCCTCTGCTTTTAACGTTAGCGTCGCATGATGGGTGATCGTAAAGCTGTCTTTGGTTTCTTCTGCTTCGGTTTGCACGTTCAGGGCTTCAACAGGCAGTTTCTTGCCCTCGCTAATCGCGGACAAGGTTGCCAGAAAACATGCGGCAGTTGAGGCGACATAAAGCTCTTTCGGGTTGGAACCCGTACCTGCACCACCCAGAGACTCAGGAATAGAAATGGCAGCAGAGAAGTCCTTGCCTTCGATCTGACCACTACCCTGCTTGCCGCCAGTCCAGTTCAGACTCAGTGTCGTACTCATCATTTTCTCTCCCTTCAAGAAGTTGGTTTACGGTTTTGGCCGGAGTTTAACGCTCGGAATTCATAGCGTTGCTCCGTCAAAAACAATTATAGAATAATCGATCCATAATTAAGCTTCAAGATCACCTAAGGCGAATAATGCGGCTTAAAACGACAAGAAAAGGAGTTAAGGGTCTGGCACAGAAGCGAGTGGTTGAATCGGGCAGCAGGTGACGGCACACTAGCCTCGTCGCGAAAAACGCACTTCCCTTCTGAGAGAGAATCTCAGAAGCAAGCCACAGGCAAGTGTCGAGCATACGTCTGAGTCACCATTGACTCAGGCCAGCGTCTCCTGAACCTATGACTTCTGCCGCGCAGAAGTGAACTGGAGCGCACTATGCCCAACACGATCGCTATTATCGGCGCAGGTCTTGCTGGCCTGACTCTCGCCCGACTTCTTCACCTTCACGGTATACACGCCGCCATCTTTGAAGCTGAGCCTTCTGCGCAGGCACGCCCTCAGGGTGGTCTGCTGGATATTCATACCTATAACGGCCAACAGGCGCTCAAAGCGGCAGGCTTGTTTGATGACTTTCTCACGCTGGTCCGCCCCGCTGAAGATGCCAAACGCATCGTCGATAAAAACGGGCGCATTCTGCTGGATCGGCCAGGTAACCCTCAGACAGCCCATCCTGAAGTGGACCGGGGAGAACTTCGGCAATTATTGCTGAACTCACTACCGCCCGATCAGATTCACTGGGGGCACAAGCTATCGGCCATAACCTCAGGGGCTGATGGCACGCAGCGGCTGCGATTTGAGAATGGCGCCAGCTATGACGCCGCACTGGTGGTGGGGGCCGATGGCGCCTGGTCGCGGGTTCGCCCGGTGGTTTCAACCGAACAGCCGAAGTATTCCGGGCTGTGTTTCTTTGAACTGACTATCGCGAACATCAAAGCGACTCATCCTCACAGTGCGGCGTTAATCGGTTCGGGAACGTTAATGGCTGTCGCGCCCGGTCAGGGGATTCTCGCTCACTGCAATCAGGATGGCAGTGCCAGGCTCTATGTGGCGTTGGCACAATCGCTGGAATCGATCACGGCGCTGCAAGCCGCTGCCATACCTTCTGCGCTTCAGAATGCCTTTGCAGGCTGGGCACCGGAGCTGCTGGCCTTGATGGAGAATACTGACAAGCCCGCCCTGCTGCGGCCAATTTATGAGTTGCCGGTGGATCATCAATGGCCGTCTCATCCTGCCATTACACTGATTGGCGATGCTGCGCACCTGATGTCGCCCTTTGCTGGCGAAGGTGCCAATCTGGCGTTACTGGACGGCGCGGAACTGGCGCAGTACCTGGTTCAGCAGCCTGATAACCGGCCTGAAGCCATCGCTACATTTGAAGAGGCCATGTTCAGGCGAACACAGCCGTTTGCGAAAACCAGCGCCAGTAACCTGCGACGATTTTTTGACTCAGAGGCGCCCTACAGTACGGTGGGGCTATTTGAACAACGTTAAGGTCGAAAGGCGTTAAGGCTAAGCAATACACCCGGGCCGATAACGCCCGGGTTCTTTTACCGACTAGTCTTCGATGCCGGCGCTGGCTTTATTGAAAACCTCACCGGCAACGCCCCAGCCACCGTCTTTGACTTCATCGACGAGCACAATGGTGCTGGCGCGGCACTGTTCTCCCCAGAAGCCGACAAACATCTCGGTGGTTTTCTGGATAATCTCCTGCTTTTGTTCATCGCTGACAAAGCCTTCGGGCAGTTTGTAGTTGGCAAATGGCATGGTGTTACTCCTTATCTGTTCAGCGGCTGAGCGCCGCGTCAAATGCCATTGCAGTATCCTTTTTGAATAATGCCGGATAAATCAGCGAATTTTGTCTTCACTATTCGGAATTGATAAACAAAGAGCAGTTGTTAGGATCGCCAAAAAGGCCTTACCTGAGCGGCCCAAACTTTTCCTGATACAGGGACGTAACCCAGTCGACAAACACGCGCACGCGCACGGAAAGCTGGCGATGGTAGGGATACATGGCGTGAATCTGTACGCCGGGGCTTTGCCACTGTGGCAGTAACTCCACCAGCTGGCCGCTTTGAATCAGTGGCTCAATTGGAAAGCGAGGTAGCTGAATTATGCCGCAACCGGAGAGCGCGGATGCCACGTAATTGTCAGAGCTGTTGACGCTTATCCAGCCCGGAACATCGTAGGAGCGCTCTTGCCCATCGACGATAAACTCAAGCGGATAGTTGTGCTCATGGGGCGTATTGAAAAAACGCACGACCTGATGCTGTAGCAGCTCATCCGGATGAGAGGGCTTACCAAAGCGTTCGATATAAGCCGGGCTGGCGCAGAGCACTTCCGGCACTACCGCAAGCTTTCGTGCAATCAGGCTGGAGTCTTTCGGAACGCCGCCACGAATCACACAATCAATGCCCTCGCCCAGCAAGTCCACCAGGCGATCACCACTGGATAACACCAGCTCAATTCGTGGGTAGCGCTCGCGAAATTCCTGAATGCGTGGCAGTACCACATGGATCGCATGGGAATTATGCATATCCACCCGCAAGATTCCCTGAGGGTTGGCCGCGCTGTTTTGCAGGGCGCTTTCTGCCTCTTCAAGGTCATCAAGAATCTGCATACAGCGCTGGTAATAGGCCTGACCATCCGGCGTGGTGCGGACTTTTCGCGTTGTACGTTCCAGTAGACGCACACTTAAGCGCTCTTCGAGCTGCTTGATGGCATGGGTGGCGGTGGCTCGCGGAATGTTCAATGAGTTAGCGGCCTGGGTGAAGCTGCCGGTTTCAACAATCCTGGTGAAAAGCTGCATGGCATCCAGTCTGTCCATAGCGATTGTTAGTCCTCATTGAATTATCCTGGCAATTTTTACCGGTTTAACCCGGCCCTGCCAATGCCAATAATACAAAACACTTCATTCATTCACCGACTCTTCAGGAGCCTGTTATGTCTTCCAACAACAAAACAGCCTTAGTTACCGGCAGTTCTCGCGGCATTGGTCACTCTATTGCTCTCAAACTGGCGGATGAAGGTTTTGATATCGTCGTTAATTACGCCGGTAACGTGCAAAAAGCCGAAGAAACGGTAGCGGCGATCACCGATAAGGGACGTAAGGCCATTGCCGTTCAGGCCGATCTGTCCAGCGAGGCGGATATTGCCCGTCTGTTCACTGAGATTGAACAATTCGGCGGTGTTGATGTAATCGTGCATAACGCGGGCATGATGACGATGTCACCGATCAGTGCGGAATCTCTGGAGGATTTCGATCGTACTATCGCCACTAATTTGCGCAGCACCTTCATGCTGATGGGCAAGGCGCGAGAGGTATTACCTGATGGCGGCCGCTTTATCGCCCTGTCCACCAGTGTTCTGGCGGTGAACTACCCCAACTATGGACCGTACATTGCCTCAAAAGCCGGTGTTGAGAGCCTGGTTCGCGTATTCGCTAATGAGATGCGTGGCCGCAGTATTACCGTGAATGCGGTTGCTCCGGGTCCGGTAGCCACCGAGCTGTTTTTCCAGGGCAAGAGCGAAGAGCTGATTGACCGGTTGAGCAAATTGCCACCGCTGGAGCGTCTGGGCAAACCTGAAGACATCGCTAATGTGGTGGCTTTCCTGGCAGGCCCTGAAGGTGGCTGGGTTAACGGCCAGATTCTGCGTGCGAACGGCGGCTTTGCCTGATTGGCCTTAGGTCTTGTCACCGCTAACGCCGTAGCCCAGTGACCAGAAAAGCCCGGGATTATTCTCGGGCTTTTTTGTTTGTCCGCTCAGGGGTGGTGAATAAAGTGCAGCACTTTTAAACTGCGCTCGGCATCTTCCTCAGGAAACTCCGGCGGATTCTCCAAACGTTCAACAAATGTCAGCGTCGGTGCTTCACGCTGCATTTCATCCAGCAGAAACTGTGTCGAGACTTCCGGCGAGTTGACGCAGGCGAGGACTTCGCCCTGATCGGCGAGTAATTCCGGTAAGCGCCGCAGGATTTTCTGATAGTCCTGAGTTAACACAAAACTGCCCTGCTGAAAGCTGGGTGGGTCAATAATGATCAGGTCATAAGGGCCGGATTTTCGTACCTTGCCCCAGCTTTTAAAGAGTTCATGTCCTAAAAACTGTACTTTATCCAGGTTATGACCATTCAGGCGATGGTTCTCCCGACCCCGCGTGAGTGCTCCGCGTGCCATGTCGAGATTGACGACACGTTCTGCGCCACCGGCAATAGCGGCCACTGAAAATCCGCAGGTATAAGCAAAGAGGTTCAGCACCTGCTTGCCTGCGCTATGCGCTTTCATCCAGCGACGGCCCAGGCGCATATCGAGGAACAGCCCCATATTCTGATTTCTGCCGACATCCAGCTGATAGCGCAGACCTTCTTCCACCACGACTGGTGCTGTATCCACCTCGCCTGTCAGTACCTGTGTTGGCGCACCCGCCTGATAGCGATGCTGCAGCAGAATGGTGTGATTCATCTCCTGACCCAGCGTTGTCAGCTGTTGCTCGAGTCGGGTGACAAACTCCGGTGTTTCCTCACTGAACAGCGTGATGAGCAGCTGCCCTTGCAGCCAGTCTGCAGTGATCTGCTCAAGGCCTGCATAGGTCCTGCCGCGCCCATGGAACACACGGCGCACTTCTGCCGGAAGCGAGGTTAATGCCTGTCTGAGGATGTCGATAAAAACGGGAAGCTGCTGTAAATCCATCATCCAATCACGGTGAAAAAAGTCTGCCAGTCTAGCAGACTCTGTATCGGCTGGGCTGGCGTAATGCGCCATCAGCAATGAAAAAGCCAGCAGAGCGGCTGGCCTGGAGGTTCAAAGTGTTTGTTACTCCGCGAGGGAGTAATTGATGGGTACCCATTGATAGCCATTATCTGACTTGTTGATGTAACCAAGACCTGGGAATGGCAGATGGGCACCAACGACCAGGGTGCCGTTTTCAGCCGCATGATCAAACACCGCTTTACGGGCGGCGATGGCTTCTTTGTCATCCGAATCAAAGCCTACCGCGTATTCGGGGTGAGCAAACTGCACGGCGGCAAAGTGGATAAGATCGCCTAAGACAATCAGCTTCTGCCCTTCACTTTCGATGGTATAGGTCTCGTGCCCCGGGGTATGGCCGAATTCAGCCTGAGCGGTAATACCCGGAGACAGCAAGGCTCCCGAGGAAAAAGTCTGGAAAGCGCCGGCTTTCTGATACGGCTCCATTTCTTCCATGGCGACGGCAAAGCCACGTTGTTTGCCTTCAGGCGCCTTTGCCATGGTGTCTTCATCCAGCCAGTAATTGGCTTCAACCTCACTGGCTTTGACTACGGCATTGGGGAAGACGCGCTCCCCTTCATGGCTGAGGCCGCCAACATGGTCAGGGTGCATGTGGGTGATGTAAATCTCGTCCACCTGCTCAGGTGAATATCCGGCATTCTTCAGGCTCTTCAACATACGGCCATTGGTCGGCCCCATGCCGCCTGTACCGGTATCAATCAGGATCAGCTTCTCGCCGGTATTGATCAGCACTTCGTTGACGGAGGTGGTCACCGGGTTGGTGAGGTGTTGTTGCTTGAGCAGTGCATTCAGTTCGTCGGGGGCAATGCCTTTTAACAGTTTGTCCGCGGGCAGTGGATTGGTGCCATCCGACAGGACAGTGACTTCAAAGTTCCCCAGCATGGTGCGGTAGTAGCCTGCCTGAGTTTTGACCATGGGGGCTTTGGCATAGGCAGCAGGCGCTACCACGCCCAAAGCTGTGATCAGTGCGCCGGTTATCGCCATGGTTCGGGCAAACATGGCAGAGCGGGAGCGTGTCGATACGGTCATTGCAGCCTCCTTTCGGGTAGCGTCTGTCATCGTCCTCGGACGATCATGCAGAATGGGGGAAATCCATCAGACTACAAAGGATAACGGCAGATTGCATCTGCTTAAGTGCTGGCACGGTCTGCAACACTTCAGTGATAGGCACTAGCGTGTGAGAGTTGCATCCACCCAGTGGTCAATCAGCCCGACCGCACGGGACTCAATACCAAAATAGCCATGGGCGGTTTTACTGTGGCACGGGTCGCTCGACAGGGTTTTGCCGCCACTGACAAACGACAGGCTAATATCGCTGGCGCGGGTCATCACTCGGGCGATACCGGTCGCCATGGCGGGAGGTGACACCGGGCATTGGTCACGACGGTTGCCGATAATCAGCGTGGGCAGTCGGACACTCTGAACACCTGCGTTAAAGACGGTTTTGCGGTGCTTTTCATTGACGGTAATGGGCGTACTGAGCACAACCCCTGAAAGGCTGCCGCTGGGAGAGTGCGCAGCGCCGTTGACGGCAGACAAGGTGCCATAGCCATGCCCGACCAGAAATACCGGCAACCGGCTTAGCCCATGGGCGCGTTCAATCCAGCGGTCGAGTAGCGTCAGGTTGTCATCCCCCAGCAGTCGGGCATCGCCCTTGCCTTTAATAACCTGAGGAATCAGCACCGCATAGCCGCGCCAGAGCCATTGAGACTGAGCGCGAAGCAGAAAGTCATCTTGCGGGAAGCCTGAGGAATGGGTCTGTTCCGGCCAGGACTCTTTGCTGTCTGAAAGCAGAATGAGCACCGCTTTGGGTAGCTCCGGCACCAGATAAAGCGCCTGATAAGTATGCCCTTTGACTTTTTCTTCAATCATTGTGCGGGTGATGTGCTCAGGCGCAGCATTCGCCTGATTCACCAGCGTAACCAGCAACATGGCGAAGAAAAGCAGCAAGGCCTTGAAGCTCATCCTGAGCGTGTGGCGTTGAGTGGGAGGAACAGAATCGCTGGGCACAAATACTACTCAACAGCAGGTGAAGGATGGCAGTTATCAAGCGGGCTTAGTCTAGAAGCCAAGAGGCAGAACCGCCATTGATAATTCGGGCAATTCGGGCACTCAACACTGCGTTGTAAAGCGTCACCTTTCCGTGGTGCGCCAAAGGCTGCGCACCATGCCTGCGATCATCCATCAGGTCAAGTTTTTGGCTGCTTTAGTCGATCTGGCCAGGAGCTTCATTGAACCGGGTAAGAATCGCCTCGCGCTCCTCTTCCGAGAGAATGCCGACAAAGGGGCTGCGTCGGCGCAAGCGGCGCATGTGGTTGTTATCCGTGAGTACGCCTTCGCGAAACTGCTCGGCATTATCGATATTGTCCAGCAGCCCAAACCAGTAGAGATAAGCGCCATGGCGAAGCTGGCCGGCAAAGTAGCGCTCATCCAGCTTTTTGCGGACTTTGGCGACGAGAGCTGGCTCTGCCAGCACCTTCTCAACCATGGCTTCGTGAAGTCTGAGAATTTGTTGGTCCACACCGCTGTCAGATTTACGAAATGTACGCTCCCTGAATCCGCGTCGGCTGTTTTGCTGATGGCGTTGGCGATAGTCCTTCAAGGCATCATGAGTAGACATGGCGAACTTCTGTCATGGCAAGTGAATGATTATTAAAAGATTTAGGGGCAGAGGGTGTATGTCACAAGTCCCAGGTTAATTCGTGCTTTACGTTGCCCCGCGCTTTTTGGAGCAGCAGAAACAGCAACGCCCACGATGAAAGTGGGCGCTGTTGGAGTTCATTAAGTGAAAGCGTATTTAGTCTTTCAGGAAACCGTCCGCTTTAAACATCTGCTTGATGCCACGAACGGCCTGACGGATACGGTTCTGGTTCTCGATCAATGCGAAGCGCACATAGTCATCACCGTAATCTCCAAAGCCGATACCGGGTGAAACGCAGACCTTGGCATCGGCCAGCAGTTTCTTGGAAAACTCAAGGGAACCCAAGTGGCTGTACTGTTCCGGAATTTTCGCCCAGACATACATGGAGGCCTTGGGCATCTCGACCATCCAGCCTGCCTCATGCAAGCCTTTCACCAGGGTGTTGCGGCGAACCCGGTATTGTTCGGCAATATCCCGGACGCATTGCTGATCTCCCTCAAGTGCGGCAATGGCGGCAACCTGTAACGGGGTGAAGGTGCCGTAATCGTGATAGCTTTTGATGCGTGCCAGCGCTTTCACCAGCTCGGCATTACCCACCATAAAGCCGATGCGCCAGCCCGCCATATTGTAGCTTTTCGACAGGGTGAAAAACTCGACTGCCACATCCTTCGCGCCTTCGACCTGCATGATGGAAGGTGCTTTCCAGCCATCATAGACGATGTCAGCGTAGGCCAGATCATGTACGACCAGAATGCCGTATTGCTTGGCCAGCGCGACAACTCGTTCAAAGAAATCCAGCTCGACACACTGTGCGGTCGGGTTTGAGGGAAAGCCCAGAATCATCATCTTGGGTTTGGGAATCGACTCCTTGATCGCGCGTTCCAGCTCGACAAAGAAGTCAACGCCGGGAACCAGCGGCACAGAGCGGACCTGCGCTCCGGCAATGACGGCACCGTAAATATGAATGGGGTAACTCGGGTTAGGTACCAGGACGGTATCGCCGTGATCCAGCGTGGCCAGCATCAAATGCGCCAGGCCTTCCTTGGAGCCAATGGTAACGATGGCTTCATCTTCCGGGTCGATATCCACCTCGTAGCGATCCTGATACCACTTGGAAATGGCTCGACGCAGACGGGGAATACCGCGAGATGTGGAATAGCCGTGGGTATCTTCACGCTGGGCGACAGTACAGAGCTTTTCGACAATATGCGGCGGTGTTGGGCCGTCGGGATTACCCATACTGAAATCGATAATGTCCTCACCACGACGTCGCGCCGCCATTTTTAACTCGGCAGTGATGTTAAAGACGTAAGGAGGAAGGCGATCAATACGGGAAAAGTGGCGTACAGGGACGCTGTTGCTGGAATCAGCCATGACAATGTTCTCTTACGTAGGCGCCCGGAACCGTCCGAGCGACGTCTGCTGCAGTACACAGCAGCGTGTTCAAACATACGCCGCTGGCCGTGAACATGCCAGCATGACGGGCATTTTAATTTCGCTGCTCTCTGCAACCTTGAATTGCTGAATCTGCCGCATTGCCTGCTTGGATGTTCTTCACTGAGACACCATAGTGGAGGCAGCATATTTCAGTCCTAACTTCGCTTTCTGATACAGAGCCGCCGTTATGTCTACTACCCTCTCTATTGATTTCGTTTCCGATGTGGTTTGTCCCTGGTGTGTGATTGGCCTTCGCTCACTGAAAGCCGCCCTTGCCCAGCTGGATAATGTGGAAGCAGAGATTATCTGCCGACCTTTTGAGTTGAACCCAGCGATGGGAAAAGAAGGTCAAAACCTGTCTGAGCATATTCAGGAGAAGTATGGCGCAAGCCCGGAGCAGTCGGCAGGTACGCGGCAGTTGTTGAAGGATCGTGGTGCAGCGCTGGATTTTACCTTTAATTACGATGAGGCAAGCCGCATCTGGAATACCTTTGATGCCCACCGCCTGCTGCACTGGGCTGAAGAGATTAATGCAGAAAAACAGCTCGCTCTCAAAGAGGCGCTTTTTGCTGCCAACTTCACCGAGCAGCGTGATGTGTCAGACCCTGAGGTTTTGTTGAACATTGCTGCAGAAGCGGGGTTTGATCGCACTCAGGCTGCGCAGGTTCTGGAAGAAAACCGCTACGCCGAGGAGGTTCGTGAGGACGAACGATTCTGGATGGAGCAAGGGATTCACTCGGTACCAGCGGTGATCATCAACCGGCAGTATCTGATTTCCGGCGGTCAGCCAGTGGAAGCATTTCTTGAAGCCCTGGAGAAAATTGCCTCTGAACAACAAGGCTAACCTCCTCCAGTTCATAAAGTTTACTGCCGGTGTGGGCGCTTAAAGCTCTATTTGCGCGCCCATTTCCACCACTCTTCCTGGCGGAATCCGGAAAAAATCGGTGGCTCGAAGGCTATTGCGACTCAGCAGAATAAACAGCGACTCTCTCCAGAACACCATGCCGGGCCGTTCGGTCTGCAACAAGCGGCCTTGCGACAGGAAAAAGCTGGTTTCCTCCAGTTCGATCTCCATGTCCTGCCGATTCATCAGTACCAGTACACGCCGAATATCCGCATGCTCCCGAAAGCCGAACCGGGCACTCACACGCCAGAAATGCGCTGATAACTGTTCAATGGTGATTTTCTCCTCATTCGGCACCAGGGGAACGTCATCAGTCTGCACGCTGAGAAAGATATTGCGCCCGTGCAGCACGTGGTTGTGCTTGAGGTTATGCAGCAGCGCATGAGGCACGCCATTTTTAGCATGAGTCATAAAAATAGCGGTACCCTCCACCATGGCAGGCGGCGTTTCTTCGAGGTGCTGTTGTAGCTCTGTAAAGTCCATCGCTTCTTCATTAATTCGCTGATGCACCAGGAACCGGCCACGAAACCAGGTGGTCATGATGACAAAAGTCATGGCTCCGATGAGCAGGGGCAGCCAGCCACCGGCAACGATCTTCACCACATTGGCGGCAAAGAGTGGAATATCAATCAGCAGCAACAGGATGCCTAAACCTGCAGCAACAAATAGCGGCCAGTGCCACTGACGGCGGGCGATGGTGCAGCTGAGTATGGTGGTGATAATCATGGTGCCGGTGACGGCGATACCGTAGGCACCTGCCAATGCTTCTGAAGACTGAAAACCGAGTACGACAAAAATCACAGCGATCAGTAATAGCCAGTTGATAAAGCCAATGTAAATCTGGCCCGATTCTTCCTCACTGGTATAGCGCACCGGCATGCGGGGCAAATAGCCCATGTTGATCGCCTGCCGCGTGAGTGAATACACTCCGGAAATAACTGCCTGTGAGGCAATGACCGTCGCGATAGTCGCCAGAAGGACCATCGGGATGCGTAAGGTGTCCGGTACCAGTTGAAAGAAGGGGTTGTTCTTGGCTTCCGGATGTTCAAGCAGTAAAGCGCCCTGCCCCAGATAATTCAGCATGAGTGCGGGTAGCACATAGAAGTACCAGGCAAGCCGGATGGGACTTCGGCCAAAGTGTCCCATATCAGCATACAGTGCTTCGGCTCCGGTCAGCGCCAGTACCACTGCGCCTAATGTCAGGAACCCCTGGAGTTTGTGCTCCAGCATGAAGTTAACCGCCCAGTACGGGTTAAAAGCAGCCAGAACCTGCGGACTGTTACTGATCCCCATAATGCCGAGAATACCGAGGGTGCCAAACCAGATCAGCATGATGGGGCCGAATATTTTACCCACCTTGGCAGTGCCCTTGTGCTGAAAGGAAAAAAGACCGATGAGCACCACCAATGTAATAGGCACCACGTAGCTTTCGAGCGAGGGAGCCACCAGTCCGATGCCTTCGATGGCAGAGATGACGGAGATGGCGGGAGTTATCACCACCTCACCGTAGAAGAAACCAGCACCCATTAATGCCAGCGAGAGGAGCCAGGCGGTCCTCGAGGTAATCACTCGGCGGGTTAACGCCAGCAGTGTGAGAATACCGCCCTCGCCATTGTTATCAGCGCGCAGAACGAAGAGCAGATACTTGCTCGACACGACCAGAATGAGCCCCCAAAGGATCAGAGAGAGTATCCCGAGGATATTGTCCTGATTTGGTACGAGTCCCAGTGCCTTGCCGAAGCATTCCTTCAGGGTATAGAGCGGGCTGGTGCCGATATCACCGTAGACAACCCCCAATGCAGCAAGGGCCATGACAGGGAGTTTTGAGTTATTCGTTGTTGCTTCCTGGTGCTGATCTGAGGCGGGCTGAGCCATGTCACATCCTTATTCAATGACAGCCGATAAAATGAGCGATTGCTTAGCCTTCTATGGCTACAACCGCCCTCTTCAGCAAGGCGCATTCACGACACAATTCCGGCAAGTCGTTTCATGCATCAGAAATGTCTCAAGGCTTGGCGCGGGCGCAGGTTCTGCTAATATGGCCGCCCATCTGAGATCGCCAACGATTAGGGGCAAGCATGCAAATCGCCAAGGATACTGTGGTTCAGTTCAACTACGTTCTGAAAGATGTGGAAGGTAACGTACTGGAAACCAGCGATGAAGGTTCACCGGTTGCTTATCTGCACGGTCATCGCAACATGATGAGCGGCATCGAGAAAGCGCTGGAAGGTAAATCCGCTGGTGAAAAGCTGACCGTTACTCTGGCACCTGAGGATGCCTATGGTGAACGTAAGGAAGAAGCTGAGCAGCGTATTCCATCCAAACATCTGCAGGGAGCCAAGCGCTGGCAGCCCGGCATGGTTGCTGTAGTCAACACAGATGCGGGTCAGCGTCAGGTTACTGTCAAGAAAGTGGGCAAGTTCATGATTACGGTCGATCTGAACCACCCTTATGCCGGAAAAACCCTGACATTTGATCTGGATGTTCAGAGCGTGCGTGAAGCGCAGGCAGAAGAAATTGCCCATGGTCACGTTCATGGCGATGGTGGTCATCACCACTAATGTTCTTTAGCGATGAAAAAAGCCAGCAATCGCTGGCTTTTTATTTGGCGAAGTAAAACTCTTTTATCAGTTACAGAAATCAATGGTTCTGTGTTTTTATAACTGAAATTTTCTTGGCCTGACTTCTATTGATCCTTGAAATGAGGAGCACGCTTCTCAATAAAAGCGGCCATGCCCTCTTTCTGATCTTCAGTGCTAAACGCCAGAGCGAAAAGGTCACTTTCCAGCTCACACGCCTCCTTCAATGGCATTGAAAGACCGCGATGAACCAGCTCCCGCGTCATGCGTACGGCCTGTGGCCCTTTCGATGCAATCTCTTCTGCCAGTTTGGTACCCGCCTCAATAAGTTTGTCGGCTTCGACAACTCGGTTACATAGCCCAATCCGTAGTGCTTCTTCGGCATTGATCATGCGGCCTGTCAGTAAAAGTTCCATGGCTATTGCGGGGCCAACACGACGTGGTAGTCGCTGAGTCCCGCCAAAACCTGCAGGAACACCCAGTGTGACTTCGGGCTGGCCGAGTTTGGCCTTGTCACTGACCAGCATCATGTCGCATGCCAGTGCCAACTCGCAGCCCCCGCCAAGGGCAAAGCCATTCACCAGCGCAATGCTGGCATAAGATGCTGTAGCAAGGCCCGCAAAGACTCTGCTGCCGAGTTGGCTGAAATTACGCGCCTGAGCAGGAGTCAGATCCTGCATTTGCGAGATGTCTGCACCTGCAGCAAAAGCTTTTTCGCCTGCCCCGGTAATCATCAATACGCGAATACGCTGATGCTCCAGGTAGCCAAGCACGAGCCCCAGCTCCTCAAGCAGGGTCTCATTCAGGGCATTCAGTTGCTTTGGCCGGTTCAGGGTCAGAAGTGCGATATCCGGCGCAGGCCAGCTGATATCAAGGGTCTGGAACTGGGGGGCTTCATGTTCAGACATAGCTAAAAAATCCTTTTCCGGTTTTCTTACCTAACCAGCCTGCAGCCACGTAATTTTTAAGTAGTGGCGCCGGGCGATATTTACTGTCACCAAGCTCTTTGTAGAGCACTTCCATGATGGCAAGGCAGGTATCAAGCCCAATAAAGTCAGCCAGGGTTAGTGGTCCCATGGGGTGGGCACAACCCAGTGTCATGGCCGTGTCGACATCGGCAGCGGAAGCCACGCCCTCTTCAAGTACAAAGCAAGCTTCGTTCAGCATCGGCATCAGAATACGGTTAACGATGAAGCCTGCCTTGTCACGGCTCTTAACCGCCTGTTTGCCCAGTTTTTCGGTAACACTCACGACCGTATCGACAGTGCTCTGTGCTGTGGCCAAACCCGGAATAACTTCCACCAGCCCCATTACTGGCACCGGATTAAAAAAGTGCATTCCGATGACTTTGTCCGGTCGCTGGGTAACTGCGCCAATGGTGGTTATGCTGATGGAGCTGGTATTTGAGGCAAGCAGGGTTTCGGCTTTACACAGGCTGTCGAGCTGGCGAAAGATATCCAGCTTGAGATCAAGGCGCTCGCTGGCAGCTTCGATGACGAGATCACAGTCGGCAAGCTCGGTCAGACCGTCGACCGGGCGAATGCGACTGGCAATGCTTTCAGCATCCTCTGCACTGAGCTTGCCCTTTTCTACCTGCTTATCCAGTCGTGACCGAATCCCGGAATGTCCTTTCTGGGCATGGGCAAGATTCATATCGGAAAGAAAAACGCTGTAGCCACATTGGGCCATGACATGGGCAATACCCGCTCCCATCTGTCCGGCACCTACAACACCGATGGATAATGACTCCATTCCTGTCTCCTCGTGGTATCTGCTAAAGATTGCTTCACCTTCGGAGGTTCGTTACTGCCTGAACCTGTCTTACGTCATCTTAGTGTGCGCCGCACCAAATAAGCAAAGCGCAAAGTCGTCTCAGTTTTTATCAAGTCGAAAAGATAATAAAAAACCCTGCAAAGGCAGGGTTTTCGTCACGTGAGTTTCAGGCTGGCAGGCAGCGCTAAATCAGGCGGGAGTCAGAACTTCCAGACCACCCATATAAGGACGCAGAACCTCAGGAATAATGACACTGCCATCATTCTGCTGATAGTTTTCAAGAATCGCGACCAGAGTACGGCCAACCGCAAGACCTGAACCATTCAGCGTATGCAGAAGCTCGGGCTTGCCGGTTTCCGGGTTGCGCCAGCGCGCCTGCATGCGACGTGCCTGGAAGTCAGTCATGTTGGAGCAGGAGGAAATCTCGCGGTATTTATCCTGAGCTGGCAGCCACACCTCGATGTCATAAGTCTTGGCTGCGCCGAACGTCATGTCGCCGCCACAAAGAACGATCACACGGTATGGCAAACCCAGAAGCTGGAGAATACGCTCGGCATGACCGGTCATTTCTTCCAGTGCATCAAAAGAGCGTCCAGGCTCGACCATCTGCACCATTTCCACTTTCTCAAACTGGTGCTGACGAATCATGCCGCGAGTGTCTTTACCGTAGGCACCGGCTTCACTTCGGAAGCAAGGGGTGTGAGCGGTTAGACGGACAGGCAAGTCTGCGGCAGGCAGAATCTCATCACGTGCAAAGTTTGTGAGTGGGACTTCTGCCGTTGGAATCAGGTAATAGCCCTGATCCCCTTCCAAACGGAAAAGGTCCTCAGCAAACTTGGGCAGCTGACCGGTGCCGTACAGACTGTCAGAGTTGACCATGTAAGGAACATAAGTTTCCTGGTAGCCATGCTCTTCACTGTGAGTGTTCAGCATGAACTGAATCAGCGCACGGTGCATTCGGGCCAGAGGACCTTTGATCGTCGAAAAGCGCGCGCCGGTCAGTTTGGCTGCCATGCCGAAGTCCAGCCCCAGCTTCTCACCAATATCGACATGATCGCGAGGTTCGTAATCGAGCTGTGTTGGAGTACCCCAACGACGCACTTCAACGTTATCGTCTTCTGACAGGCCCTGAGGAACAGACGCATCGGGCAGGTTTGGAACAGCCAGCAGGAAATCGTCCAGCTTCTGCTGAACCACTTGCAGCTGAGACTTGGCGGCGTCCAGTTCTTCACCAAGACGGCCAACATCAGCCAGCAAAGGTGCGATATCCTGCCCCGAGGCTTTTGCTTTGCCGATCTCTTTGGACCGCGAGTTGCGCTCATTCTGTAAACGCTCGGTCGTGATCTGGACTTCCTTGCGCTCTGCTTCCAGGGTGTTGAACGCATTCACGTCCAGTTCAAAACCCTTTTTCTTGAGCAGTTGAGCGACTTCTTCGATTTCGTTGCGAAGGAGTTTGGGATCAAGCATGGTCAGGTCTGTTCTTTCAGAGTGAATTAAAAATAAGGCGCATCAGCCAAATGCCTAAGGCGGCGGCGATCACCGTACAAAACACGCTGCTCATCATATAAAGCAACGCCTGCAAGGGCAGTTCACGCTCAAAAAGCGCCACACTTTCCAGCGCAAAAGAAGAATATGTCGTCAGAGCACCCAAAAAGCCGGTGATCAGTAATGGGCGAGCGGAAACAGGGAGTATGCCCTTTTCAGAAATAAGAATATAGATAACACCAATCAAAAATGAGCCTATCACATTGATGATAAAGGTCGCCCATGGAATCCCGGGTTTGAACAATGGGGCGAGCCAAAGAGTGAGGCTGTAGCGGGAGATGGCTCCTACTGCGCCTCCCAATGCGATAAACAACATCATTTGCATGGGTCGGGCATTCCTTTAGAGATTAAGATTCATAGCGCTTGTTTGGGCTGGCTTCATCCAACCCACGAAGATAGTCGAGTTTTTCGCTGATCTTACGTTCCAGACCCCGTGGCTGCGGATGATAAAAGCGCTCATGAGCCAGAGCTTCAGGAAGATAGATCTCACCTGCTGCATAGGCTTCGGGCTCATCATGCGCGTAGCGATATTCTGCACCATAACCCAGACTGGCCATCAATTCTGTCGGCGCATTACGCAAATGCACCGGCGCTTCCAGACTGCCTTCGCGCGCGACGGCTTCCTGGGCGGCTTTCCAGGCGGTGTACACCGCATTACTTTTGGGCGCGCAGGCACAGTAAACCGCAGCTTGGGCAATGGCTCGCTCTCCTTCTGCGGGGCCAACCCGCTGAAAAATATCCCAGGCGTTAAGAGTAATTTCCAGTGCACGCGGGTCAGCATTGCCAATGTCTTCAGACGCGATGGCCAGCAAGCGGCGAGCCACATAAAGCGGATCGCCACCACCATCCAGCATGCGTGCGTACCAATACAAGGCGCCATCGGGGGACGATCCACGAACAGATTTGTGGAAAGCAGAAATCTGGTCGTAGTAAAGATCGCCCTGCCGGTCAAAGCGGCGGCTGCCCTGGATAAGAATATCGTCAAGATCCGCATCATTGACGATCAGCTTGTCACCCTGTTGGAGAGCAACATCGGAAATAAGTTCCAAAAGATTCAGTGAGGTTCTTCCATCCCCATCAGCGGCGCGGGCAATTTTGCGTTTTTGCTCTGGAGAAAGCTGAAGATTCAGGTGAGCCAGGCCGCGGGGCTCTGTGAGCGCCTGCTCTATCATGCCCAGCAAGTCTTCTTCGGTGAGAGATTTCAGCAGATAGGTGCGGGCTCGTGAGAGCAAAGCATTATTGAGCGCAAAGGAGGGGTTCTCTGTAGTGGCTCCCACAAAGACCAGTAACCCATCCTCAACGTGAGGCAGAAAGGCATCCTGCTGCGATTTATTAAAGCGATGGACTTCGTCGACAAACAGGAGTGTCTTGGTACCCATGCTCTGACGTTGTTTGGCCATTTCAACAACGTCGCGAATTTCTTTCACTCCGGCCAGTACTGCCGAGAGTGTAACGAAATAGGCACTGGCATTTTCAGCAACCAGCCGGGCAAGCGTGGTTTTACCTACGCCCGGTGGCCCCCAGAGAATCATTGAATGAAGGCGGCCCTGATCAAGTGCACGTTTGAGGGGCTTTCCTGGGCCGAGCAAGTGTTTCTGGCCCACATAATCCGCAAGCGTCCGGGGACGCATGCGGCTGGCAAGTGGCTGATCCTGAGCATCAGTGTTGGCGAACAGATCGTCCGCCATTAGTTTTGCTCGATAAGATCAACGCCTTCAGGCGGAGTGAATTTAAAAAGATTAGAGGGCAGCATCACATCCTCTTCCATGTTACGGAAGGTGATACGCGTTTGCTGTGACAGGGAGTCGGAGAAGCTCATCTCCTGCAAAGAAGAATCCTTGAAGCTCATGCGAAGTTCTGTGAAAAGGCTTTCTTTATCCTTGGGTTTTAGCTGGAAGAACCAGAGTCCATTCCCATCAGTACGCCCTTGCACATCAAAGGACTTCTCAATCGCTTTGACATCATTACTCAGCAACAATGCGGGTGTCGCCGTGGCGCGACGATCCAGCGGTTGCTTGGTAACCTGCTCAAGATCTTTGTCATACAGCCAGACAAACTTGCCATCGGAGACCAGCAGTTGAGCGTAAGGCTCATCAGTCTCCCAGCGGAAAAGATCAGGTTTTTGTAAATCAATGGAGCCCGTGGTCTGTTGCAGAGGGCGACCATTGGCGTCGACAACCACTTGTTGGAAGTCAGCCGTCCAGGTGTTGTGCTGACTCAGAATACGATGGAAAGCCTCTACGGCACTTTCTTCAGCATTGGCAACCAGACTGGTGAAGCCCAGCAGCAAAGCAGTACCCAGTGTTAACAGCCGTTTTTTCATAGCGATGCTTTGATTTCCAAGATGATTAGTTTCGACCGGCATTCGGTGCCAGAATTTCACGCGCACCATTATTGTTGGGCGCACTGACCAGTCCGGCAGACTCCATTGCTTCAACCATTCGTGCCGCGCGGTTATACCCAATCTTCAGTTTACGTTGCACTGAGGAGATGGACGCACGACCACTTTCAAGGACGAAGGCAACCGCTTCATCATATAACGGGTCCGATTCCTCTTCGTAGTTACCGCCTGTATCAGCAGAGCCTGCACCGTCAATAGGTGTTTCAAGAATCTCGTCGATGTATTCAGGGGTGCCACGTTGTTTCCATTCCTCAACGACACGATGGACTTCATCATCATCTACAAAGGCGCCATGCACACGAGAAGGCAGATTACTGCCAACCGGCATATAGAGCATGTCACCATTTCCAAGGAGGCTCTCTGCGCCCCCCTGATCCAGAATGGTTCTGGAATCAATTTTTGAGGAAACCTGAAAGGCGATACGCGTTGGAACGTTAGCTTTGATCAAACCTGTGATGACATCAACCGATGGTCGCTGTGTTGCAAGAATCAGATGAATTCCCGCAGCTCGTGCTTTCTGAGCAATACGAGCGATCAGCTCTTCAACCTTTTTGCCGACCATCATCATCATGTCGGCAAACTCGTCGATGATGACGACGATATAGGGCAAGGGCTCAAGCTCAGGTGCAAAGTCTTCAAACGACTCTTCTTTCTTCCATAAAGGATCCGTCATGGGTTCACCGCGCGCCGCCGCTTCGGCAATCTTGCGGTTAAAACCATCAAGGTTACGAACCCCCGCTGCCGCCATTAACTGGTAGCGGCGCTCCATCTCGCCAACACACCAGCGAAGAGCTCCGGCAGCCTCTTTCATGTCGGTGATTACCGGTGTCAAAAGATGCGGAATGCCATCATAAATCGACAGCTCGAGCATTTTTGGGTCGACCATGATCATACGCACCTGTTCCGGTGTGCACTTGAACAGCAGGCTCAGAATCATGGCATTGACGCCCACTGATTTACCTGAGCCCGTTGTACCCGCAACCAGAAGGTGTGGCATTTTGGAAAGGTTGGCAACCACAGGGAAACCGCCAATATCGTGGCCTAACGCCAGCGGTAGAGGGGATTTTGTTCCCTGGTACACATCAGATTGCAGAACTTCACGCAGGCGCACTGTGGCGCGACGTTCATTCGGAATTTCAAGACCGATAACCGACTTACCGGGGATGACCTCAACCACACGAACACTCATGACCGCCATTGAGCGTGCAAGGTCTCGTGAAAGATTGGTGATCTTGCTGGCTTTAACGCCTGGAGCTGGCTGCACTTCAAATCGGGTAATTACCGGGCCAGGATTAACGGCGACCACTTCAGCTTTAACACCAAAGTCGAGAAGCTTTGCTTCAAGTAAAGCGCTCAGTTCCTGCAGCTTTTCTGCGGAATAGCCAGGCCCTTTGTTTTCATCGGGTACGTCGAGTACTTCGATCGGCGGTAATGCTGATAAAGCGACTGTGGGTGTAAGAGGTGCGGGTCGCTTCGCTGGCTCATCGTCTTCAGGTAGAGACTGACGCCCCAGCGGCTGGACTGCAATTCCCGGCTTTAACGGAGCGCTACCCTGAGGTGTCGGAACAGCTCTTGGCTCAGCCTGCTCTTCTCCCCTGCCCTGCTCTACAAACTGGGCGGTATCAATGGTCTCGTCCCATGGTGCTGGCTCATGATGAGGGACGATATTGTCGAGAACCGGAACTTCCGCATCATTTTGAGGGGCGCTTTCTGCATACCAGCTGGTGAAATCGGGTGACGGTTGTTCTGAGTCATCGCTTTCAAAAGCGTCACTTTGATCCCACTGAGACTGAGTTGCCGTAACATCAATGTAGTTAGCTTGCTCATCCGCAAGTGCATCTAATTGCTGATCCATTTCGCGTGACTGCGAAACCGGCTGGGATGTCCTTTCTTCTGGTAACTCAGCGTCATGCAAGGGCGTAAAAACATCATCAATCGTTTCTATCGCTTCGGGTTGTGTAGCCGCTGAGTTGACCGGTCCCTTCGTGGTTGCTGATTCTTGTTGTTGCTTATTTCTCGCCTGGGATAAAAAGTCTGCAAATTCAGGCTCAACGCGAACCTGCTTTCCTTCAACGGAAACACCGGGCAGAGCATCTTCATAACGCTGCGCTTTCTTTTCCTTGCGACGCTCTGAAATCGCAGCCATTTGCTCAGCGCCCCAGCACAGCTGCTTGCCAATCCACTCAGCAATCTGAAGTAGCGAGAGGTTTGTAAAGAGAGAGAGTCCAATCAGAAAAACGCAGGTCATGACTATAGAGCCACCCTGCACTTTTAGCGCCTGAAGGATTAAAGGTGCCAGATTCTGACCAATCAAACCGCCTGCGGTATAGGTATAACCCAGCGTTTTTGGATCCATGTGAATGCTGGCAAGAATGGAGGTTGAGATAACCAGACAACACAGGCCAATGAGACGAATCGCCAAAATGCCTAAGGTATACCAGCTAGGTTTGTACCAGACCTTGAGCGCCCAGTAGACTTTGAGGCATAACAGGACAGGTAGCATCAGGGCGCTGACCCCAAAGAGAGAAAACAGCAAATCGGCAAGCCAGGCACCCCAGGCGCCAGCGGCATTACGAATGTCACTGTGCCAACCGAGATGACTCCAACCGGCATCGCCCGGATTGTAAGTCAGCAGGGTTAACATAACGAAGGCACCAATACCGATAACGGCAAGTAAAAAGCCGTCTTTCAAGAGGTGAACAATAGATTCAATAAAGCGATCCCGACTGCGGGGTTGGATCTTTTTCGCTTGCAAAATCAGCCCTTTATTTAAGACACGCTACGAGGTCTGTATTATAACCAAAACCCTTGGACGAATATCCATGCTGCACTGGCTAGATGAAACAAATAACTTTCCGCCGACGAGCCAGGCGCTTAGAGATCCTGATGGATTGCTGGCTGTTGGTGGAGATCTTTCGAGTACACGTTTGCTTGCCGCGTATCAGCGTGGAATTTTCCCGTGGTACAGCGAAGGGTCGCCGATACTCTGGTGGAGCCCTGCCCCACGGTTTGTGATTTATCCGGATGAACTGAATATTAACCGTTCACTCCGTAAGGCCATCAATAAAACACCTTTTGATATCACCATCAATCAGGCATTTGAGGATGTTATTAGTTTTTGCGCTGATGTTCCTCGGCCCGGTCAGGATGGCACCTGGATTCAACCAGAAATGCAAGCAGCCTATATCGCCATGCATCAGGTTGGCTGGGCGCACTCGGTCGATGTCTGGCATGATGGGCAGCTGGTAGGTGGTCTCTATGGCCTCGCGGTTGGTCGGGTTTTCTTCGGTGAGTCTATGTTTTCGCTTATGCCCAACGCTTCTAAAGTCGCTTTTGCTTTGTGGTGTCAAAAGCTCAATGAACTGGGGTGTGACATGATTGACTGCCAGATGGAAACCCCGCACATGGTCAGCATGGGGGGTCGTCGCGTCCTAAGAAACGTCTTTGAACGCCGGTTGAAAACGACTCAGAGCGAGACTAATTATCTAAGAGATGCCATCAAAGGGATCTCGCACCAGCCGTTAATGCGTCGGGAGCAGACATGCAGATAGAAAAGCTGCGTTTTTATGCAACCCCGGAACATAACTGCAGCTATCTTCCGGGCCAGACCGCAAAAACTCTTTTTGTCGATCCGGATATTGATATAGACCATACCGGTTATGGCTTGCTTTCAGACCTGGGGTTTCGTCGAAGCGGCAAGCACCTGTACCGGCCTCATTGTGAACAGTGCAGCGCTTGTATATCGGTCAGAGTCCCTGTCGAAAGTTTTACTCCCGATAAACGTCAACGCCGCATCGCAAGAAAAAATGACCACTTGCGTGCCTCCATTGTGCTACCAGCGTTTAATGAAGAGCACTATGCCCTCTATGTGAAATACATTGAGGGTAAGCACGCTGATGGTGATATGTACCCTCCTTCAGAGGCTCAATACATCAGCTTTTTGGTTGAGGGGCGTGAAGATACCCGCTTTGTTGAGTTTCGTGATGGCGATCAGTTAGTCGCCATTGCGGTTGTCGACTTCCTCGATAGCGGCTTGTCGGCCGTCTACACATTTTACGACCCTGATAACAAGAACAGTCTGGGTGTGTACGCAGTGCTTTGGCAAATCGCGTATGCGAAGCAGCATTTTTACTCGTTCATCTACCTTGGCTACTGGATTAAAGACTGTCGAAAGATGAGTTATAAGCTTGAGTATCGTCCGCTACAGCTTCTTATCAATGGACAATGGGTGCTCTGCAATTAGCCCCGTATTGCCCGTTAGCCTTGAAATCTCAAAAAAATGGTGCAAAAACACATAATTATGTGAGGGTGGCTGATTCATTCTTTGCCACTTGATCATCCTTAGGGCACAATAATGCCCGCCAGATAAAACCCGTTTCAAAATTTAACGAGGAAGGCTGAATGGCCAAAGAAGATTCGATTGAAATGGAAGGCGTCGTTGTCGACACCCTCCCTAACACCATGTTTCGTGTTGAGCTTGAGAACGGCCACGTTGTGACTGCTCACATCTCCGGTAAAATGCGTAAGAATTACATCCGCATCCTGACGGGTGACAAAGTTAAGGTGGAGATGACTCCTTACGACCTGACTAAAGGTCGCATCGTCTACCGCTCCCGCTGATCCCGGCAGCGAGGACTCAGGGGAGCAGCCCTTAGGCTGCTTCCACCTCGAGTTTCAGTTCATCATTCTCTACTGACACTTCTACCTTACCGCCCTTCTCACTCAGCTTGCCAAATAGAATGTCTTCTGCCAGAGGACGTTTCATTTTGTCCTGAATGAGTCGAGCCATGGGTCGAGCTCCCATCTTGTCGTCATAGCCGTGCTTAGCCAGCCAGGCGCGAGCGTCATCATCCACTTCAATAGTGACTTGCTTCTCGTCCAGCTGCGTCTGCAGATCGACCAGGAACTTATCGACGACGTGTTTAATAACTTCTGTGTCCAGTGGCTGGAATTGCACAATACTATCCAGACGGTTGCGGAACTCAGGCGTAAAGGTCCGACGGATAACTTCCATGCCGTCAGTGCTATTGTCCTGAGTTGAGAAGCCAATGGAGCGTTTACTGAGGACTTCAGCACCAGCATTGGTTGTCATAATAAGAATGACGTGACGGAAGTCTGCTGAGCGACCATTGTTGTCTGTCAATGTGCCATTATCCATCACCTGCAAAAGCAGGTTATAGACATCCGGATGCGCCTTCTCAATTTCATCCAGCAGAAGTACACAGTGGGGACTCTTAGTGATGGCTTCTGTCAGCAACCCACCCTGATCAAACCCTACGTAGCCAGGAGGTGCGCCAATGAGCCGTGACACGGTGTGCTGTTCCATGTACTCGGACATATCAAAGCGAACCAGCTCAATCCCCAGCATTTTTGCAAGCTGGGCGGTTACCTCAGTTTTACCAACCCCGGTGGGGCCTGCTAGCAAAAAGCATCCGACTGGCTTGTTGGGTGATTTAAGACCAGCGCGTGAAAGTTTGATTGAAGAGCTAAGGCTACTGATCGCCTGATCTTGGCCAAATACAACCATCTTGAGATTGTCTTCGAGCTTACGCAGCAAATCTTTATCTGATGCCGACACGCTCTTAGGTGGAATTCTTGCGATCTTCGCGACAACAGCTTCAATTTCTTCTACATCGATAACTGTTTTGCGCTCATCTTCTTTCGCCAGTCTTTGGAAGGCTCCGGCTTCGTCGACCACATCGATGGCTTTATCGGGCATGTGCTTATCAGTGATATAACGCGCGGCCATATCAGATGCTGCGCGGAGTCCGGCATCGGTGTAAGTGACTTCGTGATGTTCTTCAAAGCGTGACTTCAAGCCCAGAAGGATCTGGTAGGTGTCATCGGCGCTGGGTTCAAGCACATCCACTTTCTGGAAACGACGAGCCAAAGCGCGATCCTTTTCAAAGATACCTCTGAACTCCTGGAACGTTGTTGAGCCAATACAGCGCAACTCTCCAGAACTCAGCAAAGGTTTCAATAAATTGGAGGCATCCATAGCCCCGCCAGAGGCTGCGCCTGCACCAATGATGGTATGGATTTCGTCAATAAAGAGTACCGCATGCTTCTGCTTTTTGAGCTGAGCAAGCAGTCCTTTGAGGCGTTTTTCAAAATCACCGCGGTACTTGGTGCCCGCAAGCAAAGAGCCTAAATCCAGGCTGTAAATCACACTTTGCTTGATAACGTCAGGAACCTGTCCTTCAACAATAAGTTTTGCCAAACCTTCAGCAATTGCCGTTTTACCGACCCCAGCCTCGCCAACAAGTAATGGATTGTTCTTGCGACGGCGGCAAAGAATCTGAACAACGCGCTCTACTTCAGAAGAACGACCAACCAACGGATCAATGCGCCCTTTCAGTGCAACTTCATTCAGATTGGTGGCATAGCTGGTGAGCGGATTTGCAGTCGCCTCATTCGTTGACTCAGTGCGCTCTTCCTGTTCTGCCTCGGCTTCGAAGTCATGGTCCTCAGTCACTTTGGAGATGCCATGAGAGATAAAGTTCACGACGTCGAGGCGCTCGATACCCTGCTGGTGAAGAATGTAAACGGCCTGACTTTCCTGCTCGCTAAAGATCGCAACCAGTACATTGGCACCAGTAACTTCTTTTTTACCAGAAGACTGGACATGAAACACTGCGCGTTGGATTACGCGCTGAAAGCCAAGCGTTGGCTGAGTTTCACGTTCAGGATCGGTATCAGGAATAAGTGGGGTAGTAGCATCGACGAATTCCGCTAAACCCTTACGTAGATTCTCAAAATTAGCGCCACAGGCTTTGAGGACTTCAACGGCGTCCTTGTTGTCCAGCAAAGCAAGTAGTAGATGCTCCACCGTCATAAATTCATGGCGTTTTTCACGTGCTACGCGATAAGCCAATCCCAGGGAGAACTCTAGATCTCTGTTCAACATAGCTTTGCCCTTCTCCAGGTATTTACCCGACCCGCTCAACTTCGCACATCAAGGGGTGCTGGCTCTGGCGTGCATACTGGTTCACCTGTTGTGCTCGAGTTTCAGCAAGATCCTTAGGGAAAATGCCGCAAATACCCTTACCTTTCTGATGTACCGCGAGCATGACCTGAGTCGCACTCTCTTCGTCCATGCTAAAGAAATATTGCAAGACATGGACCACAAAATCCATCGGCGTATAGTCATCGTTCAACATTACAACCTGATACTTAGGAGGTTCCTTAAGCTTAGGTTTGGCCGGCTGAACTGCGAGGCCATGATCCATCGCATCATCATGATCATGATCCGCTGAGAGCCATATACTCATGTTTCAAATTGTCTCCATCTCGTCTTCCCTCTGAATGATATCCCCGGCCAGCCTGCGCCTCCACACTATTTAGTGGATACAAATCGCGATGACTTCAATGCTGGCAGGCCATGGAAAAATGTGCCACACTCAACTTAACAAAACTTACATAAGTTTCCTGTCATTTCTTGCTGTTACAGGAATATTTATTAACTGTCCAAATTTGGTATTGATTTAGTTACCAGAGCTAGTGTGACGAGGAGGCGAAGTTATGTATTCAGGGAAAGTCAAGTGGTTCAATAACGCCAAAGGCTACGGATTCATTCTTGCCGAAGACGGAACTGACGAAGACTTGTTTGTTCATTACTCAGCTATCCAGATTGAGGGTTACAAAACTCTTAAAGCTGGTCAGCGTGTACAGTTCGAAACTCAACCAGGTCCTAAAGGGACGCACGCAGTTAATATCCGACCGATGCTTGAGTCTGTTAAGAGTATTGAAACTCACTAAGCCTTAAGCTGTAGTCTGGCCGCTCTGTTTTCAAGTGCGGTCAGCTCTTTCCTTAATTACACCTGTTTTAAAACGCCTGCCCTTCTACTTATCCAGCCTTTGTAACTACTAAATCTAATCACTTGTTCGAGTGAACTTCACTTAAGTGTTATCCTCTTTTCCTTCTGGTGCAACATTGCTTGATGGGTGTGGCACTCTTTGTGGATCACTCACGAATATCGCCAATGCCTTCTGTTTTACTCTTCAATAAGCCCTTTCAGGTGATGAGTCAGTTCACTGATGATCAGGGCAGAGCCACGTTGAGTGACTTCATCAATATCAAGGGGGTTTACGCTGCCGGTAGGCTGGATTATGACTCTGAGGGTTTAATGCTGCTGACCTCTGATGGCCCTCTACAAAACCTGATTGCATCGCCTGCGTTCAAACTTCCGAAAACTTATCTGGTCCAGGTTGATGGAGAGATTACTGAGGAAGCAGTTAAGACGCTTTCTGGAGGTGTCATTCTCAAGGATGGCCTTACGTTACCCGCGATAGCTGAAAGGATTGAGCCGCCAGATCTTTGGGAGCGTAATCCACCGGTAAGGTTCAGGGCCAACATTCCCACAAGCTGGATACGACTCACTATTACCGAAGGTAGAAATCGGCAGGTGCGACGGATGACCGCAGCAGTTGGCTTTCCGACATTACGTCTGGTGCGTGAGGCCATCGGTCCCTGGTCTATTCATCACCTGAACTCTGGTGAATCACAGCTTATTGAGCTTTCATCAACGCAAATCGTCGAGATTTTTCCTCAAGGAATAAGCCCTGCCTCCGGCCATAAGCGCAGCTCAAGGAGTACTCATGACAATTCATCTCACCGTCGCTACCGTAGTGGAGCAGCGAGGAAAGCTGCTAATGGTTCAGGAGCGCGCAAGCAATCAAACTCTGGTATGGAATCAGCCGGCCGGGCACGTCGAAGTCGGTGAACAGTTAGTTGATGCAGCCGTCCGTGAGACTCTCGAAGAAAGTGGATGGCTTGTTGAGATTGACTATTTGATTGGCGTGTACACTTTTCAGCCTGAGCCGGGCGCACACTTTTGCCGTTTCTGTTTTGCTGGACGTCCGGTGCGACAAGTGACCTCGGCGCTTGATCCGGATATTATACGCGCCTCATGGTTGAGTCCTGATGAGCTTCTGGCTGATCCTGATACTTGGCGATCCCGTCTCGTTGGCGATGCGATTAACGACTATCGTGCCGGTAAGCGCTTCAGCTTGGATTTATTGCATGAAGACCCTACGTTGTCAGCAGCAACCTGATTTCACCAACCTCTATTTTTCGAGAAAGCAACAGTCCAGATGAACCCAGCAGATACCAAAGTAATCGTTGGCATGTCCGGTGGAGTTGACTCTTCCGTATCTGCTCTTCTTCTTATTCAGCAAGGCTATCAAGTTGAAGGCCTTTTTATGAAAAATTGGGAAGAAGATGACGGTACCGACTACTGTACGGCCATGACAGATCTGGCGGATGCGCAGGCTGTATGCGACAAGCTGGGTATTGTGCTGCATAAGGCTAACTTTGCTGCAGAGTATTGGGATAACGTCTTTGAGCACTTTCTCGAAGAGTATCGCGCTGGTAGAACGCCCAATCCCGATATTCTTTGTAATCGTGAAATTAAATTTAAAGCGTTTCTGGAT
Organism: Pokkaliibacter sp. CJK22405; assembly: GCF_046614695.1. Lineage (NCBI taxonomy): Bacteria > Pseudomonadati > Pseudomonadota > Gammaproteobacteria > Oceanospirillales > Balneatrichaceae > Pokkaliibacter > Pokkaliibacter sp. CJK22405. Next base: position 168,595 of record NZ_JBKKHQ010000001.1, read on the forward strand.
TATGCCAAGCATCTTGGGGCCGGTCTCATCGCTACCGGTCACTATGTACGTAAGATTGAAGTAGATGGCCGTACCCAGCTATTGAAAGGCAATGATCCCAATAAGGACCAAAGCTATTTCCTGCATGCGGTGGGTGAAAAAGAGCTGGCTATGACGCTGTTTCCGGTAGGCGAGCTGCCAAAGCCCGAGGTCAGAAAACTGGCTGAACAACATGATCTGGTCACTGCCGACAAGAAAGACAGTACTGGCATTTGTTTTATCGGGGAGCGTCGTTTCAAGGATTTCCTTAAACAGTATCTTCCAGCCCAGCCAGGTAATATTGAGACGCCCGAAGGCCAGGTAATAGGTGAGCATCAGGGGTTAATGTATCACACTCTTGGGCAGCGCCAGGGTTTGGGTATTGGCGGTCTTAAAGAGTTTGGTGATGCGCCATGGTATGTGGCAGTTAAAGATCTTGAGCGAAATGTATTGGTTGTAACTCAGGGTAAGGAGCATCCGCTTCTTTTCTCAAAAGGGTTAATAGCTAGTCATATTTATTGGGTTGATGGCGAAGGCCCTGCCTCAGAAACTCGTTGTTATGCCAAAACGCGCTATCGTCAACCTGATCAGGCTTGTACCCTGCTTAGAACCGACGCTGGTTACAAAGTTATTTTTGATGAACCTCAGCGTGCGGTAACGCCTGGCCAGTCTGTAGTCTTTTATCTGAATGATGTCTGTCTCGGTGGCGGTGTAATTGAGTCTACTTTTGACGAGGCTCAATGATATGGCAACAAATTACACCTCTCAGGTCATGGCGTTGGCAGCTGTCTTTCAGGTTTCCCGTCTGGTGGATGATATTGCTAAACGCAATACCTTTAATCAGACGTGTCTGGAAACGTCGATCCAAAGTCTCTTTATTATGACACCGCAAACCCCTGATCAGGTTTACGGTGGCGAGAATGCGCTGCGGTTTAATCTGGCAACAGGTTTGCGAGAGCTGCGGGCCATGCTGGAAAAGGATGAAGACCAGCATCGTGATATTGTTCGCTACTCTATTAGTCTCCTGCACCTTGAGCGAAAACTTGACGGTCGCTCCGACATGCTCGAACAAATTGCAAAGAAAATTCCGGATATTGAGCGTCAGGCGACTTTCTTTGCCGAGGGAGAGGACGAGGCAGAGCGGGATCGTTACTGTCATCCAACCGTGTTAAGTGCTTTGGCCGGACTGTATCAGGACACCTTGAGCACTTTCTCCTTTCGGATTCAGGTTGCTGGCAATCCTGGTCATTTGCGTGATGCGACTAATGTGCACCGCATTCGCGCTCTACTGCTGGCCGGTATCCGTGCTGCTCGCCAGTGGCGACAGTTGGGTGGTCGGCGCTGGCAGTTGATTTTCTATCGTCGCAAACTTCTGGAGGCATGTATCGCCTTACAGGAAGGACGTAACTAAAAATTGCATAAGCACTCGAGCGGATCATCCGTTATAATGCGCCTTCCTTTTTCTATGATCATTCAGGAAGCTGCGAGTCGCACTGATGGAATTATCCGCTCTTACCGCTGTATCCCCTATTGATGGCCGCTATGGCAGCAAAACTGCTGCTTTTCGCTCAATTTTCAGCGAATACGGTCTGATCCGTTTTCGCGTCATCGTAGAGATTCGTTGGCTGCAGAAGCTTGCTTCTCATCCTCAGATCAGCGAAGTGCCTAGTCTCTCTGCTGCGGCTAACGACTTCCTTAATGCGATGGTTGATAACTTCAGTATTGAAGATGCTGAGCGAGTTAAGACCTTTGAGCGCACCACGAATCACGATGTCAAAGCTGTTGAATACTTCATCAAAGAGAAGCTTGAAGAAGTTTCTGAGCTGCATGCCATTAGTGAATTTGTTCATTTTGCCTGTACTTCAGAAGACATTAACAATCTGTCTCATGCGTTGATGCTGCAGGCTGGTCGTGACGAAGTCATGGTTCCTGCAATGAGTAAAATCATTGCTGATATTAGCGCTCTTGCCGCTGCTCATGCGGATCAGCCAATGCTGAGCCGTACTCATGGTCAAACCGCCTCCCCTACTACTCTTGGTAAGGAGATGGCGAACGTGGTTTACCGCCTTCAACGTCAGCTTGAGCAGATCAAAGCCGTTGAAATGCTAGGCAAGATCAATGGCGCAGTAGGTAACTACAATGCCCATATGGCGGCTTATCCTGAGATTGACTGGCAGGCGAATGCACAGGAATTCATCGAATCTCTGGGGGTGACTTTTAACCCCTACACCACGCAGATTGAGCCTCACGACTATATCGCAGAGCTCTTTGATGCGATTGCCCGCTTTAACACCATTCTGATCGACTTTGATCGTGATGTCTGGGGTTATATCTCTATGGGATATTTCAAGCAGCGTACTATTGCAGGCGAAGTTGGTTCTTCCACCATGCCGCATAAAGTTAACCCGATCGATTTCGAAAACTCTGAAGGCAATCTGGGTATCGCTAATACTGTATTCCAGCATCTGGCGACCAAACTGCCTATTTCTCGCTGGCAGCGTGACTTAACTGACTCCACTGTTCTGCGTAATTTGGGTGTCGGCATGGGGCATAGTCTGATTGCTTATGAAGCGACTCTTAAAGGTATATCCAAGCTTGAGATGAATGCTGGTCGTCTTGATGACGATCTCAATAACAGCTGGGAAGTCCTGGGCGAGGCAATTCAGACTGTTATGCGTCGCTATGGTATTCCCAAGCCTTACGAGAAGCTGAAAGAGCTGACTCGCGGCAAGGGTATTGATCAACAGACGCTGAAGGTCTTCATCGAAGGGTTGGAACTACCTGAAGATGTTAAGCAGGAATTGATTGCAATGACGCCTGCGAGCTACACCGGCTCAGCGGCTGCACAGGCCAAAGCTCTGTAAGCGCTTTAATCTCTGCTATTAAAAAAGGAGGCTGATGCCTCCTTTTTTATTGTCGCCGTCTCAGCTTTTCTGTTTGGATAGTAAGCGCATAAAGTAGAAAAACTCTTCTGAGTAAGTGCTGGTCAAAAAGCTGTTTAAGCCAGAGCTTCCACGCACTCCCTTACCAAGGCTGGTCCGCGATAGATAAGTCCTGAGTAGAGCTGAATCAAAGAAGCGCCTGCATCAATTTTTTCTACGGCATCACGAGCATCAAGAATCCCGCCTACGCCAATAATCGGTAGCGTGCCCTGCAGATGATCGGCAAGCGTTTGAATGGCCGCGGTTGATGCTTCCTTTACCGGCCTCCCGCTCAAACCGCCTGCCTCTTCACCATGCTTTAAGCCGCGTACAGCATCACGCGAAATAGTTGTGTTGGTGGCGATGACTGCATCCATTTTGCTTTCCACCAGCGTATCCGCAACCATTCTGAATTCATCTGCGGTCATGTCCGGCGCGATTTTAACGGCGATGGGGACGCGCTTGCCAAAGGTCTGGGAAAGCTCATCGCGCTTGTCATCCAGTGGTTTAAGCAGCGATTTCAGGGATTCGCCATACTGTAGCGTTCGAAGTCCTGGGGTGTTGGGTGATGAAATATTGACCGTAATGTAGCTTGCCTGCGCATAGGCTTTTTCAAGGCAAATCAGATAATCCTGTAATGCGTCCTCCACTGCAGTGAAGACGTTTTTACCAATGTTGATTCCCAGGATGCCACGGTAATCAGCGGCTTCTACGTTCTGCAGGAGTGCTTCAATACCCTTATTGTTAAAGCCCATACGGTTGATAATGGCTTCGCGCTCAGGAAGACGAAAGAGACGAGGTTTTGGGTTGCCTGGTTGAGGTTTGGGGGTAATCGTACCTATCTCCACAAAACCGAAACCCAAGGCTGCCAGGCCATCTATGCAGGCGCCGTTCTTATCAAGGCCTGCGGCAAGGCCTACGGCATTGGGAAACTCAAGCCCCATCACATTCACTGGCTTGTTAATACCAGGCTTTTTGATCAGCTTGGTAAGGCCTAGCCTTGATGCGGCAGCCAGCCAGTCAAGAGTGAGTTCATGCGCAGTTTCCGCAGAAAGGGAAAAGAGTAAAGGTTTAATAATGCCGTATGCCATGGAGCTCTCCTTCGGGAACGCGCCCATTATAGTGTTTTGTGCATAAATTTCCCCCGCTTTGCGTAACATGCCATGCGAGAATTAATTTATGGTACGTATTGAATATTAATAATACGTAACGCGTTGTTTTCGCAGAGTCGCATCGGCTCTTTATATTCAGTAATATGCCTTTAAATGATTCATCTGGAACAGGAAAAGCCTGATGGCCTTTAAAGTCTCCGTACTTAGTGCATCAATCATGTTGCTCAGTGGATTGGCAAATGCAGAAGTGACTGCGAGGCTTAACAGCAACCAGATACATCTTAATGATCCTTTAACCCTGACATTGACGGTCAGTGGCGCCGTCGTTGACCAACCTCCCCAACTGGCTCCTCTTAATCGCGACTTTGAAGTGCTTAGCAGTCGGGCAAATAGTGTCTTTCGCTACGTCGATAACTCGATGCAAAAGAGCACTCGCTGGCAGATTGAGCTTAAGCCTCGTCAGTCAGGAATGTTAAGTATTCCGCCGTTGCGAGTGGGTAATGAGTCAACTGACCCGCTTCAGCTTGAAGTAGCGGCTAACCCTGAAGTAAGTTTCGGGAATGGCAATGATGGCGTGCATCAGGAGGGTGGTAGCTATGAAGATGATGCCTCCCAGCCCACGACAGATCCCGTAACCTCAGATGATTCAGCCCAAGCAGATTCATCGGATGCGCAAGCCAAAGCAAAACCAGTCACTCCCGCTACGCCATTAGCCACCTTCGATGTTGACTTCTCTGCTCCGGAGCCTCTTTATCCGGGGATGCCTGTAAAGGTGATAGTGCATCTGGCCCATCAGGGCTCACTGTTACCCGCTGCCCGAATTCAACCGCCTGTTGTGTCACAGGGTGAGCTATTTGAACTGAAGCACCCGGCTGCGGTGATGGATGAAACCCTCGACGGTCGTAAGTTGCGAAAAGTGTCACGTAACTACCTGCTTTTTGTGGACTCGCCTGGCGACTTCACTCTCGATGGTTTCAACTTTCTGGGTAATATCCAACCTGCTACAGGTGATGCACAAACCATCGACCTTACGACCTCGCCGCATAAGCTATCTCTTATCAAGGCGCCGTCTGAGCCTTTTAACCCGGCCTTTGACCTGACTTTGGATGGCAGTTGGAATAAAGATCTTACCGGCCTTAAGCCTGGTGATGTCCGCATCAGAACCATTGAAATCACTGCTCAGGGCTTGCCTGCTTCACGCATTGCCTTACCGCCTGTACCGGAAATAGAGGGTCTCGATATTCGTCAGTCGATTATCAAACCCTCCAATGACATTACTGAAGACAGTGTCACTGGTTCGGTAACGGTGGTTCAACAATTCACCTTCAATAAAGAAGGTCGCTTCAGCCTGCCTGAGTGGAATCTGGGCTGGTGGAATCGAAGCACGGGAGCGCCGGATACTGCCGCCCTGCCCGATCAAACCTTGACTGTCTCCCTGGACGCATCAGCCACAACCGGTAATCAGGCATCTGGAAATGATAATGCTCCGCAAGGTAACAATACTGCTACTGACCCGGAGGTTGAGGCTCCTCCGGGCCTGACGGGAGTGACCGGGTCTGTGGTGTCGACACCGCTTGAAGAGAACCAGCCATCGAAATACCCGTGGCTGTGGCCTCTGATCAGTGCTCTTGGCATTATCGCTGCGCTGTTACTGGCCTGCCGTTCCTGGTGGCTCGGGCGCAAGGTTAACCGCCTTGAAGGCTATCTTGAGCAAATGCAGCAGCAAAAGGTTGAGCGTCGCCAGTTGGCTAAAGAAAGTGAGGTCTACGAAGAACTCGCATTACTTTGCCATGCCAATGAGCCACGTTTGGCGCGCCTGAAAATCATTGAGTGGGGGCAGTGTGTGTGGCCAGGCGAAGGTATCGCAACGTTAAACGACATTCGCCAGCATGCTCGACATCAGACACTGGAATATGGCCTGCAGGATCTGGAAGCAGCGATTATTGCTCAGGACGAAGGACAGAGCTATGAATGGCACAGCGATCTTCTGTTGCAGATGCTGACCGAAACCCGGGCTCGTGTTATGAGGGCAAAAAGTGATGCCATGCTGCAGTTTAATGCACTCTGAACGAGTGCATGGATTTCTTCTGAGGGATGTCTCGCAACACCTTCTCAGCGCCATCCGTCCGTAGTGCGATGAATGGCGCTAAATAATGCCTCAGGATCTTTGATCCGCATCCAGCTCTCGACATTTTCGTTCAGTAACGGATGCGCCTCCCGAATCATTTTTAGCCATTGCTTGGCACGACCCATGGCGTAGCGCGGGATATTCGCTGCCTGCACTTCCTTAATGAACTTATCGAGTAGCTTTGCCATGATGGCCGGGGCGTTGTCCTGCCAGACTTCCTGACGCTGCCAGGCTTTAATCTCTTCACAAAGCCACGGTTTGGAGACCAAGCCACGTCCAAGCATGATGTCTTCACAGCCAGAAATCTCACGGCAACGAATGTAGTCTTCAAGCGTCCAGATTTCGCCATTTGCGACGACGGGTATCGAGAGTTTTTCTCGCAGCGGCGCTAATGCATGCCAGTGAGCAGGTGGCTTGTAACCTTCCACTTTAGTCCTTGCGTGAATCACAAGTTGGGCTGCGCCACCAGCCTCAACAGCTTGGGCATTCTCCAGTGCTAATGACGCATCCTGATAGCCCAGTCGCATTTTCGCGGTGACCGGAATATCAGAAGGCACCGCATCTCGCATAGCTTTCACAATGGCATAAACGATCTCTGGTTCCTGCAAAAGCACGGAACCACCCCGGTTTTTATTAACGGTTTTTGCCGGGCAGCCAAAGTTGATGTCGATCGCGGGAGCACCCAGCTGAACCCCCTGCACTGCGCTCTCTGCCATCAACTCCGGGTTGCTACCCAAGAGCTGGAGGACAACCGGTGTTCCTGCCGGTGTTTTCCAGCCGGATTCTGCTTCGGGACATAGCCTTTTAAACACCTTATCCGGCAAGCGTTGATCCGATATACGCAAAAATTCCGTTACACAGACATCCACCCCACCAACACTGGTGATCAGATCGCGCATCAGGGCATCGACCAATCCTTCCATTGGGGCAAGAAAAAGCATGCCAGTTCGGTTGGCGACAATTTGCTGGGTCATGGATACAGGCCAAAGGAATAAACACAAGGGGCGCTAAGGATAAGGAGGACTGGCGGCCTTGCCAAGTCGGTATACACTCAGTCTGTATGCGTCTGATGAAAAAAGAACAAGGAGAATCAGGATGATGAAATTGTACGGAATGTGCCGCTCAGGCAATGCCTATAAAGTGCGCCTGATGATGGAGCAGGAAGGTATTCCTTATGAGTGGCATGAAGTCGATATTCTTGGCGGTGAAACGCGGTCCCAGGAGTTTTTAAAGATTAATCCCCTCGGCAAAGTGCCCGTACTGGAAATTGCTCCAGGCGAGTTTCTCTATGAATCTAATGCCATTCTTACGTTTCTGGCGCGCGGTACACATTACTGGCCTGACCCGGCCTATCCTCATGCCAAGGCAATGGAGTGGATGTTCTTTGAGCAGACACTGCATTTACCTGCTCTTTCGGCGGCCCGCTGGATATTAAACTTCCTTCCTGAGGAACATCCGCGTCATGCAGAACTCCCGGGACTACATGAGCGTGGCTATCGTGCATTAGCCCATATGGAAAGTCGTTTAGCCGAGCATGAGTTCCTGGTGGGTAAGCACTACAGCATCGCTGATACTGCTCTGTATGCTTACACCCACATGGCAGATCAGGGTGGGTTTGATTTGACCCCCTTCCCCGGTATTAGAGCCTGGATTAAGCGCATCACCGAAATTCCGGGATACATCGGCATTGATACGCCGGTGGATTGAGTAACACTTATCGTTTGAGCCCGATCAGATGCGCTATGCAGTGAGTTCTTTTACACTACAGGCTCTTTAGTGCAACTGATCAGGAATACCGTATGTTTACCGGAATCGTACAGGGTAAAGCAAAGGTCACCCGTCTGCTTAAGAAAGACGAGTTTGCCAGCATGACGCTGGAGTTTCCTGAAAACGGTACCGAAGGACTGGAGATTGGTGCCAGCGTGGCCATTAACGGTTGCTGTTTAACGGCAACGGAAATCTCAGGGAATTCGGCAAACTTCGACATGATCGCCTCCACCCTTCGCCTCACTAATCTGGGCGAACTTAATGAAGGCTCTCTCTGTAATTTTGAGCGTGCTGCTCGCTTCAATGCCGAAATCGGTGGCCACCAGACCTCCGGCCATATTCATGGTTGCGCAGTTATCACCGCCCGAGTTGATACCGCTGATAACTGTAAAATCACTTTCGAAGTCCCCGCCGAGTTCCGTAAATACATTATGGATAAAGGCTATATCGGTCTTAACGGGTGTAGCCTTACGATTGCCGAAGTGACCCCTGTGGGGTTCAGTGTGTATCTGATCCCGGAAACGCTGGCAGTAACCACCTTTGGTGAAGCCAAGGTGAATGATCGTATCAATCTTGAGATTGACCCCTCTACTCAAACCATCGTTGATACCGTTGAGCGCTATATTGCTAACCACCCTGCTCTGGCAATGACGTTAAATCACTCTTGAAATGAGCACGTCAAGTTATAAAAAAAGGCCGCTGAATTTAGCGGCCTTTTTGTTTTGAGACTCGGCAGGATGCGGATTAAATCAGCGCCTGATAGTAGTCCTTCTCAGTGAGGATCCCCACGAATTCGCCGCTGTCATCTTTGAGGCTGACAGGCAGGCCACTGCGGTAATGAATCTCCATCGCATCACGCATGCCGATATCCTGATGTGCAATAACGGCCATGCCTTCGATGATATTGGGCATATCATCCATCCCGTGCCAATCGGTAAACCGGATGAACTGGCCATCCTGTTGTAAACCGGTAAAGCTGCCTGCGTCATCACGAATCAGCGATGTGTGAAGATCCACAGGAACCGTACCATTTACTTTCCCGCTGAGCAGACTGTCTTTCCCCTTCATCAAACTCTTACCCGTCAACACCTTGAGCGGGTTGGTATGTGAGACGAAGTTGCGGACATAGTCGTTACTTGGATGCAGTACGATGTTCTCAGGCGTTCCCATCTGCACGATTTTGGCTGACTCCATAATCGCGATATGAGTGCCGAGTTTGAGTGCCTCATCCAGATCATGACTGACGAAAACAATGGTTTTGTTGAGGCGCTGCTGCAGCTCCAGTAGCTCATCCTGTAACTGGGAACGAATTAATGGGTCAAGTGCCGAGAAAGGCTCGTCCATCAGCAGAATGTCAGTATCCATGGTAAAGGCGCGCGCAAGGCCTACGCGCTGCTGCATACCACCGGAAAGCTCATCAGGCTTAAGCTTGCGCCAGTCATAAAGGCCGACCAGTTCGAGCTTTTCATCCACCTGTTTCTTCCATTCTTTACGTGACAGACCCTGCATCTCAAGACCAAACGCTACGTTCTCAGCGACCGTCAACCAGGGCATCAGTGCGAATTTCTGGAAAACCATGGATACGCGCTTGGTACGCAAGTGTCGCATCGTCCTGGCATCACACTGTGCAACATCAACCTGACGGCCATCATCCTCGACCCACAATTCACCGCGGGCGATATCGTTCAGGCCGTTGATAGTGCGAAGCAGGCTGGATTTCCCCGAGCCTGATAGCCCCATCAATACGCAGATCTCTCCACGCTCGATGCTGATGTTGGCATCTTTGACGCCTACAACATCGCCGGTGAGCTTACGGATCTCATCACGGGACTTACCCTGATCCATAAGCTCAAGAGTAGAGGCGATCTTGCGACCGAAAATGACGTCCAGATTTTTAATATCGATCATCGGCATAATCAGTCCTCCGTCATGCCGGGGCGGCGGCACAGGCGATCAAGCACAATGGCCAGAAGTACGATGGCCAGTCCGGCCTCAAAGCCCTGTGATACGTTAACTGTATTCAGCGCTCGAACCACCGGTTTACCTAGGCCGTTAGCACCGACCAGTGCCGCCACCACCACCATCGAGAGTGAAAGCATAATGCACTGGGTCACCCCAGCGGTGATGCTTGGCATAGCGGCTGGCAGCTCTACACGAAGTAGAAGCTTCATCGGTGTGGCACCAAATGCCTTACCTGCCTCAAGCAACTCCCCTGGCACCTTGCTGATACCCAGATAGGTCAGGCGAATAGGTGCTGGCAGCGCAAAGATGATGGTGGAAATCAGTCCCGGCACCACACCCAGACCGAAGAGAATCAGCGTTGGGATGAGGTACACAAAGGTCGGGATGGTTTGCATCAAATCCAGGATCGGACGCAATACCTGATACAGCCAAGGGCGATGAGCCGCAGCGATACCGATAGGAATACCTATAATGACGGACAACAATGTCGCCATCAGTACCAGCACCAGGGTATCCAGCATTTCACTCCAGTAGCCCAGATTCAGAATCAGCAATAAGGCGCCGACCGAAAATAGTGTCAGACTCCAGCGTCGCTGCAAGAACCAGGCGAGAACTCCGACCAGAGCAACCACGACCAGCGGTGGCATCCAGTTGAGCGCGTCAACGACTCCGCCAATCACGGAGGAAAGTACCCATGAAATTGCGTCAAAAAAGCTGGCGCCATGTACGATCAGCCAGTCAACGAAATGCTCGATCCAACTGCCAAGCGGGATCTTATGCTCTGTTAGCCAGTTCATTCAGGACCTCCAGGCTTATAGGCCCAGGTAGGCTTTAACAGCCGGAGCGGCAGGCTTGCCAGTTTGAGTTTCGACACCTTCCAGCCACGCATTCATGGCATCAGGGTTTTTCTTCAGCCAGGTTTTTGCGGCGTCCTGAGGCTGCATTCCATCATCCAGAATCAGACCCATGACTTCGTTCTCCATAGGCAGAGTGAAACTCAGATTATTGAAGAAGGTCCCAAGGTTAGGACATTCGGTGGTATAGCCTTTACGAACAGTGGTGTAGACCGTTGCGCCGCCGTAATTAGGCCCGAAGTAGTCATCGCCGCCAGACAGGTATTCCATATCAAAGTTGGCGTTCATGGGGTGTGGAGCCCAGCCCAGGAAAACAATCCACTGCTTGCGCTGAATGGCACGTTTTACCTGAGACATCATGCCCGCTTCACTGGACTCGACCAGCTCAAACTTGTCCAGATCGAAAGCGTCTTTATCAATCATGGACTGGATCAGTCGATTGCCATCATTACCCGGTTCAATGCCGTAGATTTTGCCGTTGAATTCATCGGCGTGCTTGGCGATATCTGCAAAGCTGTGAACGCCGGCATCGTAAACGTATTTGGGGACAGCAAGCGTGTATTTGGCGCCTTCGAGATTGGCTTTGAGGGATTCGACCGTACCGTTATCAAGGTACTTTTTGATATCAGCTTCCATGCTGGGCATCCAGTTACCCAGGAAAACATCAATATCGCCGTTGGCCATGGAGGAAAAAGTGACCGGTACAGACAACATGTCTGTGGAGGTTTCATAGCCCATTCCATTGAGCACTTCGCTGGTTACCGCGGTAGTGGCAGTAATATCCGTCCAGCCAACATCTGAAAACCGGACCTTACTGCAACTTGCAGCCGCCATGGCACTGCTCGCCGTTGCGGTCAGCGTGATGGCCAGGGCCAGTTTTGTCATCGAATTTGCCATATCAATGTCCTTCTACTTGGGTTGCAACTGAAGTGGCTACTTTAGTGCCCTTCAGCGTCTTTGGATTACCTCGGACCATCAAGTCGACGACAGCGCCTGTCGACTTCTCTGGCCCAAGTATGAAGTGACTCAGTGTTCTTGTTGGGCGGCTTTGCCTGCCCTGAACATCATTCTAGGTTATATCACCCGGGTGGGTGGTTACTGGCGAGGGCAAGCGCCCTCACCTGATTCTGACCCTTGAGTAAGAGTCTCAGCCAGCCAGGCGGCTCGCTGGTTATCGCTGCTGGGTTTCCCACTGTGGGTGAACCCAGACCGGTGCATCAGAACGTGGAAGTGGCGCGCGTCCACGAATCGCATCGGACAGTTTCTCTGCCATCATGATGGTCGGAGCATTCAGGTTACCGCTGACGATGCTAGGCATGATGGACGCGTCCACCACACGCAAGCCTTCGGCGCCATGAACACGGCCTTGCGCATCAACCACAGCCATAGGGTCAGAGGCACTGCCCATTTTGCAGGTGCAGGAAGGATGGTAGGCACTATCACCACGACGGCGGGCAAAGTCATCAATCTCGGCATCGGTCTTCACTGACTCGCCCGGCATGATTTCATGCCCGCGATATTGCTCAAACGCTGGCTGCGCAAAGATCTCGCGAGTCAGTTTGATCGCATTACGCATTTCGATCCGGTCACGCTCGGTTTGCAGATAGTTCGGTTGAATGATCGGATATTCAAAAGGATCTGCCGACTTAAGTTTCAGGTAGCCACGGCTGGTTGGACGCATTGGCCCCACGTGAGCCTGATAGGCATGGCAGTTGCCCTGATCACGGCCATGGTCATTCACCAGACCGGGCAGAAAGTGGTACTGGATATCCGGATGCTTAACGCCGGGCTCTGTGCGAATAAAGCCGCCTGCTTCAAGGTGCGTGGTTGAACACCAACCCTTACGGGTCAGGAACCACTCGGCGCCCCACAACACCTGTTTATGAATCTTGGTGGAGTGGAACAGCGTAATCGGCTCTTTACAGGCTTGCTGAATGTAGATTTCAAGGTGGTCCTGTAAATTCTGGCCAACACCCGGCAGATCGACTTTGACATCAATACCAAGATCGCGCAGTTCACTGGCAGGGCCAACACCGGAAAGCATCAGGGTTTGTGGTGAGTTGATCGCGCCACCACTAAGAATGACTTCCTTGTTGGCCATGACTTTTTTGGTTTCCCCGTCCTGACTGTATTCAACGCCCACGGCACGGGTGCCTTCAAACAGGATGCGGGTGACATGCGCGCCAACCTCAGCAGACAGATTCTGACGCTCAAGTGCCGGACGCAGATAGGCCTGAGCTGTGCTCCAGCGCTTGCCATCACGGATCGTCATATCCATGACACCAAAACCTTCCTGCTGATAACCATTCATATCTTCAGTGTAGGGGTAACCTGCTTCCTTGCCGGCTTCAATAAAAGCGTTGAACAGCGGATTCGGGAAGTCACCGGTATGAACGTGCAGGGGGCCGTCAGCGCCATGATAGGCATCGCCACCCACGCGACGGGATTCAGCTTTACGGAAATACGGCAGAATGTCGGCATAATTCCAGCCTTCTGCGCCCTCTTCGTCCGCCCAGCGGTCATAGTCAAAAGCATGACCGCGGATGTACACCATCGCATTCAGTGAAGAGCCACCACCCCATACTTTGCCGCGAGGCCAGTACATTTTGCGCTGGTTCATGTGTTCCTGCGGCTCAGTGGTGTAGTACCAGTTGTATTTTTTGGACTCGAGGTTATAGGTCAGCGCCGCTGGCATATGAATGGTCCAGGAATCATCCTTGCGGCCTGCTTCAAGAATCAGTACCTGATCCTTGCCATCTTCTGTGAGCCGGTTTGCCAGCACGCAACCGGCAGAACCTGCGCCGATAATGATGTAATCAAATGTGGTGTTCCGGGTCATAAATCGCCTCTCGTGATCGTCAAATGGATTGGCTTTCGCGGTCTTAGTACGGGCCTTCGAGGTCGCCCAGCTCAACCATCACACTCTTCACCTGGGTGTAATGATTGATGGTCATCTGGCCATTTTCTCGGCCAATACCTGAGCCCTTGTAACCGCCAACCGGCATTTCTGCGGGAGAGCCGCCATAGGTGTTGATCCAGCAAATCCCTGCCTGAATCTTGCCGATCACGCGATGTGCGCGAGAAAGGTTTTGCGTAAAGAGCCCTGCTGCCAGGCCATAAGGCGTGGCGTTAGCGCGTTCAATCACTTCTTCTTCAGTATCAAAAACCAGCACTGACATGACAGGACCGAAAATTTCATCAGTGACCTGAGGCATATCATCAGTGCAGTCAGTAAAGATGGTCGGCGCGACAAAGCAGCCTTTGGCGAATTCGCCGTCGGTCAGCTGATAACCACCTGTAGCGAGAGTGGCGCCGGAGTTTTTCCCTTTCTCGATGTATTCCATCACTTTGGTCAGATGACCGCGGGAAACCAGCGAGCCCATCTGGGTTTCAGGGTCCTGAGGATCGCCCAGGGTGATCGCTTGTGCGCGCTTGACCACTGCCTCGACAAAGCGGTCGTACATTGAGCGGTGAACGAACACGCGCGTGCCGTTAGTGCAGACTTCACCCTGCGTATAGAAATTAGCCAGCAGTGCCGCTGTGACGGCGTTATCAAAGTTGGCATCGTCAAAAATGATCAAAGGTGACTTGCCACCCAACTCCATCGTGACTTCTTTGAGACTGCCCGCGGCATCGGCCATGACTTTTCGACCGGTACCGGATTCGCCGGTAAAGGAAACTTTGGCGATGTCAGGATGGCGTGAGAGCAACTGTCCGGCGCGGTAATCCCCCTGAATCACCTGGAATACCCCGTCAGGCACACCGGCCTCACGGTAGATTTCAGCCAGCAGAAGAACGGTCAGCGGTGTTTCTTCAGAAGGTTTGAAGATCATGGCATTGCCACAAGCCAACGCAGGTGCTGACTTCCAGCAAGCGATCTGGAAAGGATAATTCCAGGCGCCAATGCCTGCGCACACGCCCAGTGGCTCACGGCGAGTATAGAAGAAGCAATCCGGATTCAACTGCTGGTGCTCGCCCTGCACAGTAGGAGCAAGACCCGCGTAGTACTCAATGGCATCTGCTCCGGTGGGAACGTCAACGGCGATAGCTTCCTGATAAGGTTTGCCGGTATCTTCCACTTCAAGACGAGCGATTTCCTCAGCGCGTTCACGAATCAGTTTCACCGCTTTTTGCAGAATACGACCGCGTTCCATACCTGACATGGCAGACCAGACTGCAAAGCCTTTATTGGCCGCTTGCATCGCGCGTTCCATATCGGAGGCATCGGCTTGCTGAATCACGGCAAGGGTTTCGCCGTTCGCCGGGTTGGTGCTCAGGAAAGTCTCACCGGAGGACGCCTCGCAACGTTCTCCGTTAATGAACAAATAACCCGATGACAGCGGATATTTTGTGGAGGTGTGGGTATTCGTCGTCATCTTTTCATCCTGTCAGTTGCGAGGTGGATTGAGATTCCAGATCAGCCATCTGCCGACTCAGAAAGTCATCAATAATGTCGAGTGCCTTACGCTGATCAATGCCGCCGCTGAGTGCGCCGCGCAGCCAGATTCCATCAATCAGGGCCGCAATCGCTGAGGAGGTGTTCTCAACACGCTGCGCGGGCATCAGCTTTCGCAATTCATAGCGTAAGTGTGACAAAAGGCGTTTCTCATTGACCTTTTGCAGTCGTGCCAGCTCTGGGTCATGCATGGCCTGAGCCCAGAAAGCCAGCCAGGTCTTCATAACCCGGGGGTCAATCTGGCGAGAGTCAAAGTTCCCACCGACGATGGCACGGATGCGCTCGTAAGGTTTTTCTGCCGATACCGCGTCCCGGCGCTCACGAACGCCATCATTCAATTCTTTGAGGATGGTGCGCATCGACGCATCCAGAAGACCGTGTTTTCCGCCAAAGTAATGGTTGATGATTCCTGCAGAAACGCCCGCTTTTTTACTGATCATGGCAACCGTGGTTTTGTTCAAACCAACTTCACCAATCACCTCAAGTGTGGCCTCGATAAGCTGAGGCTTTCGAATTTCAGGCATTCCAACCTTGGGCACGTGTCATCCTTTTTTAATTGAACGTTCATTTAAAATAAACACTAAAGAGATCTTTGATCAGCGTCAACCCGTTGGCGGAAATTATCGAAATGGCGCTTAAATGATGTGAATTAACGACAAAAGGGCCGCATTTTGCGACCCTTTTCTTAAGGAGAGACAAGAGGTGACTAGCGTACGGTCCAGCCACCGTCGACGGTAATGGTCTGGCCAGTGATATTTCTTGCCGAATGGCTCATCAAAAACAGCGTAATATCGGCCAGCTCCTCAATACTGATAAACACGCCTTTAGGCATGGGCTTCAGCATGATTTCTGACTCAACCTCTTCCGGTGTGATGCCGTTTTCCTTGGCCTGATTGGCAATCTGTTTTTCGACCAGAGGCGTTTTAACATAGGACGGGCATACCGTGTTCACCGTGATGTCCGTATCAGCCGTTTCAAGCGCCATCACCTTGCTGAAACCCAGCAAGCCATGTTTTGCCGCGACATAGGCACTCTTATAGGGTGATGCCACCAACGCGTGGATGGAACCGATATTTACCACCCGGCCATAACCCAGTTCACGCATTCCAGGGAGCAAAGCACGCGTCAGCATGGCAGCCCCATTCAGCATAATCTGAATCATCATCTCCCACCGTTCGGGAGGAAATTCTTCCAACCGTGCAACGTGCTGTAGACCCGCGTTATTTACAAGCACACCCACGGGCACATCCAGTGATTTTACGTAAGCCTCAATGGCTTCAACGCTACCTACATCCAGTACGCCGCTTTTCGCCTGGCCCCCGGACTCATTGATCAGAGCGGTAACTTTATCGGCGGCTTCTGCTGATATATCCGTCACCAGCACCGGGTGACCTTCTTTGGCCAGCTTCTCTGCTATACCCTGCCCTATACCACTTCCTGCACCAGTAACCAGAACCCATGGACGTGCCATTGCTGCCTCCTTGTCTTTAGCAGTCTGAAAAAGGTGATGTAGTTACTGTGGTGTTCCCCAGTGAAATTTGCCAGTCACTTTTGTGCATTTGCACAATGGAAGACGAGATCGTTTCAGTACGAGAAGAAAAAAGAGCGCCTAAGCGCTCTTTTAAAAAGTGATGAGTTGAACTCTTTAGCTGGAGACAGCCGCCATGCTGATGCGTTTGCGGCGCATGAGCCATTTCAGCGAGAACTGGGAGACGAGCATACCAGCCATCATTAAGCCGCAACCCAGAAGTTCGCGAGAGCCCAGCCCTTCGTCAATAAGAAGCCAGCCGCCAACCACCGCAAATAAAGCCTCACCACTCAGGATAATGGCCGCATGCGCCGGAGGAGCTTCTTTCTGACCAATGATCTGCAGTGTGTAAGCAATACCCACGCTGAAGAAACCGGCATAAACAATCGGGAACCAGGTATCCGCGATGGCTTGCCACGTCAGGGTTTCAAAGCCCAGAGCGACAATCAGGCTCAGGGTGGTACAAGTAATAAGCTGTATGATACTGAGCGCAATCGCATCCACATGCTTGCTTAACCAGGCGATGATCAGCACATGGCCTGCCCAGAAGAGTGAGCCGATCAACTCCAGTGCATCGCCACGTGCCAACACCAGGTGCTCATTAATACTCAGGAAATAGAGTCCGGCCAGAGCCAGCACCGCCCCAACCCAGGTGTGGACACCGGTTTTGTGGCGAAACGCCAAGCCGAGAATCGGGACAAAAATCAGATAGAGTCCGGTAATGAAGCCCGCTTTACCTGCCGTCGTATAAAGCAAACCAATTTGCTGGAATGACGACCCCATAAACAGGATCAGTCCTGTGGCGATCCCACCCCAAATCAGCAACGATCGACTGGCCGGCTGCGCGTCCTGAATACCTTTTCGCTTACGTCGCATCTTCAGGAAAAAATACAAAGGCAGTAGTGAAAGTGTGCCTAAGAGAAAGCGAGCGAAGTTAAAGCCAAAGGGGCCAAGATGATCCATCCCTACCCGTTGGGCCACAAAGGCAGTGCCCCAGATGATCGCAGTGATCAGCAGCAGGCCATCGGCGCGAAGCGTACTTGTCTTCATGAACAGCATTCCGTTATTAGGGTCAAACAGAGTCATGAATATAGCCTAATGATACTCAGAGCATCATTAGAGTTGCTTATGCGCCTGTGCCGTTATGAATCGGTGCCAACAGGACTAAATTTTGCCATTTCATACCCATCAGTTAAGCTTTCGCGCTCTGTCCATTCCTAACCTGTGGTTATGCCGATGTCCGCCTCTTCTCCTGATGTTTTTGAGCCCTCTGAAGCCTATCTTTCACGCTTTAGCGGCATTGCTCGTCTTTACGGGCTGGATGCTCTGCACAGGTTTGCGAAAAGCCATGTCTGCGTTATCGGCATTGGCGGCGTTGGTTCCTGGGCCGCTGAAGCATTGGCGCGGACCGGCTTTGGCAAGATCACCCTGATTGATCTTGATGAGGTCTGCATCAGTAACGTTAACCGTCAGCTGCATGCCATGGGGCCTACCGTGGGTAAAAGTAAAGTGGATGTGATGGCAGAGCGAATTCTGGCGATCAATCCTGAATGCGACGTCATCAGAGTGGATGATTTTATCGGCGAGGATAATCAGGCGCAGTTGCTAGGTGGTGAGCTCGATTATGTGGTGGATGCGATAGACAGTGTTCGTGCGAAGGCCGCTCTGCTCAACTACTGTAAGCGCAACAAGATTCCGGTAGTGACGACCGGTGGCGCGGGAGGCCAAACCGACCCGACCCAAATTCTCGTCGCTGATCTGGCTAAAACCAAGCACGATCCTCTGGCCGCACGGGTGCGTAATCAGCTACGCCGCCAATACGGCTTTGCCAAGGGGGAGAAAGCCAAGTTTGGTATTGAGTGTGTCTATTCGACAGAGCAGCTCCGATACCCCTCGCCGGATGGGACGGTTTGCCATCAAAAACCAGAACCTGGCGAAGGCCCTGTACGACTCGATTGCGCCGCTGGTTTTGGTGCCGTGACCATGGTAACCGCCAGTTTCGGGATGGTTGCTGCTTCACGTGTTGCCAGCAAAATCGCTGCGAAAGTATAAAGTCCAGAGAAGAAAGCCCCGAAGTCGTGCACCAGTCGGGGCTTTATAATTGCACTATCTTGTGCCTTTGCACTTATTTAATCGTCACTGCCAGCGCATGGATTTCCCGCATGATGGCACGTAAGCCATTACCGCGCGTTTGGCTCAGGTGTTTGATCAATCCGGTCTCCTGAAACCAGGACTCCATTTCCATCAGGGCGATATCAGCCGCTTTCGCACCATTCACCTTTTGAAGCAGCAAGGCAATCAAGCCTGTGATGATACGTGCCTCACTGTGCCCCCAGAACCATAGGTGCCCGGCCTCATCTTTCACCGCAGCCATCCTGACTTCGCTTTCACAGCCTTCAATCTTCTGGCTTTGTTTCGCTATATCGAGTGGTAATAAAGGAAAGTCACGACCAAGACGCATAAGCTCGCGATATTTCTGTTCCCATCCCATCGACACCAGTGCATCGAAATCGACACTGGCCTGGTGCGAGATACCGAAGGGTAGTTCCTTGAATTGAGGTAGAAAGGCCTCATCGAGCAAAGGCAGCATATGTCTTAAAACTCCGTGACTGCTTTTTTTAGAGCGCTGGCGAAATGAACGACTTCATCGGTGGTGTTATAAAGCGCGATGGAGGCCCTCAAGGTTCCGTTAAGCTTGAGCGACTCCATAAGCGGCATAGCACAGTGATGCCCTACTCGCAGTGCGACGCCTTGCATGTCCAGTAGTGTGCCAAGATCCTGAGGATGTGATCCTTCAACGATAAAAGACAGGATGCTGGTATCTTCATTGTGCCCAATCAGCCGGAAACCAGGTACTTCCTGGCAGAGTGAAACCATGGTGCGGCGAAGATGCCTTTCGTATTCGAAAGCAGAGGTTCGGTCAATCGTGGCGAGCCACTCAATGGCGGCTCCCAATCCGATCACTCCGGCGATATTCGGTGTACCTGCTTCAAAACGCAGTGGAGGTAAGGCAAAGGTTGTTCCGTGCAGTGAGACACGGTCAATCATCTCGCCACCTCCTTTCCAGGGAGGCATGATCTCCAGCAATTCATAACGCCCGTAGAGCGCGCCGATGCCTGTCGGAGCATAGATCTTGTGACCAGAAAAAACGTAAAAATCACAGTTCAGTGCCTGAACATCGACACTCTCATGTGCAATTCCCTGAGAACCATCAATTAATACCCTGGCGCTCACCTCATGGGCACGTTCGATAATGTCCTTCAGGGGGAGTATGTCACCTGTGGCATTGGCCATTTGGGTGACAGAGACAAACTTTGTCCGATCGCCGATGACCGAGCGTATTTGGTCAATACTGACCCTGCCTTCGTCATCAGGTTCGAGAAAACGTAGCTTGATCCCCTTCTCTTGGACCAAAAGCTGCCAGGGAACGATATTGCTGTGATGTTCCAACAGGCTTAATACGACTTCATCCCCTTCCTGCAGGAAGCGCCGTCCATAGGTTTGCACCACAAGATTGATGGCTTCAGTAGCGCCTGACGTCCATACAATCTCTTCACGATGCTGAGCATTGAGGAAGTTTTTTACGCTATCGCGAGCGGCTTCATAACGCAGTGTAGCCTCTGTCGAGAGATGATGAGCTGCGCGATGAACATTGGCATTGCTGGAATGGTAGAAGGCTTCAACTGCCTTGATCACCACTTCAGGCTTTTGAGTCGTTGCCGCGTTATCGAGATAGACACGACCTGATCGGGCTTCCTGCTCTATCAGAGGGAAGCTTTGGCGGATATGGGAAAGGTCGAAAATCGGCATGGGGATCCGGGCAAGCAAAAAGGAGACATTATAGCCTCGTTAGCTCCGAGAATTCATTCACCAGCGCCCTTTTGGCTCTCGTTCCCAATTGTTTGATGGCATATTCACGTTTACTGGCGGCAGAACGATTCTCTGAAAGCTCAAGATAGACCACTGATCTTGGCGAGCGTCCCCGAAAATATTTAGCGCCTTTGCCGGTGTTATGTTGCTGCCAGCGTCTCAGCAAGTGATTGGTAATGCCAGTGTAGAGCTTTCCGCATTGAGTCTCGATGATATATATCCACCAAATCTCATCAGTGTCATCCCGCAGATTGCTATCCACTTTATCCTCATTGATTATCGGCATCACTGATTGGACTACCACCCTTCTTCGACTTGCTCGACAACTGCCTGATCATTTTGCTCAGAGCGCGCCCAGTGTAAATCCCTTAGATCGAATCCTGCTTCTATGCTGGGCTTTACGACCTGAAAATAGGGCGAGACATCAAAATCCCTGGGAACATATTGGCTGGCATCGCGCTTGTGCAGAATTTCCTCACGGCGCTCAACCCCTTTGGCATCCTGCCAGGCAATCCAGGATACACGCGGCAAGACGGGGTATTGAATGGCCTGAAAACCCTGAGCAATCAGGGAAGAACAAATAGCCTGTGTCGGATCCCCGCTGCCCAGTCTTAAAAAAGCACGACGCCAGGGTGTTGGAATCGGTGGAATCACCAGATAACGAATCAGATCAACTATGTTTTTCAGGTCATACTGATGACCGATTCTGGCAAGAAAGAAGTGTCTTAACTGCTCAAGATCACGCTTCATTAGACCGACGGGCCGACAGATTCTGGTGTGGAGTCCTCGGTACTCCTCAAGCGGTACAACACGAACACCTTCAAGAATGTCAGCCTCTACGAGAAGAGAAAAACTCTCCTGTTCTGTTGGCCAGTTTTCTTTAATCTGATAGGCAATGCCAAGGGTTCTAATCTCATAAGAAGTAAAACTTCCCAGATAGAATGCTGCATGAGACCAGGTAGACTGTGTCAGATATTTGATCGTCGTACTGATGCGACTCGTTCCTTCTACAAGAAGGACATCACCCGGTTTGATAACCGAGCGAAGTTTTTCTATATCAAAGGTGGATCGGGAGGATTCCGCATAGCGGGGCCTGGCAAGATAACTTGCCAGTTTTTGCCCGAATACTGCCGCTATTCCCATCACTGCCTCCTGTACAGTAAACGCTGCACCTGAAACCTGATAAATAAAGCGTAGCACAGACAATATCGTGCCAAGAGGAAGGTCTCTTAGTCTTTAGCCCCACAAACGAATTTTAATTGAGGTTTAACCAAACAGGCGTTCGCCCTGCTCATCAATAGTTCTCTTGGCCTTGATGACGGTCAGATCAATGCAATCCTGACGGGAGCCTACCTGATCTGAACGAATCAGATAATGTTCTTTACGCTCTCCATCGACCTCTTTGCTGATGGTGGCACCAACGCCATATTGCGCCCCCACTTTTCTCGGCTGAGGAACAATTTCAAAACCCTTGTATTCAAGAGCTTCGGCACTGTCCTGAGCAACCGCTCCGGACGATCCATTTCCACCAAACAGCTTTGCAATCGAATCCAATAAACCCATAACTTGTACTCTTCCTCAGGAAATTGCAGCTTGAAACTTTAACCGAAAATGCAGGCATGAACGATTTTTTATACATCTTCCTGCCACGCTGCAAACCGACTGAAATGTTTTGAACCCTTACAGCTGCTTTGAAAATCAGTATTCTGCCGGCACTAGTAGTTTCGGCTGATGGAAAACAGTTCGAATACACAACAGCAAGGAATCAATATGCGTAAGAGTGCCTCTTTCAAGCGTTGGACCGGTAGTCTGCTGGTCTCTCTCTCACTGGTCTCCGCGACCGTTCCCGGTTTTGCCAATGCAGCAATGATCTCTCCCGGTTCTATTCAGCAGTCTCAGCAGCAGGATGCTAAAGCCAGGCTGAATGCCTTGCTAGCGCGCGATGATGTACGTCAAGGGCTCTTGGCTGAGGGTGTAGACCCCGCCAGTGTAGAATCCCGAGTCGCCAGCCTGAGTAATGCGGAAGCTGAAATGGTCGCCAACAAGATCGATCAACAACCAGCAGGTCAGGGCGTCATCGGCGCTATTGTCTTAGTGTTCCTGGTGTTACTGGTAACTGACATCCTTGGTTTCACCAATGTATTCAGTTTTGTAAACCATCATTAAGAGAAGAGGCACATTCTGATGGATCTGGCAGTGAAACGGATGCGTCCTTCGATTCGCTATGGATTGCGAGCGATCATCAGTTCAATGGCGATTGCCTGGCTGAGCGGTTGTTCGTTGGCTCCGCCTAAAACGGTAGATCAGTTCCAGCAGTCAACGGCAGTGGGTCAATCCGTTTATGTTCAGAATGTGCCTTTCTTTGCTCAGGAGGAGTACCAGTGTGGTCCGGCCGCACTGGCCATGGTTTTAGATTATCAGGGCGTGGATACCACGCCGGATAAGGTTAAACCTTTTGTTTATCTGCCTAATAAGCAAGGCAGTATTCAGGTGGAAATGCTCGGTGCGACCCGGCACTTTGGCCTGATTCCTTTTAGAATTCCCGGAACATTGAATGCCATTACTCAGGAGCTGAGTGCAGGGAATCCTGTACTGGTTTTCCAGAACCTGGCACTTAGCTGGTATCCGCAGTGGCACTATGCTGTGGTGACGGGTTATGACGCGAAGAATCAGGAGCTGGTACTGCACTCCGCTCTGGATGAAAACCACCGAGTCTCAGTCACAACGTTTGCCAGAACCTGGCAACGCGGTGGTAATTGGGCATTTGTGGCCCTGCCTCCCGGAAAAATGCCCGCCTCTGCTGATCAGCAACTGACGCTGGATTCCATTGCCCAAAGTGAGCAATCGTTTACCACTGAAGACTTGCATAAAGCTTACGGAGAAGCGTTAAAGCGTTGGCCTGATAGCGAAACAGCGGCATTAGGACTGAGCGTTGTCTACTATCAGATGCATGCTTTTAAAGAATCACAACAGATTCTCGAGCAGGCTATCACTCAGCATCCGAAGTCGGCGCCGTTGTATAACAATTTATCCGTGATCGAAGGCAAGTTGGGGCATCGTGATAGTGCTATTTCGGCGGCCAAACGAGCCGTGGCATTGGCCCCTGATAACAAGGATTACCAGCAAACGCTGGTCGAAGCTCAGCGGTAATCGCTTGATGCATAAGACCTGAATATTCCCCTTTGTGGTAGACTGACGCGCAAACTTCATTAAGCTTGCGCGTTTCTCATGCTGAACTCTGTAAACCTTGTTTGCCCTCTATGTCAGCAGCCACTGACTACCTCATCAAAGCAGCTTTCCTGCGCTAACGGTCATAGCTTCGACATAGCCAAGCAAGGCTATGTGAACCTGCTGCCCGTTCAAAAAAAGCATTCGAAAGATCCTGGCGATAACAAAGTTATGGTGAATGCTCGTCGTGATTTTCTCGCTGAAGGGCATTTTAATAGCTTTAGTCAGCGGATGACTGAAGTGGTAAAGCCATTACTCCAGCAAGGGAAAAACTCGACCTACAGTGCTCTCGAAGCGGGATGTGGCGAAGGATTTTACATCGACAGCCTTGCTCGAGACGTTGAGATGGATTTCGCGCCTCTTGATGCCTATGGTCTCGATATCTCTAAGTGGGCAGTTCAGGCAGCCACCAAGCGCAATAACAGAGTGACATGGCTGGTAGGCAGCAATGCCGCTTTGCCATTCGCGCCGGGAAGTCTGGATCTTATTATCTGTGCTTTTGGTTTTTATCAGTTTGAATGGTTTGCCCCCTACCTGAAACCGGGCGGCAGGATTCTTCTTCTTGAAGCGGGAGATGAGCATTTACTTGAGTTGCGGGAGGCTCTGTATGACGAGGTGCGCCGTGGCGGACCTCCAGCCAATCTTGAACATGCGGGCTTTACGCTGGAATCTCAGGAGTGTGTTACAGACAAGATTACGCTCGAGCAAGTGGCGATTCAGAATCTGCTCTGTATGACACCACATGGTTACAAGGCGCCGGTAGCGGGGAAAGAAGCCGTACTGAAACTCAACAGCCTGAATGTCACCATCCAGGCTGTCATACGGCTTTATCAAAAAGCCTGAGGAATATCTGAAGCGTCAGTCGAGAGACGCCAGAATATCGACCAGTGCTTCATTAGGCACTTCAGCTCGGGTAATGGGGCGTCCAATGACCAGGTAGTTGCTGCCTGCATCCAGTGCCTGACGCGGGGTCATAATTCTCCGCTGGTCACCCTGCTCTGCTGTCGGTGGACGGATGCCTGGTGTCACCAAAGCAAACTGATCGGCTACGACAGAACGAAGTGCGGTGGCCTCCTGAGCGGAGCAAACGACACCATCCAGACCTGAGTCTTCTGCCAAACGCGCCAGTCGAAGGACATGCTCCTGTGGCTCGAGATCAATCCCAATCTCGCGTAAGTCTTCGCGATCCATACTCGTAAGAACCGTTACGCCAATCAGTAATGGCAATGTTCCGCCCAGCTTATCCAGTTCATTGCGGCAGTTTTCCATCATGCGACGACCACCTGATGCGTGGACGTTGACCATCCATACCCCGAGTTTGGCCGCTTCTTTCACTGCCATTGCAGTTGTATTGGGGATGTCATGGAATTTGAGATCCAGAAAAACCTCAAAGCCTTTGGATTGAAGTGCATCCACCACTGCAGGTCCGGCCAGTGTGAAAAGCTCCTTGCCAACCTTAACTCGACATTGCTTGGGATCAAGCTGACTTGCCATGTCCAGTGCAGCTTCTTGAGTGGGGTAATCCAGGGCGACAATGATGGGGCTGGAGATCATTAACTCCTCTCCTCAGATAAGACTACTAACTTATTCGCCTTCAAGCCCGGTAATGGGTTTGACACTATCCCAAGTGCGGCACTTGGGACATTGCCAATGTAATTGGCGGGTCCTGAAGCCACAATTTGCGCACAAGTATACAGGTCTTGCCTGTGTTAGGTCATCCAGCGTGCGGCGTGTAATCGTCAGTGTATCGGCGACAACTCCGCCGGCGCCGGGGCCAACACGAGCTAAAAGATAGGAAGCCGCTTTTAATGTTGGCCTGCTTTTAAGTTGTGCCAGAAAGAAATCATCGACGGGTCGATCCAGTGACTCCATTAAACGTGCCCGAGCAATCAAAATGCTGCTGGCCTGCGAAGCCTGATACCAGTCTTCCAGCAGTTTGATCAACTTTCCTCTGTGGCCGATTGCTGTATAGACCTCGAGAAGTAAGCTCAAGCCCTCAACGAGGCGCTCCTTGTTGTATCGACGGAAACTTTTGATATCTCTGAGGGCAATTCGCCAGTGACTTTGCTGAAGAGCCCAGCGGCAGCGTGCCAGTAAAGCGCGATGCATTCCTCGCTTCATGTTCAGAGCATCTTCCCAGGAGCGTTGAGCATCGGAGGGATGTTTTTGCTGAAGAGCAAGTTCGGCGATCTCGCAGTGATAATGCGCAATACGAGCCCGGGTACCTGAATCGTCCTGCAATGCCAGATAACGGGACATGACATCAATAGCTTTTTCCCAATCCCGCTCCTGCTCATAGATATCAGCCAACAAAGAGAGGACTTCGAGGCGATTCGTCGTTTCAGGTCGGTTCAGAAACTGCAGCAGGATATCTTCTGCTCTGTCGAGAAGGCCGCTGGACAGGTAATCCCTCGCAAGGCCGATACGGACATGCTGACGTTGCCTTGAGCTAAGATCACCTCGTTCAAGAAGATTGAGGTGTACACGCACCGCTCTTGCGACATCACCCTTTCGTCTGAAAAGATCTGCTACGGCAAGGTGAATATCGATCGCATCTGAATCAAGCTCAAGTGCCCTTTCAAAGGACTCCATGGCTTCATCATTACGATCGCTGAGGAGATGTTGCAGGCCAAGATAATATTCATGACGAAGACGGCTGGCCATAGCCATCAAGCGCTGTTTGCGTAAGCGCCCGGACCCCATTGACCAGCCTAAGAGCAGCGCGGCAATAATCCCGAAAAGATATATCCAGGGATGCATGCAACAGAGAACTTATTAAACTTGTGGAGCAGACTTGAGCTTAGCCAGCTCGGTATTGTTTTGATTCAGCTTACGCTTAAGCTGCAATACCTTTGCCTTCATGCGAAGCAGCATCAACACGCTCAGTGAGACACCAATAACTCCACCAATAAAGAAGCTTAGAATCAGCCAGAAAGATACGCTGAAAGCAGGCAGGGAGAAGACAATAAAGTCCAGAGGAACGGGCTGGGTGTTATGGATAGCGAACATGATGCCGATTAACAAAAGAACCAGCGTGGCAAGACCGAGCAGCAATCCTTTGAGTAGACGCACAGTATTCCTCACTTCATCAAATTAACGTATCGGCATTGTAAAGAAGCACAACGCATGCGCCAAGCGAAGACATGCAATGACACGAAAGCATCACTCTTTAAGTAGAAGACTTTCGGCTGATCAGTCGCAGTTGACTTGATCTCGTAGCTCTTTGCCAGGTTTAAAGTGTGGAACGTATTTAGGGCCCAAGGGAACTGATTCACCTGTTTTAGGATTTCTGCCAACCCGCGGCGCCCTGAAGTGAAGTGAAAAACTCCCAAACCCTCGAATCTCGATTCTGTCGCCCTGGGCCAGTGACTCTGACATATGATCCAGGATAGTTTTGACAGCCATCTCGACATCTCTGATCGGCATTTCTGGGTGACGAGCAATCAGACGCTCGATCAATTCAGATTTGGTCATGCCCTTCTCCTTGATTAAGTCAGCTTGTCTTCGTGAGAAAACTTCACCAATAGCTATCTGTAATCTGCACTGAGGTGACCAGTCGATACTGGTTAACCATATTCAGCCACATCAGCAATTGTTCAAAAAACAAACTACGTTTTTTAAAGATAAAAAAAAGATCGAGGAAAATCAATTACTCAGTCTTTTTAATCAAGGGTTTAGCGAAAGTAATTCACCCAAACAAAAACACGGCCCTGAGGCCGTGTTAGATTTCTTGCTGTCTGATCAGGACTTTTTCATTTGCTCCTTGATCAGGTCTCCAATGGTGGTTGGACCACTGGCGGTTTCAGTGGTCGCCTGTTTCAGGCTTTCCATAGCGGTTTTTTCTTCCGCTACATCCTTGGCTTTGACGGACAGAGTAATATTGCGGTTTTTACGATCGATCTGCTG
Source organism: Pokkaliibacter sp. CJK22405 (assembly GCF_046614695.1). Classification (NCBI taxonomy): domain Bacteria; kingdom Pseudomonadati; phylum Pseudomonadota; class Gammaproteobacteria; order Oceanospirillales; family Balneatrichaceae; genus Pokkaliibacter; species Pokkaliibacter sp. CJK22405. The sequence goes on from NZ_JBKKHQ010000001.1 coordinate 196,345, forward strand.
AATACGTGCTTCAAGCATGTCGCCCACACTGACCACGGCAGAGGCATCTGCAGCGCCATCACGACTAATTTCACCCGCTCGAATATAGCCTTCAACGCCCTCAACCAGTTCAACGGTTGCACCTTTGGCGTCAACACTGATCACCTTGGCATTAACAACAGCTCCCTTCTCATTGAGAGAGACATAGCTCATGAAAGGATCTTCATCCAGTTGTTTGATACCAAGAGAAATGCGCTCACGCTCTGGATCAACAGCGAGAACCACCGTCTCAATGTCTTCACCTTTGCGGTAGTTCTTCACCACTTCTTCTGGTGATTCATTCCAGGTGATATCTGACATATGAACCAGACCGTCGATACCACCATCGAGACCAACAAAAACACCAAAATCAGTAATGGACTTGATCTTGCCGCTGATCCGATCGCCTTTATTAAAGTTGGAAGAAAATGCTTCCCAAGGATTGGCAACACATTGCTTCATACCAAGGGATATGCGGCGGCGATCCTCATCAATATCAAGAATCATCACATCCACTTCGTCACCCATTTGAACGACCTTGGAGGGATGAATGTTCTTGTTGGTCCAGTCCATTTCGGACACATGAACCAGACCTTCAATACCGTCTTCAATCTCGGCAAAACAGCCGTAATCGGTAAGATTGGTCACACGAGCATGAGTAATCGAGTTTTCCGGGAAGCGCTTCTTGATGTTTTCCCAGGGATCTTCGCCAAGCTGTTTAATGCCCAGGGAAACGCGCTGACGCTCACGGTCGAACTTCAGGACCATCACATCAATTTCGTCACCCACTGCAAGCATTTCGCTGGGATGACGAACACGTTTCCATGCCATATCAGTGATATGCAGCAGACCATCAACACCGCCTAGATCCACGAATGCACCGTAGTCGGTCAGATTCTTAACGATCCCCTGAAGCTTCTGGCCTTCCTGCAGGTTGGTGAGCAAAGACTCACGCTCAGCGGAATTTTCAGCTTCAAGCACTGCTCGGCGGCTTACGACAACGTTATTCCGTTTGGCATCCAGCTTGATCAACTTGAACTCAAGCTCTTTACCTTCTAGATGAGAGGTGTCACGCAGGGGACGAACATCAACCAGTGAGCCCGGCAAAAAGGCACGAACTGCATCGACATCGACCGTGAAGCCACCTTTGACACGCCCGGAGATAATGCCTTTAACGGTATCGCCATTCTCGAACGCTTTTTCAAGTTCGACCCAGGCTTCAGCACGCTTGGCTTTTTCACGGGAGAGACGGGTAGCGCCAAAGCCATCTTCGAGGGCTTCGACTGCTACAGTGACAGTGTCACCGACTGACAGGGTATGAGTTCCCTTATCATCCAGAAACTGGCTGACCGGGATAACCCCTTCAGATTTCAGACCGGCATTGACTGTCACCCACTCTTTGTCGACAGCGACGACGGTTCCTTCGATGATAGAGCCAACCTTGAGATCAAGATCTTTTAAGCTCTCTTCAAACAGTTCAGCAAAACTCTCGCTCATGTTCGTTCCTGTGACGCCAGAAATAATTCTGCATCGGTTTAACCATGCACCAGACCGCATGGGTCAATGACAAGAAATCCGATGAGCGACTGTCTGGGAAAGCTCAACGAACCCAACTAAGAAAACACATCTTCTACACCAGCTCTCGTTCACGTAGGAGTTGCCCAATTCGGGCGACGACGGTGTCGATGTCCAGCTCACTGGAATCAATAATGACTGCATCCAAAGCCGGTTTGAGCGGTGCAATACTGCGGTTCATATCCTGCGCATCGCGCGCCTGAATATCGTGTAAAATCTTATCAAAGCTAGCACTGGCCCCCTGCTTTTGCAACTGAAGCACCCGGCGGCGAGCTCGCTCCTCTGCGGAGGCAGTGAGATACACCTTAAGAGGTGCTTCAGGAAAGATTACCGTGCCCATGTCACGACCATCCGCGACTAACCCCTGATCGGTTGAAAACGCGCGCTGTCTATCAAGAAGCGCCTGTCGAACCGAAGGGTAAGAGGCCACCTTTGACGCTAGCGCTCCCACCTCTTCATTACGAATGGCTCGAGTGACGTCTTCACCTTCAAGAATAACGCTCACTCCTTCATGACCCTTCAGTGCATTGAACTGCACATCAAGACAGGCTGCCAAGGTGGTAATGGCATCAACATTTTCAATCGCGATCGAGTGTTTTTGGCTGGCAAGCCCCACAAGACGATAAAGCGCACCACTGTCCAGCAACTGCCACTGCAGCATTTCGGCCAGACGTTTACAGACGGTACCTTTTCCAGAACCACTGGGGCCATCCACAGTAATAACAGGAGCGGTATTTTTAGACATGAATCATCCAGTTGTAGTGAGGTTCAAGCCCGCAGACTTGGCCAGTGTCTGAAAAGACGTAAAGTAGGCATCCAGCCCTTCACATTCTTCGATAGTAACTTTGCCGCTCGCACGAGAGGCAGCAATACTCAGCGCCAGAGCAAGACGCTGGTTGCCCTGACAAGTCAAAGCCGCACTTTGCAGTAATGGTGACGGATCACTGCTATTGGCAAGACCCATCACACTGATAACATCCTGAGTTTCGATGACAATACCCAGCTTTCGTAGCTCAGCCCCTAGACTCTGAATACTTTTCATCGTCAATGAACGCTGCGCGCTACCCATATTGAAGGTGGTTATTCCTTCCGCAAAGCTGGCGGCAACCACTAAGAGCATCAGCTCATCCGTGGCGCGAGACACTACCGTTTCATCAAGCGATGCTCCCTTAAGGGCCTGATAACGCACTCGAAGATTACCCATAGGTTCTTCGGTCTCGCATGAAACCGGATGAGGTTCGATTTCAATATTGGCACCCATCGCCTTGAGCGCGTTCAAAAAGCCGGTACGAGTTGGATTTAATCCGACATTTTCCAGAACAATATCACTGCCGGGCGTTACTGCCGCTAGCACAACAAAGTACGCCGCGTAAGAACAGTCTGCAGGTACGTTCACTGTAGTGGCTTTCAGTACACTTCCAGGTGCTAACGCCACCGAGTTTTCGCTATAGCGAATGTGGGCGCCGAAACGGGCAAGCATTCGCTCAGTATGGTCGCGTGTCACCACAGGTAGCTTAATGTTAACTCCTGAGCTCGCGTACAGGCCTGCCAACAGAAGCGCGGATTTGATCTGTGCACTTGGCGTGCTCAGTGAGACATCGCCCCCTTCAAGCACTGCTTTTCCGTGAAGATAAATCGGTGCATGACCTGTTTGGGTACGAGCAATTCCGCCAATGGACTTGATGGCCTGAGCGGTTTCCGCCATGGAGCGGCTGCTGAGAAACGCATCGCCTGTTAATACAGAGTCAAATGACTGACCACTGAGCAGGCCGGTGAGCAATCGCATTGAGGTTGCCGATCTGCCCAGATAGATTTCGCCGGGTGGTTGTTTGAGACCATGAAGCCCAACGCCGTGGACAGTCAGACGTCCTTCTTTTGGCCCCTCAATCACGACGCCCATATCTCGAAGGCCCTGAATGACAGCCAGGCTGTCTTCGTTCTCATAGAAGCCTTCGATAACAGTCGTCCCTTCTGCAATAGCACCCAGAATGACTGCGCGATGTGAAATGGACCGATCACCAGGAATGTCTATACGCCCACGACAGAAACTGCCAGGGTGAACCTCATAGGTCGAGGAGCCAGATAAATGGGCATCGGAGGTATAGGCGGTGCCTTCCAGAATACGTGAAAAGTGTTCACGTGCGGCTTTAGCGCGTGTAAACACACCCAGCATTGAAAGGCTGTCGCCCGTTTCAACGGCCTTACGCAGCACGGCAAGATCATCGGTAAAGCGATCAAGCACATTCAAAACGGAAGATTTGTTGGCAAGAAAGATATCGTGCCACATGGTCGGGTCACTGGCGGCGATGCGAGTGAAATCACGAAAACCACCAGCGGCATAACGGAAAATATCGAGATTTTCCTGATCTTTAGCCAGTGTATCGACAAGACTAAAAGCCAGCAGATGTGGCAGGTGACTGGTGGCTGCCAGCACCTCATCGTGGTGCTCAACCGCCATTTCAAGTACTTCAGCACCCGCCATTTCCCATACCTGGCGAATCATCGACGTTGCTTCAATTGATGATTCAGGCAAAGGCGTAAGAATGACCTTATGGCGCTGAAACAGATCCTCTTTGGCCGCACTCATGCCACTGTTTTCTGCCCCGGCAATCGGATGGCCTGGCACCCAGCCTTCTGGCATGGGGGAGAATAACCGGCGTGAAAAGCTCACCAAATTACCTTTGGTGGAGCCCACATCGGTAAGGAGCACATTCTCTTTGAGGAAAGGTGCAATTTGCGTCAGTACGCTTTCCATCGCTTTGACAGGCACCGCAAGAACGATCATCGTTGCCTCGCGTACTGCGCTCTCAAGTGAGTCAGCGATACGATCAACTGCTCCACGGGACAGCGCCAGCTGGCAATTCTCTTCTTTGAGATCAAAGCCTGTCAGCGTGGAGGACGTTCCCTTTTTCTTCAGGGCCAGGGCCAGCGATCCACCAATAAGCCCCAACCCGATAAAGAGAATATGCTCGGTACTAAATCGACTCATTAAATAACGGCCTGTGGGTAGGAGCCCAGAATTTTCAGGAGAATTGACTTCTCTCCGACTTCTTTCAGAACCTGCTTGATAGGCTCATCATCCTGATGGCCCACAAAATCGATATAGAACACATAACCCCAGGCGCCGTCTTTCGCAGGGCGCGAGTCGATGCGGGTCAGGTCGATTCCAGCACGATAAAAGGGTTCAAGAATCTGATACAGCGCGCCTGGCTGATGCTGCGATCCGGCAATAATGGAGGTTTTGTCGCGCTGGCTTACCCCGACAGACTCATGGCCAATGATGAGGAAGCGAGTAGTGTTCTCCGGATGGTCTTCGATATTGTTGTAGCCATGATCAAGACCGTAAGCCAGAGCAGCCATTTCACCTGCAATGGCGGCAACGCCCTCACCTTCTTCGCTGACGCGACGGGCTGCTTCAGCGTTTGAACTCACCGCAATCAGTTCAACACTTGGGTAGTGGGAATCAAGCCAGAGGCGACATTGGGCCAGAGACTGCTGGTGGGAATAAATACGGGTAATGGAGCGTAAATCTGAACCGGGTTTCACCAGCAGATTGTGGTGAATCCGCAGCTCAACTTCACCTGAAATCTTAAGGCCGGACGCGCGGAAGTTATCCAGTGTGTGGTGGACAACGCCTTCAGTGGAATTCTCTACCGGAACGACGCCGTATTTAACCGCTTGTGCTTCCACTTCACGGAAGACATCGTCAATCGTCGGCATGGCGACACAAACCGCAGAATGGCCAAAATGTTTAAGTGCCGCCTGTTCGGTAAAGGTGCCCGTTGGGCCAAGAAACGCCACGCGTACCGGGCTTTCAAGTGCCAGGCAGGCAGACATGATCTCGCGGAATAACCGGGCAACAACAGCGCCTTCCAGCGGGCCTTCATTGCGATCAATAACTTTGCGCAATACCTGTGCTTCACGTTCTGGACGATAAAACACCGGATCGCCCTGATCAGGGGTATGGTGATGCAGTTTGACTTCTGCCACCTGCATCGCGCATTTGGCACGAGCATTGATGAGGCGATGGATTTGCTGGTCGATGTCGTCAATCTGATCGCGCAGCAGGGCAAGCTGTTCTTGCTCAGTTGCCATGAGAGTTCTCCGGTATTGCGTAGGGCGATGCCCAAAGCGGAAATAACTGAAATGTGGTAGCGCCTGTGATGGTGCTACCACTGAAAAACATTTATCAGACGTTACCCTTTAAAGTGACGCTGTTCAAAGTCCTTCATAAAGCTGATGAGCGCATCGATCGCTGCCTCAGGCACTGCGTTGTAGATGCTGGCACGCATGCCACCGACGGAACGGTGACCTTTGAGGTTAAGCAGACCGGCTTCTTCGGATTCCTTCAGGAAGATATCTTCCAGTGAAGTATCTGCCAGCGTAAACGGCACATTCATCCAGCTGCGGTTGGCCAACGCAATAGGGTTAGCAAATAACGCGCTGTTATCAATCGCAGAGTAAAGCTTCATTGCCTTGCGCTCGTTGATCGTTGCCATTGCATCGACACCGCCCTGCTTCTTCAGCCATTGGAAGACCAGTCCGGACAGGTACCAGGCATAGGTCGGTGGCGTGTTGTACATCGAGGCATTTTCTGCCGCCACACGGTAGCTCATCATGGTTGGAATGGAAGCTATCTCACGGTTAAGCAGATCTTTCTTGATGATCACCAGACACAGACCTGCCGGACCAATGTTCTTTTGAGCACCGGCATAGATCATGTCGAAACGTGAGACATCCAGTGGGCGAGATAGAATCGTGGAAGACATATCACAAACCAGTGGCGTGCTGGTTTCAGGGATGTAATCAAATTCAAGACCACCGATAGTCTCGTTGCTGCAGTAGTGCACATAAGCGGCATCCTGCTGCAGTGATAATTCTGCCTGGGTTGGCACACGGTGATACTTGTCTGCCTTCGTGGAGCCCGCCACATTGATGCTGGCGTAGCGAGAAGCTTCCTTGATGGCTTTGGCAGACCAAACGCCAGTGTCGATATAGTCCGCTTTAGTGGAAGTGCCCAACAGGTTCATTGGAACAGAGCTGAATTGCAGGTTCGCACCACCTTGCAGGAACAGTATTTCATATTCAGCAGGGACGCTCAGTAGATCACGCAGATCCTGAGTTGCCTGTTCAGCGATACCGACAAATTCGTCACTCCTGTGACTCATCTCCATTACGGACAGGCCTTTGCCATGCCAGTCCAGCATTTCTTCCTGTGCTTGTTGAAGAACAGCTTCCGGCAATGCAGCGGGGCCAGCACAGAAATTGTATGCGCGAGTCATGATGAAAAAATCTCCGTAATCAGGCCTTATGGCCATAGTTCGGGTAGTACGATTAGCTGTTGGATACAAATACGTTCTTAAGAAACAGTAATGCGGCCCGAGAGCCGCATTACAGGTTTATCAGTTATCGTCAGGTTGATCCTCTGCTGAGGGAGCATCTGCCGTATCGGCATTGTCTGCAGTCAGATTTTCTTCGCCTTCAGCTTCCTCACCCTCCGGCAAGTCTTCGACGCTTGGCTCTTCGATACGAGCCAGACCAACCAGTTTCTCATCCGCACCCAGACGAATCAGGGTAACGCCCTGAGTATTTCGTCCCAGGCAGGAGATACCTGCGATGCTGGTACGCACCAGAGTGCCGCGATCACTGATCAGCATGGCTTCGTTGCCTTCAACTACCTGAATGGCAGAAACCAGCTCACCGTTACGCTCAGTTGTCTGCATAGCGATAACGCCCTGACCTCCACGCCCGTAAACAGGGAAATCGTTGATAGCGGTTCGCTTACCATAACCATGCACAGAAGCCGTCAGGATAAAGGCCTCATCATCAGGGATGACCAGACTAATCACTTTAGCGGGTTCACCTTTCGGTGTTTCGCCAAGCTTCATGCCACGGACACCACGTGCCGTACGGCCCATTTCACGGACATCAGACTCGTTGAAGCGAATCGCCTTGCCCTGAGAACTGAACAGCATGACGTCTTGCTGACCATTCGTGATTGCAGCGCCAATCAGCATGTCACCTTCATCCAGCGCCAGTGCAATCAGACCAGTGGAGCGCTGACGGGAGAACTGTGGCAGCGGGGTTTTCTTAACCGTGCCGTTCTGGGTTGCCATGAAGACGTAGTGGCCTTCCAGATACTCAGTAACTGGCAGAATAGTAGTAATGCGCTCGTCAGCATCCAGTGGCAGCAGGTTCACAATCGGACGGCCACGTGCACCACGGCTGGCTTGCGGAATTTCAAAGACACGCAGCCAGTACACCTTACCCTTGTCAGAGAACAGCATAATGGTTGAGTGACTATTCACGACCAGCAAATGCTCGACAAAGTCTTCTTCTTTAACGGAGGTTGCTGCGCGACCACGACCACCACGACGCTGTGCCTGATAATCCGTCACAGGCTGGGTCTTGGCATAACCGGTATGAGAGATGGTGACTACCAGATCTTCTTCGTTGATCAGATCGGCGATAGTCAGATCTTGCTGACTCATGGTGATTTCTGTTTTACGTGCATCACCAAACTGATCACGTACCGCAACCAGTTCTTCACGAATAACTTCCATCAAACGTGCTGCACTACCGAGAATTTTCAGAAGTTCAGCGATGTTAGCGATGATCTCTTCATATTCCTTGAGCAGTTTTTCATGCTCAAGACCGGTCAGACGGTGCAGACGAAGATCAAGGATTGCCTGAGCCTGTTCAGGCGACAGGAAATACTGGCCATCACGCAGACCCAGTGCCTCGGGGAGGTTCTCTGGACGGCAGGCATCATCCCCCGCCTTTTCCAGCATGGCCAGAACATTGCCCGGAGCCCAGGAACGTTCCAGCAGACGCTCTTTGGCTTCTGCTGCGTTGGCAGAATTACGGATCAGCTCAATAACCGGATCAATATTGGCCAGGGCAACGGCCAGACCTTCCAGAATGTGGCCGCGCTCACGGGCTTTACGCAGTTCAAACAGGGTGCGACGAGTCACCACTTCACGACGGTGTAGAACGAAAGCTTCCAACAGCTCTTTCAGGTTCAGGGTTTTCGGCTGGCCATCGACCAGAGCAACGATATTGATACCGAATACGTTCTGCATCTGGGTGTTGGCATAAAGGTTATTCATCACTACTTCGGGCATTTCGCCGCGACGCAGTTCAATAACAATACGCATACCCTCTTTGTTGGACTCATCACGCAGCTCGGTGATGCCTTCGATACGCTTCTCTTTTACCAGATCCGCGATTTTCTCGATCAGACGCGCTTTGTTGACCTGATAAGGAATCTCAGTGATGACCAGCGCCTGCTTGCCACCACGCTCCATATCTTCAACGTGGTAACGGGCACGAATGTAAATACGTCCACGACCGGTGCGGTAGGCCTCGATGATGCCAGCCTTGCCGTTGATGATGCCTGAGGTCGGGAAGTCCGGACCTGGAATATATTCCATCAGGTCATCGATGCTCAGGGAGTCATCATCAATCAATGCCAGACAGCCATTGATAACTTCCGTGAGGTTATGAGGAGGAATATTGGTCGCCATACCAACAGCGATCCCCGAGGAGCCGTTAACCAGCAGGTTAGGCACCTTGGTGGGAAGTACGACAGGAATTTGTTCGGTGCCGTCATAGTTAGGAATGTAATCGACGGTCTCTTTTTCCAGATCTGCCAGCAGCTCATGGGCAATACGATCCATACGGATCTCGGTGTATCGCATCGCTGCAGCAGAGTCACCGTCAATGGAACCGAAGTTACCCTGACCATCCACCAGCGTGTAACGAAGAGAGAAATCCTGCGCCATACGAACGATGGTGTCGTATACCGCGCTATCACCGTGGGGGTGATATTTACCGATGACGTCACCGACGATACGGGCAGATTTCTTGTAGGGCTTGTTCCAGTCCGTGCCCAGTTCGTGCATCGCGTACAGCACGCGGCGGTGCACAGGCTTAAGGCCATCGCGTACATCCGGCAGCGCACGGCCGACGATGACGCTCATGGCGTAGTCCAAATAGGACTGTTTAAGTTCATCTTCAATGTTGACGTGAAGAATCTCTTTAGCCAGCTCAGCCATGGTTATCCGCTTTCCTTTGTCTACACATCGATTCAGCCAGAGAGGATATCAGCTACCCTGCGACTACGGCTTCGGCAAATTTCGCGAGTATACCACAATTCTGTCTCAAGCCATTGATTCCTCATTGTTTCGTCGTCGGTCAGATCAACCCGTCCGGAACATTGGAATCCCTGCGGGTTGAACATTATGATGACTGCCATTCGTGAATCAGGTCGTCATGACCTCTGTCTTAAAGGAATACCGCATGGCCACTCAGGGTAAAGCTCCAGGCAGCCCCAATGTTGATGATAGTGAAGTTGCCAAATTCGAAGCCTTAGCCAGCCGCTGGTGGGATAAGGACAGCGAGTTTAAACCCCTGCACGACATCAATCCTCTGCGCGTCAATTATGTGGATGAGAAAGCCTCACTTGCCGGAAAACGTGTAGTCGACGTCGGCTGTGGCGGCGGTATTCTGAGCGAGTCCATGGCACTTCGCGGTGCCGATGTCACTGGTATCGACATGGGTGAGGCGCCGCTTAAAACGGCACGTCTGCATTCATTGGAGTCTGGTGTGTCCATCAATTATCAGCTGACCACCGCTGAGGACTTTGCCGCCAGTGATGTCGAGCGCTTTGATGTCGTCACCTGCCTCGAGATGCTTGAGCATGTTCCTGACCCTGCATCAGTGGTGCTAGCTTGTGCGGCCCTGGTGAAACCCGGTGGTCATGTTTTCTTCTCGACGATCAACCGCAACCCAAAAGCCTGGTTAATGGCGATTGCCGGTGCGGAATACGTGCTCAATCTGGTGCCCAAAGGTACGCACGATTTCAAAAAATTTATCACACCTGCAGAAATGGGCCGTTTTGTACGTCAGGCAGGGCTGAAGATGGAGCACATGACCGGGCTCACCTATAACCCTGTCACCAAGGTTTATCGTCTGGTCGACTCCGACGTGGATGTGAACTACATGATCCACTGCACCAAAGCGCAAGCCTGAGGAGCCCATTCAATGTCGGTCTCTGCCCTGCCTGAAGCCTTATTATTTGATCTGGATGGCACCTTACTGGATACCGCACCGGATTTTTATCGGGTGATTAATCAGCAGTTGCGTGAAGCTCAGCGTGATGAGCGCTCCTATGAATTCGTTCGGGCGCGCGTTTCTCATGGTGCCTCTGCGCTGGTCTGTGGTGCGTTTGATATTACGCCTGAGCATGCAGAGCATGATGTGCGTCGAGCGCGTCTGCTTGAGCTTTATCTGGCTGAGGTCTGTGTCGATACATCACTCTTCGCGGGGCTTGAATCCTCACTGAACTGGGCACGGCAGAGAAAAATTCCCTGGGGCATCATCACCAACAAACCACGACTTTACAGTGAGGCATTGATGGCAGCCTTGCCTGATCTTGCTGACTGCGCCGTACTGGTTTGTCCGGATGATGTGACGCACCGCAAGCCGCATCCTGAACCCATGTATCTTGCGTGTGCTCAGCTGAATGTCTCGCCAGATAAATGCGTCTATGTCGGCGATCACCAACGTGATATCGATGCCGGCAAGGCCGCGGGCATGATGACTGTCGCGGCTGCTTACGGTTATGTCGATGAGGATTCAGCGGCGGAGACCTGGGGCGCGGACGTCTGTATCGCTTCAGGGGCAGAACTTGTTGATTGGTTAAAGCGTAGCTATGAGTGATTCAAACGACTTTTCATGACAGGACGTCAGGTGCTGCTTGTATCCATCAGCACCAAGTAAAGAGGAACCCTTATGACATGTCATATTGAGTATCATGCCCCCAAAGACTTACTCGCGGGGAAGACTATCGTTGTTACTGGCGCAGGCTCCGGAATCGGACGTGGCGCCGCCCTCGCCTACGCTGCCCACGGTGCGACCGTGGTTCTCATGGGCCGGACGTTAAGCAAGCTTGAAGCTGTTTACGATGAAATCGAGAAAGCCGGCGGTCCGCAACCGGCCATTATTCCGATTCATTTCGAGGGCGCGACTTATCATGACTATGAGTTGATCGCAGAAAAGCTGGGTGAGGCTTTTGGTGTGCTGGACGGCATCCTGTTCAACGCCTCTGTACTGGGTCAGCGAACAACTCTCGGACAGTACGATGTCGAAACCTGGAATCAGGTGATGCAGGTCAACGTCAACAGTCACTTTTACCTGACCAAGGCACTGCTTCCCTTGCTTGAGCGCTCAGCGGATGCGTCGATCATCTACACATCCTCTTCCGTTGGACGCAAAGGGCGAGCCTACTGGGGAGCCTATGCGATTTCCAAGTTCGCCACAGAAGGCATGATGCAAACGCTGGCTGACGAACTGGAAAACACGACACGTATCCGGGTGAACTCGATTAATCCGGGTGGCACTCGCACACCGATGCGGGCGAATGCATATCCGGCAGAAAATCCTCTGGATGTACGAGCACCTGAAGAAATCATGGGGACGTATTTGTTCCTGATGGGGAAGGACAGCCAGGGCCTAACAGGTCAGGCCTTCGATGCCCAGCCACCCAAAAAAGCCTGACGGCCTGCAGGTGTTTAAAAAAGAAAGCGGATCGTACTGTCCGCTTTTTTTATGTGTGTGGTTTATTAATGGCCAATCGCCAGTGCTATTAGCCAAGGCTATTGCTGAAACTGCAGCAAATTGGACGGTGAGAACTGATCCGTTAAAGGTTTCACAGTTGCCTCCGGCACTTTTTCAATGGAACCGGCCATGGCCTCTGCATCAAATCCATAACCCGCAAACCTGGGTTTCAGTACTTTAACGTGTTCCATCAGGGTTGCTTTTGAGGGTAGCGGCTTCTGCGTAGCAAACAGAATTCGGTTGCCACTGGGTAATGCCAGCTGATCAATATCTCCAAAGACACTTTGATAGGTTGCTGCTTCATAAGGTGCAAGCTTGTTTCTGGAGAAAGTATTGGCGGCAACCAGACCATCTGCAGGCAGCAGGCTTTTCACCTCCTGAAGGAACTCCTGTGTTAACAGATGCTCGGGGATATAGTCCTGATCAAAAGCATCCAGCAGGATAAGGTCATATTTCCCGCCTTTCTTGATCGCCGCTTTGACAAAAACTCGTGCATCAGCAGCGTAAGCGCGCATTCTGGCATCTTCCTGAAAACCGAACTGGGATTTCGCCAGTTCGATCACCGCAGGGTCCAGCTCGGCAACGTCAATCCAGCTTTGCGGATAAAGCGCCCGCAGAGTTTTAGGCAGAATCCCCCCGCCAAGACCCAGCACCAGAATGTGCTCAGGTGGCTCGATAAAGGCCAGACTGAGCAGAAATCCCTGCGAGTAATGCAATACCAGCCGTTGCGGGTTATCAATATCGATACAGCTTTGGCGGGGACCATTTTCCCGGCCAAAGAGCATGCAACGCAAGCCCTGGTCTTCGCTGATGAGAATATTCCGATAGAGCGACTGCTTCTCCAGTACGACATCCGCACTGGCTGGTTTCACAGCACTGAAGGAAAGGCCCGTGAGCAAAGCCAAGGCTGATAGTAAGCGTGTCCCTGTGCGGTTCATGATGATCCTTTTCAGGTGGAAGGCGATGCGTTACTACCCAAGACGCGTGAAGCCAGAAAGAGTGTGGAACCAACGGCCAATGAGATGGCCATCAATAAGCCCAGAATGGAATTTATGGGGAGATACAACACCAGATAAAAGGAGGTCACAATGGTTCCGGCAGCGGAGCCAACGGTCGAGGCGAAGTACAATCTGCCCGCGGAGTTCCCCGCTGCATGAATACTGTGAATCAGTAGTCTTACAGCATAGGGTGACACCATCCCGGAAAGCAGCGTCGGCAAGCCAAACAGCATCAGTGAGGCAAGTAAGGAGCCATAACGTGGATCCCCCACCCGCGCCGAGACCCACTCAAGCATCTCATTACCACAGATCAGCAGTGGCGCTGCCAGCAAAGCTTCGGCGATCAGTAAGATCCCCAGCCGCGATAGCCCGGGATTCTTCAGTGAAAACCGGCCTCCCAGCAGGTATCCCAGAGACAGGAAGGCCATAAATACGGTAATGACTGCTCCCCACACGAAAATACTGCTGCCAAAGAATGGCGCCAGAAGCCTTCCGCCGAGCAGCTCCACTCCCATCACAAAAAAACCACTCCAGGCGGCAGCAACGTAGATCAATAGTTGGCGCACAAGCACATCCTGTCGCAGGTCGAGTTAATGGAGCTTATCGAGGTAGCCATAACCCAGCTGGTTCATCTGACGAACAATCCAGCGCTGGCGTGACATAACGTAGTTTGAGGGGCGATCAACAATAAACTTCTTGGGGTTAGGCAAAACCGCAGCCATTCGTGCGGCCTGGCTCATACTCAACGAGGATGCAGGCTCCCGATAAAACGTCAGGGCGGCGGCCTGGGCACCATAGATGCCATCACCAAACTCAACGACATTCAGATACACCTCAAGAATGCGCTGCTTACTCCAGGTCAGCTCAATCAGATAGGTGAGCGGTACTTCCAGGCCTTTGCGAACCCAGCTCTGGCCTGACCAGAGAAAGAGGTTTTTCGCCAGCTGCTGGGAAATCGTGCTGGCACCGCGCAGGCGATCACCGTCCTGCCAGTCGGTATAGGCCTTTTCGACCTGCTTCCAGTCAAAACCATTGTGGTCCGGGAAACGCTGGTCTTCCGAGGACATGACCGCCAGGGGCAGGTTACGGCTGATCCGGTCCCAATCGACCCACTCGCGTTCAGCACGGAAATCCCAGTCTCCCTGATCCCAGGCCTGAACATAACGTTCAACAATAAACATGGTGGTGAAGGGATTAATCCAGCGGCCCGCCACGACCAGCATGACCGGTGCCAGCACCAGTATTGCCACAGCGATGATCAGACCGCGTTTCAAGCGATAGCCCAAAGATCCTTTTTTACCCGACGAACTCTTTTTCTTTGCCACGAATGAAATGCCACTCCACCAATGATGCTTTGTACCGTCCCCTCAGGTGTTAACGGTACTGTTTTATCCCATACGGCGCTGATGCCGCTCTAGTGTTTCCATACGTTGACGCTCCGTTTTCCGAAGCAGAACATAGACGGTTCCCAGTCCACCATGCTGGCGCTGCGCCGAGTGGAACGCCTGGACTTCCTCCCGCGCTTTCAGCCATTTGTTGACATAGCTTTTCAGCCAGACCGCATGGCTTTCCTTGTGCTGAGAGCGGCCAAAAGCGATAGCAATTGAACGAATCTCCATACGATAGCAGTCGTTTATAAACTGCTTAATCTCCCGGCGAGCTTCACGAATCGGCATGCCCATAATTTCCAGGCGCGCTTCATAAGGATATTTACCCAGTCGCAGGTTACGGTAAACGCCGCTTTGAATCCCCGGACGCTTAAACCCCAGTTCATCCAAAGGGTCCATCAGCTCGACAAACTCTTCATCCTTATCGCTTAGCAAACCGCCGGTAGCGGCCTCACGACGAGCCTGTGTATCGACTCTTGAGGAGGCTCCTGCTTCCTGAACCCGCGCTTTCTGCCGAATGGGTGCCACACCATCCATTGCCTGCATAAAATCGGATGAATCAGACATTGATGCTGCCATGCTGTTCTCCTGTGTCATTACGTATTAGCGGTTCTGGTAGAAAAATGAGCAGTGGAGTACAACTTTCTTTTACTCAGGCCGAGTGCCCAGAATCTCATGCACACTATCGATCTTGTCCTGCATGCTTTGGTCACGATCCGTTCGCGTGCCGATTTTCAGTGAAGAGGAAATCCTGGGCGCGCCCTTTTCATGGACGACTTCATGGCACTTTTTCACCGCGGCCATGACCTCATCCCATTCACCTTCGATATTGGTGCCATAAGCATGCATCTGGTAACTCAATCCGGCGGCTTCAAGCACGCGCTGGCATTCCGCCACATAGTTAGCGACGGAAACGCCCACACCCAAAGGAATGACGCATAAATCCACAATCACGTGCATGGGCAAGGTCTCCAGTTCGCTGTAAGTTTAAAAAGCATTAAAAAACAGAGGGTTGATTGAGGCAAGCCAACAATGCTGTCAGCCAAG
Organism: Pokkaliibacter sp. CJK22405; assembly: GCF_046614695.1. Taxonomy (NCBI): domain Bacteria; kingdom Pseudomonadati; phylum Pseudomonadota; class Gammaproteobacteria; order Oceanospirillales; family Balneatrichaceae; genus Pokkaliibacter; species Pokkaliibacter sp. CJK22405. The sequence goes on from NZ_JBKKHQ010000001.1 coordinate 211,991, forward strand.
CTTCGTACACCTCAGGATCTTTAGAGGCGCAACAACTTGTATTCAATGAGCCCGGATACAGACTGGTCGTGATGAATCTCCTTGGTTAGTCTTGTTCTGGGTGATGAGGATGTACGCCTGCAGCCCGTCGCGGCAACTCCTGTCGCACGGTTTTCCCCTCTGACACAGGCAAGGAGAGTGCCGAATGTCACACGCCAAGAAAATACTCATTATTTGTGGTGACTTTGTCGAAGACTACGAGTTGATGGTGCCCTTTCAGGCATTACAGGCTATGGGCTACAGCGTTGATGCCGTCTGCCCGGATAAAGCCGCGGGCGAACAAATCAAGACAGCCATCCATGATTTCGAAGGTGACCAGACTTACTCTGAAAAGCCCGGCCATAACTTCACCCTGAACGCGACCTTCAAGGATACTGACCCAGGTTCCTATGATGCGCTGTGCTTGCCTGGTGGGCGTGCGCCTGAATATCTGCGCAAGCACAAGTCTGTGATGGAGTTCATCCAGCACTTTATTGATGCTGACAAGCCTATTGCTGCCATCTGTCATGGTGCACAGCTGCTCTCTCCAACCTCTGCGCTTAAAGGCAAGAAGGTGTCTGCCTATCCGGCCTGTTCCGCGGAAGTGACCCTGGCCGGCGGAGTCTTTGCTGACATTGAAGTGACTGAGGCTATTACTGACGGTAATCTCGTGACGGCGCCAGCCTGGCCTGCTCATCCTGAATGGTTGCGTCAATTCCATCAATTGCTGCAAAAAATCTGAAGCTGAATCGTTTCACCTGAAGTATTCGCTTCCAATAACAGAGTGGTGAGTAAAGTAAGAAGCCTTGTTTTAGACAAGTTCACCGCTCTGTTTCGTACATCTGACGTATGCAACCAACGCTAAACCTGCATGTCGACAAAATCGGTACTTTAGTACTTTTATGACTATCTCCCGATAAACGTTAATGCAAATCAATCCGTTAGCGAAGTATTGAGTCACTCTCACGCCATCATCAGCGTCTTGCTTGGGGCCGTACCTGAACTTTGTTAGCTTATGCTGATTGTTGGAGACCTACATGTACCATTTGCTTGTTGATACACAGGATTTCCTCCTGGTTAACAAATGCCCAGGCATTAATTTTCACAGTGAAGATGAAGCCGGACTGGCGGCGGCTATTAAAGCTGACCTGAAACTGGATTCGTTGTACCCCGTTCACCGTCTGGATAAGGTGACCTCAGGGCTGGTACTTTTTGGGAAGACGCTGGAGTTCACCCAAAGCATCGGCATTCAGTTTGAAACTCATCAGATCAAAAAACTCTATGTCGCCCTCTCAGATAAGCGTCCCAGCAAGAAACAGGGGTGGATCAAGGGCGATATGGTGAAAGCACGTCGTGGCGCGTGGAAACTGACGCCGACCATGAAACACCCGGCGATTACCCAGTTCTCCAGTATTAACGTCCGCGCGGGCCTGCGCAGCTTTTTTCTTTTCCCCCATACCGGAAAAACCCATCAGTTGCGCGTCGCCATGAAAAGTCTGGCGGCGCCGATTATTGGCGACCCGCTCTACAACGCTCAAAACGCGGTGAATACTGACCGGGCCTATCTTCATGCGGCGGCACTGCAGTTTCGCTGGGGAGGCAAGCCCCATGCGTTTGTCCTCTGGCCGGAAGAAGGACAGCTGTTCAATACCATTCCCTGGCAACAACTGGTGATCAGTAATCATCAGCCCTGGATGAACTGGGTACTGGAAGCCAGCGAGTTAAAACTGCCCTGCACCCAGGCTGCCTGACGCTCACTGTCGTTACACACCTCATTTAAAGAAGCCCCGTTTGGGGCTTTTTTGTATTCTCGTTACACTACCTTTTTAAAGCACTGCCGTGAGCATTCACGGTTCGCTTAACCTGTAGTGTTGGCACTTCGATGTCGTCTAGCCCTCAATTCATGGGCAATGGAGCGTGAAATTCCTTATGGCAAAACGAGACTCTACTCTGGTCTATTCCACTGATTCTGGTCGTATCAAGGAAGAAAAAGAGGCGCCCAGCCGCCCTAAAGGTGATGGCATTGTTCGGATTCGGCGTGAAACGAGCGGTCGCAAAGGTAAAGGGGTGACCACCGTCTCTGGTATTGATCTGGATGATGCCGCGCTTAAGTTACTGACTGCCGAGCTTAAGAAAAAGTGCGGTACCGGCGGCTCGGTGAAAGACGGCGTTATCGAGATTCAGGGTGACAACCGGGATCTGATCAAAGGCTTGCTTGAGGCTAAAGGTTTCACCGTCAAACTCGCCGGTGGCTAATCCTGTATTTGTCTTTTGTGCCGGATAGCTCCACATCCATCTTTTGTTTTATGTGAAGGGATGACTATGCACTTTGACCCGCAAGAACCCGGTAACGGTGGCCTTCCTCATGACCCGTTCAAAGGGCTGATTGTACCCCGACCCATTGGCTGGATTAGTACGCTCAATACCAAGGGCCAGGTGAATCTCGCTCCCTACAGCGCATTCAATATGGTCGGCTACAATCCCAACGTGGTCATGTTCTCCAGCGCTGGTCGTAAAGACACCCTGAAGAATATTGAGGCCACGGGTGAGTTTGTCTGTAACCTCGCAACCTATGAACTGCGTGATGCTGTCTCCGATAGCTCAGTTCCGGTGGATCATGGTGTCGATGAAATGACCCTGACTGGCCTGACTGCCGCACCTTCGGTCAAGGTAAAGCCACCGCGCGTGGCAGAGTCACCGGCGGCGCTGGAGTGTAAATATCTGGCGACCATTCCAGTTCCACGCTCTGATGGCGCAGAGCCCAGTGACTTTATGGTGCTGGGCGAAGTGGTGGGTGTGTATATCGATGAGCGCGTTCTGACGGATGGCAAGGTCGATATCGCCAAGCTAAAACCCCTGACACGTCTGGGTTATATGGATTATGCGGTTGTCGACACCGTATTCTCCATGGATCGCCCAAAGGCGACGCCTGACGGCCTTACTTATATTTCCTACCGATCACCAGGAATCACTGCATGGAATTTAATAACCATCAGCTTCACATGACGGTCTTGATGACACCTGACATGGCCAATTTTTCCGGCAATGTTCACGGTGGCACGATTCTCAAATACCTTGATGAAGTCGCTTACGCCTGTGCCAGCCGTTATGCCGGACGTTATGTCGTCACGCTGAGCGTTGATCAGGTCACTTTTCGCCAGCCAATTTATGTGGGTGAGCTGGTGACCTTTCTTGCCTCGGTGAATTTCACCGGCAACACCTCAATGGAAATTGGTATCAAGGTTATCACCGAGAATATTCGCGAGAAGCTGGTGCGGCACACCAATAGCTGTTACTTCACGATGGTGGCTTTGGACGATGACAAAAAGCCAGCGCAGGTGCCGGTATTTGAGCCGCAGACGGAAGAAGAGAAGCAACGCTTTGAGGCCGCCAAGATGCGCCGACAGCTTCGTCGCGATCTGGATGAACAGCATCAAAGCATTAAAAATGCGGCGATACTTTCGACCTGACACTGAGCTGCTCCGAAAAAATAAGGGCTGAATTTTCAGCCCTTTTTATTTGTCCCTACCGCAGAGAGCAATCACGAAGCGGGGTAATGAATCACGTTATGGAACACGGCCGAGCCTGCGGTCTGGTTCCGGTACCCATGCTCGCTGTCCGCCCCGAAACGAATGGCTTCTCCTTTCTCGATGGGTTGCCATAATCCGTTCACTAACACCTCAACTGTTCCCTCGATACAGATCACATGCTCAACCACACCTTCGCGATGAGCAATAGAGACATGTTCTGCCCCAGGCTCAAGCTCAATCACAAAGAACTCGAAACCCATCTGCGGATCAAATGGAAACAGCGTTTTGGCTGTCATGCCGATTCGTTGTTCACCGAAACTGCTGCCCGCAACTTTGATGACTTCCGCCGTTTCGCTCTGCTGGTTATCCAGCAGGGTCGATAGGCTGACATTGAATCCTGAAGCAATCTTCCAGAGCGTCACCATCGTCGGGCTGGATTCACCGCGTTCGATTTGCCCCAGCATTGCCTTACTTACGCCGGTTGCTGCAGCTGTTTTATCAAGACTCCAGCCCTGCTCCTGACGCAGAACTTTAAGTCGGCTGGCAATAAGACCCGTGAGATCTTCCAGAGGCGTCAGATAAGCCATGAGTTTCCTTTCTAGTTGAGGCATCGCAGCCGTTGTGCGCAATAACGCACAATGCTAAAGTCGCTGCACGTTGTGCGCTATAGCGTACAGGTTAGCTAAATACAGGAGCGCCGTCATGCGCCAGCTTTCACTTTCTCCTATCGTGGCCGGATTCATCGCCGTGCTGGTGGGCTTTAGCAGTTCTGCCGTATTGATATTTCAGGCCGCAAGCGCGGCAGGTGCCAATGCCGAACAAACGACCACCTGGCTGATGGCGCTGGGCCTTGGCACTGCCCTGACCTCCTTTGGACTTTCCTGGTGGTATAAGGCGCCCGTGCTAACGGCCTGGTCTACGCCCGGTGCGGCCTTATTGGTCAGCGCCCTTAGCGGCTACTCCATGAATGTGGCTGTAGGGGCTTTTATCGTGAGTTCAATACTCATCGTTTTATGCGGTGTTACTGGCCTTTTCGAGCGGTTGATGAAGCACATTCCCAAAGCGCTGTCAGGGGCGATGCTGGCTGGCGTTTTGTTTCACTTTGGCCTCAATGTCTTCACGCAAATGCAGGACCACCAGCTGCTGATTGGCCTGATGCTGCTGGCATACCTCTTCGGTAAAGCCTTGCTGCCACGTTACGCGATTCTGCTAGTGCTGGTGGTTGGCTGTGCCTACGCCGGTGTTAACGGGCAAATGCACATGGAAGACTTAACCTTCGCCTTTACCCTACCCTCGGCTGTCATGCCGGATTTCTCTCTCTCCGCCATTATTGGTGTGTCATTGCCGCTGTTTATCGTGACCATGGCTTCACAGAACCTGCCAGGGGTCGCGGTGATTCGGGCGAACCAATATGACACGCCGATTTCACCACTGATTACCTGGACCGGACTTGCATCACTGGTGTTGGCTCCTTTCGGTGGTTTTGCCCTGAATCTTGCTGCGATTACCGCCGCAATCTGCAGTGGTCCTGAAGCACATCCGGATACCAAACAACGCTACCAGGCACCCATGTGGGCAGGCGTTTTCTATTTGATCACGGCCCTGCTGGCCTCCACTGTGGTCAGTCTTTTTAGCGCCTTTCCTCAGGCGCTGATTATGGCACTGGCGGGCATTGCGCTCTTCTCAACCATTGGCAATAGCTTATCGGCGGCGCTGTCTGAGCCGAGTGAGCGTGAAGCGGCGCTGGTTACCTTCCTGATTACCGCCTCAGGCTTGACGCTCTGGAGTGTTGGGGCCGCTTTCTGGGGACTGGTCGGTGGTTTGCTGGTCACGCTGATTCTCAGCATCAAACGCCAGTAGAGGTTTTCGGAATGAAAAAAACGGCGAGTGGGGGCTCGCCGTTGCCTTAGGAGTAGCAGCAGAAAAAGCGTTGGAGAACGCAAGAGTGATAAAAATTCCGGGCGGGAGCGTTCCCGGCCCGGAAGAGGGCCTACTTAAAAGAAGCCCAAGGGGTTGATGTCGTAGCTGATCAGCAGGTTTTTGGTTTGCTGATAGTGATCCAGCATCATTTTGTGGGTCTCACGACCGATACCAGATTTTTTGTAGCCGCCAAAGGCCGCATGGGCTGGATACATGTGATAGCAGTTGGTCCAGACACGGCCCGCCTGAATCCCACGGCCCATGCGATAGGCTCGGTTGATATCACGCGTCCACACGCCAGCGCCCAGACCAAACTGGGTGTCATTGGCAATGGCCAGAGCCTCTTCTTCGGTTTTGAAGGTGGTGATACCGATGACAGGGCCAAAAATTTCTTCCTGGAACACCCGCATATCATTACGGCCTTTAAGCAACGTAGGCTGAATGTAATAGCCTGTCGCCAGATCACTTTGCAGCTGCTCTACACCACCCCCCAACAGGAATTCCGCGCCTTCATTACGGGCAACTTCCATGTAAGACATGATTTTGTCGAACTGCTGCTGAGAAGCCTGCGCCCCAACCTGGGTTTCCGTATCCAGCGGATTACCGCGTTTGATCTTGCCGGCACGCTCAATGACACGGCCGATAAAGTCGTCGTAAATACTTTCCTGAATCAATGCGCGTGAAGGACAGGTACAGACTTCGCCTTGGTTAAAGAAGCCGAGAATCAGCCCTTCCGCCGCCTTGCTAATGAAGGCATCTTCTGCCTGCATGATGTCTTCAAAGTAAATGTTGGGTGACTTGCCGCCCAGCTCTACGGTTGAAGGAATAATGTTTTCAGCGGCGCAGCGCAGGATATGAGAGCCCACAGGCGTTGAACCTGTGAAGGCAATTTTGGCGATACGAGTGCTGGTGGCCAGCGCTTCACCTGCCTCTTTACCAAATCCATTAACGATGTTGATGACGCCAGCAGGCAGCAAGTCTGCGACCAGCTCCATCAGCACCAGAATCGATACCGGGGTTTGTTCCGCAGGCTTCAGTACCACGCAGTTACCTGCGGCCAGTGCTGGCGCCAGCTTCCACGCGGCCATCAGGATCGGGAAGTTCCAGGGAATAATCTGACCGACCACTCCAAGTGGCTCGTGGAAATGGTATGAGGCCGTATTCGCATCAATTTCAGCGCTGCTGCCTTCCTGTGCACGGATGCAACCTGCAAAGTAACGGAAGTGATCGACAGCCAGCGGGATGTCCGCAGCCAGTGTTTCGCGCACGGCTTTACCGTTATCCCAGGTTTCGGCGACGGCCAGTTTTTCCAGGTTTTGCTCAAGACGGTCGGCAATTTTTAGCAGGATATTCGAGCGTTCTGCCACCGAGGTACGACCCCAGGCAGGCGCAGCTTTATGCGCTGCATCCAGCGCTTTGTTGATATCGTCAGCATCAGAGCGTGCGACTTCGCAGAAGGCTTGCCCGTTAACGGGCGAGGTGTTGGTGAAATAGCGGCTATTGACGGGAGCAGTCCACTCACCACCAATGAAGTTGTCATAACGGCTTTTAAAAGAGACAACGGCACCCTGAGTGCCTGGCTGAGCATAGATCATGATAACGCCTCATTTTGTTGTTATTTTCAGCAGCGTCAGTCGTCATTGCTGACGTTCTGCCTGTGCTTAATGAGACTAGTTCAGGGGCTCAGGTCGCGAAATTATGCTGAGGAGTGAAATAACCAGTACCAAAGTACTGCTTTAATCCCGACAGAAATCTTTTTACTCTGGTCGAAATCAGTCCATTAGGCCCACTGACTCGTGACCCACATTCTTATTGCTGATGACCATCCCATTTTCCGTGAAGCCATGGTCAATGTTGTAACAGCCAGTCTGCCTGAGCCTAGCCTGAGTGAGGCCGCAAGCCTTGATGAAACCCTGACTCAGCTTGCAGAGAATGAGCCGGATCTCCTGTTGCTGGACTTGCACATGCCTGGAATGGAAGGTCTTCAGGGAGTCGCCAATATTCGAAATGCCTACCCTTTCCTACCGTTGATTATTATTTCTGCCGAAGAAGAGCGGCATTTCATTTTGCAGGCCATCAGTTACGGCGCCATGGGTTATATCCCAAAATCCATGCCACGCCTGGAGATGCAGCAAGCCATTACCCAGGTGATGAGCGGCCGTGTTTTTATTCCCACCAGTGTCATTGGCTCCACCAGTAATCACGCTTCCCAACCCAAGGCACCGAATCTTCAGGAGCTTTGCCTGACACGCAAGCAGCAGCAAGTGCTGGAGCGGATGATTCTGGGTGAGTCCAATAAGCAGATTGCGACTCGTCTGCACATTGCTGAAACCACCGTTAAGGCACATGTCTCTGCGGTCCTGAGAAAGCTGGGTGTACAAAGCCGGGTTCAGGCCATTTTATTGCTCACGGAAAATTCCAAGGCCTGAAACAGTTGGCCACGTTTTCACACAAGCCATTACGACCTTAGACTCCCAACTTTCGCATTTGGCCCTATAAACTACACTTAGGAAAGCCGGTCTGTTTTGGCAGGTAAGCCAGACAGGCCAGAGTTCCGGTCAATACGCGGTGACGTTCAAGATAAAAAGGAGTGCATGACTCCGGGAATCCAGAAGTCGGCTTTGACAAGAGGCTGCGCCTGATAGCGATCTGCTATAGGAAATTCTCTGCGAACGCGACATCACCGCAAGGACTGAGTGAGAAGGAGTTCTCCCATGATTCGCAGAATCCGTACTATCGCTGGTATCGCAATACTCACCACTTCCACACTGGTTATGGCGGCTACCAACGTGCCTCAAGCCCACGTGAGCACTGGTTTTGATGCCGCACTAACCACCTGGGATATCAAGAAACAACTCTTCTGGGACGATACAGTGCCCGCATCACAGATCAGCGTTTCCACTGATGAAGGCGTCGTCACACTGAGTGGCACAGTCAGCTCAGTCGATGTTCGCGAGCGCGCTATCCGCATCGCCACGCTGGCTGATAACGTTCAACGGGTTGTGAATTCGATTAACGTCGAGTAACACCTCTAGAGTTCCCTGCCCAACATTTGCCATCACATAGAGAGGTGAACGTTGACACGCGAAGAGCTTATTCACGCCTACAGGAGCTATATTGCCTGCTTGAATCATCAGGACTGGGAAAACCTGTATCGCTTTGTCGATGAGGACGTTATCTACAATGGCGAACGTATCGGTCTTTCAGGTTACAGAGAAATGTTGGAAGCAGACTTCAAGGCAATACCCGATCTGGCGTTCACTATCTCGCATTTGGCGAGTGATCCACCGACGATCGCGGCCAGCCTTCACTTTGACTGCACTCCGCGGGGCGAGCTTTTTCAGATACCTGTGAATGGGACGCGGGTGCAGTTTATTGAAAATGTGCTCTATGAATTTAACGAGGGCAGGATTGCCCGCGTCTGTTCTGTCATCGACAAAGAAGCTATTCGTCAGCAGCTATAACCCTTGAGTCTCCCGGACTGGATTTACTGCTACTCAATATCCTCACTCATGCTTCTGACCAACTCAGACAACATCAGCCGAAGCCGTGGCGCTTTCACCGGTTTGCCGACAAAGGGCAGCTGGTTCTGATAAAGATACTGTCTCAGGGTTTCATCCGCTGCGGCTGACATCATGATCAAAGGCGGCATCCACTCGCCCTGCTCTTTCAGGCGCTTAACCAGAGTGAGCCCATCCGCACGCTGGTTCCCCAGATGGTAATCCACCAGCATCAGCGCCGGTTTTAGCTGCTTAAGATTTTGCTTGAGGGGTTCAAGCTCCAGCGGCAGCAAAACCACGCGAAAACCCCAGCTTTGAAGCAGGGCTTTCATCGCTGCACACACAGCCACATCATCATCCACGATGCCAATTGAAGGCGTGCCAGCAGCTGACATTAAGGCTGGAACGAATTCAGCGATTGGCTGAGAGTTCTCTTCTGCCTTTGTCGTTTGGGTTGCTGAACGTAAGGCCAGTTTCAGGCGGAAACAGGAGCCTTTACCTTCGCGGGACAGGCAGTTGACCTCAATGCCCAACAGCCCGGCAATGCGCTGAACAATGCTGAGCCCTAATCCCAGGCCACGTTCCCCTCGTCCAACGCTATTCTTGCCGCGATGAAACTCATCAAAAATGGGTCGAAGCTGATCGGCAGGAATACCCATGCCCGTGTCCCAGATATCAATCCAGACCTGCTGTTGACGAATACGTACCGCAAGTAAGGCTCCGCCCTGCTCGGTATACCGAAGGGCATTTCCCGCCAGATTACGAAGGATGCGAGTTAGCAGTGCGGCATCGGTATATACCCAGGCAGAACGCAGCCGCGAGGCAAAACTGAGCCCCTGACGATCAAACGTCATCCGAAACTCTTCGGCGAGAGGCTGCAAAATAGTCAGCAGGTTTTGCTCCTCACAACGTACTGGCATGATGCCAGCATCCAGGCGCGAAATATCCACGAGGCTATGAATCAGGCTTTCAAGATCATCCAGCGCATGACTGATCTGGGTAAGGTAATTACTTCCAGAGGATGGCGCCTCGTGCATGGCTTCGGTGAAGAGTCGAGCCGCATTCAAGGGTTGCATCAGATCATGGCTGATGGCCGCCAGATAGCGTGACTTTGACTGGTTGGCCTGCGCCAGTGCCTGGTTACTTTGCTGTAGTTCATGCAGCGCAGAATTGAGGGCATCTGTGCGCTCCCGCACTTGTTTGGCCAGAATGGCGCTGTGCTGAAAGGCACCGTACGGGTCTGCCTGCTGAGGACGGCTGGTTTCCACGCGGTCAATCAGTGCATCACGGATCAGGCGTAGTTGCCGGATTTCCTCCGCCTGAGCCTGAATTGTGGCATTGGCATCATCAAGCGCCTTTGTGTGGTCGTCAGTCATGATTCAACTCGTGTGATGCCTGATCCGTGGTTCCCAGCCTGACCGCCGTAAAGGTCTGGTTAATATGCATGCCATCAATGTGCTCGCCATAGGAGTTAAACCCCATCACGCGATGCTGGCGAAGCAACTGGCTCATGGGCTCCTGCAAATGACGGGCGTTAACCTCTTCCCGGCGCAGAAAACAATCGGCGGCAATGACAATGCTGTGATTGCCTAAGCGCTTTTGCCGACACTCAAGCATTCGGGCCAGATTTTCGACGATGTTATCGGCTGCCATCAGGGTCAGGACGATGCCTCGATCAACCGCACAATAAAAGGTCAGGCTTTTGTCGGCATTAACGCGCTGAATAGAACGAACATAAAACTCATCAGAAAAGCGCACCGCCAGCGGCGAGCAGGCAAAGACCACATCATTCAGCTGTTCAGTCGGGATGCCGAGCGCAGAAGCGTAGGCATCAGCGGCAGGTAAACCATTCAGTGCCTTGACGGTGCGGGTATCCCGATCAGCCTCTGTGACCACCAGCTTTATGTCAGTGGGCAGCAGATGATGGGTGGTAAATACCTCAAAAGGCAGCGTAGTGGTGATCAGCATCACGATGGCTGCGTCGGTGTGGAAAGCGCCATCACAGAAAACATAGGTTTCACTGAGGTGGTTATCATCCCCTGCTGAACCGCCAAAATGCGGAATGTCCGCAAGGGTTGCCGAGAGCGCCGAGAGCACTAGCTCTTCTTTACTGGAAAGACCATCAAGTAATGTCAGCGCGAAACTCTGGCTTCTCACATTACCGACACCACAGCGGGTGTTACTGATGATGAGCTGGTCGACCACCTCCTGCGCAGTAACGAAGTCCACGTGCTCAAGGTCCTGCAATAACCGGTGGCTAATCCTGAAGTAGCGGTGGTCCAGCCCGACCGCAGAAATGCAGCGCCGCTGATAGCCTGCAGGAGTGATTTCCCCGGCAGTTGTGCAACCAAAGACAGCAATGGATTGTCGAAAGCGGTGTTTAAGCTCGTGCTCTAGGGCCGGCAGGTCATATTCGGCAGAGCAGAAGAAAAGCACGTAGCCCAAATGAGGATGCTCCAGTTGCCGGGCAAGCTCCATCGCGGCAGTTGCAGCATCCAGTGACAAGGTTTCAGCACGGCGACAGGCAGACAACGGCATACATTCATATCCTGTTCTTGTTTCGCCATGAGCCTAGTCAGGAAGCCCTGTCATGGCAATGCTGCCTTGGATATACAACCAGAGATAAACAACGGGACAAAACGAGCAGGCACAAAAAAGCCGGTCCATCAGGAACCGGCTTTTTCTTATCTAGCGACTCGATATCAAATAATGGAATCAGTGATGCTCGAACTTCTGTTCCAGTACCCGCGCATAGGTGCTGTAAAGATCGGGTTCGGAGTGCTGGATATGATGCAAGGTCTCCCGGACATTGCTCATCGCTTCATCAAAAAGCTTGGCGTTGCGTGCACGACGCGCTTCACCCATACGGGCCATTTGTTGGCAGATCGCAGATTCGCTGAAAGACAGATTCATGACTCATCTCCTTTGAGGTATCGACCATTAGCTACCGGGGTAGCGGGTTACCTGTCAGTGTGGACGGTGTTATTTCACCGTTGCGATCCATCCTAGCCAGCAGCATTGGAATGTTCAAAGGGGTTCACGGCAACTGACACCAGCTGAAACCAGGCTGAAATAATCATCGCTATCCATTTCTGAAAACACGGATTTTGCGCTTATTTCAGACTGAGCAGTACGCCTGATAAGCGCTGCTCAGAGCCTCTGAAAACTCAGGTCGTTAGTGAGGTACTTCCTCGTTGGAGACCATGAAGCGTTCAAAGGCTTCCCTGTGCGATACGTGATACCCCCTCATAAACGAACTGTATCGCCAGTGCTGCCAGAATCACCCCCAGAAAGCGTCGCAGGATTTCATCCCCGGTTCGACCGATCAGGTGTTTCACATAACGACTCAGCAACATCAGTGCCAACGTAATCAAAACAATGGAGATAACCGCCGCCAGTACAGATAACGTAGCGTTGTTACTGCGAGCCCCTGAAAAAAGCAGGATACAGAGCGTCAGAGAGCCAGGCCCCGCCAACAAAGGGATGGTCATCGGGAACACTGAAATATCCTTGCGCTCTTTCTGCTGCTGATGGCTCACATCTTTGGTGATCATATTGAACGCGGTGTAAAACAGCAGCAGTCCGCCAGAGATGCGCAATGCGTGAATACTGATGCCTAAATGGTGCAAAAGTGGCTGTCCGTAGTTACCAAAAACGATCAGCAGCAAGCTGGTGATGATGGATGCCTTAACCGCCATACGGACACGGTGCTGAATATCATCAGCAGGAATCAGGGAGTGGAAGATCAGCGCCGCGCCGATGGGGTCGATAATGACAAAGAGACCCGTGACGGCGTTCAGATAGACGGATAAATCAAACATGCAGGCTTACTCAGGGTGAATAAATCAGCCGGGCATTATAGCGGTTGCTTCCGCCCTGCCCAGCCTTCTGCAAGTTTAGTTGCTAATGGAGTAGAAGCAGTACCGATGCCTGCCTTCAGAAGACGCTTTAGATAATCAGATCACTCACGGGGTGCTTTGGCGTTTCATGAATGTCTCTGACATGCACCGCCTGAGCTGATTCAAACCAGCCGGTGCCGCCCCGCTCAAAATGTCGGACCTCTTTTTCAAAGAAGCTTTTGGCATCCTTGTTCCAATCCATTCGTACTGTCTCAATCTGCGACTTCTCAGGACGCAAACGCAGGTAGTTAAAGGAGTTTGGCGCGCCAATTCTTACCCGGTGTGAGATGCAGGTGCCCGCAAGGACAAACAGCATAGGCGCCGGTTGTCGTGGATAGCGATGGGCGCTGGTGCGCATGAGAGGGTCATGAATATGCCCCCCCAGTACTGCATCAATCTTGCAGTCGATCATGGTATGCAGCACTTCATCAGCATTGCGGATGATGTTGACCTCATCCTGCTTGCGCTTGCAGTCCAAAGGGTGATGAAACACCGCTAAGCGAAGCCTGGGCTGACTCTCTGCCTCCTGATTCGCCGGATTCTCCTCACTGAGCTTCTGGCGCAGCGCCTTGATATCAACTTCACCGTCTTTGTGACGCCACCATTGGGCCGACGTCAGACCAATAATCTCGACGTTATCCTTCACAAAGCGGGTGTCCAGCTGGCCACCAAAATGACGCTGATAGCCACGGTACGGATGCAGAAGCCGGGCGAATACGTTGTAAAGCGGGATATCGTGATTGCCCGGAACCACCAGAATCGGCAGACCCAGCCGGTCGAAAAACGCCCTCGCCGCCTGGTACTGATCTTTGCGTGCCCGCTGGGTCAGATCACCGGAAATCACCACCAGGTCAGGCGCGGATTGACGCAGGCTTTTCTCCATCGCCTGCAGCTGCGGCAACTGCTCTGTACCGAAATGCGGGTCTGAGATATGAGCAATCTGCATCGCTTATTCCTCCATATCCCGTAAGACTTCATCGGCGTCCGGTGGCACCGGCACATCATCGTTGGCCACCTGCTCTTCCGCACCCGCAATATCCTTGGGCACGACTAGAGACACGGCCTGACGATGCACATTGAACTTAAGCGGCGTGTCCAGTTTCAGGCGCTCACCGTCCATTACCACTGACATACGTTTGTGCTTGTAGTGAATCGTCAGGTTGGAAGCGCAGAAACCACGCAGACTTTCATCATCATTCAGACGTCGGGTCAGCCCATGAAAGCAAAGCTTGATCAGTGCCCAGCGGCTGGTGGGCTTCATCAGCACCACACCCAGCTGATTGTTGAGCGCACAATGAGCGACATCCAGAGAGACACTGTGCAACTGCAAGGCGTTAATGCCCATAAAGACCATGGGCGATTTCACATGATGGGCATGACCGTTGGAATCGATATCCAGCGACAAACTGGGAGCGCCTTTGAGCAGGCTGAGTAGTGTCGAGATCGTGGCTACCAGGCGGTTACGTCCCCAGCGGCTGGTGTGCTGTTCGCGAGCACGAATCAGGCGCGTGTACAGGCCCAGGCTGGCATTAATCACAAACACTTCGCCGTTGATATCACCAATATCGACCTGCTTCAGCCGACCATTAAGGACAACATCGACGGCCTGTTCCAGATCCTCCGGCACTGCATGGTTGCGGGCAAAGAAGTTAAAGGTGCCGATAGGGATAACGGCCATCGGCACGTTTTTACCGAGAACCTTGTCGACCACGGTTCGAATGGTGCCGTCACCACCGGCCGCGATGACAATCCCGTTATCCTGCTCTGCCGCCCGAACCGCTTCCTGAGCCGCGATGGGTAACTCATCCGGCTCCTCAGGCAAATGCAGATGCAGTGCACGATTTGCCGCTTCACAACGGGATTTCATAATGCTGACCAGCTGGTCACGCTGGCCACTACCGGACGAACCATTGGCAACCAGATGAAGTGGTGCCTTGGTCAGATCAATATTTGGCTTGTTCTGTTGATTAGCGGTCTGTGTTGAACCCGTCGCTTCGGCATTCTGTTGAGGAAGAGGTGCGCTACGGTCCACATTCTTGGTCATAACATCCATGCAATTAACCCTCGTTAGCTTCCTGAGGACTGTGCCGCTCATCCGGCCGCACAGCTAATAGGGTTATATATAAGGACTAAACCGCGCGATACAGCAGCTCCTGCCCTTTTTGCAAACGTCTGAGATTGTCTGAAACAGCCCGAAAGATCCCCAGCTGAGCAATATCTGTTACGCCGCCAATATGCGGCGTCGCTACCACATTCAGGGAGAAGATCGGGTCATTGGCATCAGGTGGCTCCTGCCAGAACACATCCAGGCCGGCTCCGGCCAGATGCCCTGAAGCCAAGGCATCAAATAATGCATCCCGCTCGACCAGCCCGCCACGCCCGACATTGATAAGAAAACTACCGGGCCTCATGGCACTCAACATGTCGGCATTGAACAGTCCGCGCGTTTCGGCTGAATCCGGCAGGGTGAGAATCACAAAGTCGGCATCGCTGATTGCCGTTTTAATTTCAGCAACGGGGAAAACCTGCTCAAGACCCAGACGCTGCGCCTGCTCTTCATCAACACGGCGGCGAACACCACGAAGCTGCATACCGAAGCCATGTAAACGAACGGCAAAAGCCTCGCCCAATCCGCCAAGCCCAACAATGACGGCCTTACTGCCGAGAAGAGTTCTTCCGCGCGGCTGACCTAATGCGCCATTGGCCAGAGCTTCCGGCACCGCACTGAAGTTTCGGATGAGTGACAGCATCATCAGGATGCCAAGCTCAGCCACAGAATCGGCATTCCCGGACTTATCCGTCGGGACATTGGCCACCGCAATCTGCTGTTCACGAGCGGTATCGAGATCGACGCCTTCAAGCCCGGCGCCAATCTGCTGAATAAGCTTAAGTTGCGTGGCGGTTTGTAGCAGCTCAGAAGAAACGGGGGTCATGGTCGGGATCAGAATATCGAAGCCCGCCAGAGAGGTGACGTCATAGCTCCCCGCTGCGGTGAACTCAAGCTCAGGAAGCTCGGCTGCCAGTTTGTACATCATGCCTCCCCAGGCCTCTTCCGGGGCACCAAACAGTACTTTCACACGCTTTCTCCTTCATCCCTTATTAGCGCTATTAGAAGATATAGTCGCGCTGATTATTTCCAAAAAACACAGGAGTGTCTTTCCATTCTGGCCATGTTTTGCCAGAGCAAAGCCTCTTAGAATGGCACCATTACCTTACTGAAGTACGGACATCCATAAAGCGGAAGTCATCATTATCGGTAAGACACCGTGTTACGCATTGAGGGTGATCATCATGACAGCATCAACACCTATGCCCACCGTTTTTATTCCTCATGGCGGCGGCCCCTGCTTTTTCATGCAGGACCCTCCCGGTCTTGAAGGCATGTGGGACAAGATGGCCAGTTACCTCAAAGGTATCCGCGCTTCCCTGCCGCGCCAGCCGAAAGCTATTCTGGTGATCTCGGCCCATTGGGAAACCAACGTGCCCACGGTGATGACTGCGCCTAAACCCGGAATGCTATTTGATTACTATGGCTTTCCTGCCCACACCTATGAACTATCTTACCCTGCACCAGGCAGCCCCGAACTTGCCCAAAGGGTGAAGGAATTGCTGCAACAGGACGGATTCCCAGTGGCTGAAGATAGCAGCCGCGGGTTTGATCACGGCGTATTCATTCCCTTCCTGCTGATGTTTCCTGAGGCTGATATCCCGGTTATTCAGCTGTCCATGCAGCAAAATCTGGATCCGGCGACCCACCTGAAAATGGGTAAAGCGCTGGAAGCGCTGCGTCATGAAGATGTGCTGATTGTGGGTAGTGGCCTGAGTTTTCATAACCTGCGCATCTTCTTTTCCGGTGGTCAGGCTGATCCGGCAAGCGCCGCGTTTCATGAATGGCTTGGCCAGTCAGTCACAGCGGATGCACAGACGCGCGAAGCTCAACTCTCCCAGTGGAGCAAAGCGCCGGGCGCCAGACATTGTCACCCTCGCGAAGAGCATCTGCTTCCGCTTATGGTGGTGGCGGGAGCCGCCGGTAATGATGCCGGTGTTGTCTCCTATCAGGACAGGATCATCGGTAAGTCAGTGGGCGGTTATCACTTCGGCGCCTAAGGCCTGAAAACACCCGAAAGATGTTCCCTTGACGGGGCTGCAGCCTTTTGACAGACTGCAGTCCATCTCAGAACAGTTCTGTCAGAACTGCATGAAGGAATTAATGATGTTTTGCATGAACTCTGGTAAACAGCTCAAACGTAAGGTTACCCACCCAGGTTAGCCTCGTTTGGTTGTGCCCGAGATGCAGAGCATCCAGAAGCCCCGGTAGCCAGACAAGGCACCGGGGCTTTCTCGTTTCTGGGATCAGATAATGTGGAAGAGAGAGCCTCTCGTTCACCGAAAAAGCCACTAGACTATAACCCCAGCATTGCTGGACATTTAATTAACGCTGTGAGGACAGACTATGTTCACGGGATCGATTACCGCACTTGTAACGCCTTTCACTAATGGTGAGCTTGATGTGAAGGCGCTCAAGAAACTGGTGCGCTATCAGATTGATAATGGCAGCCACGGACTGGTGCCCGTCGGTACGACTGGCGAATCCCCGACTCTCAGTGAAGAAGAACATAAGCGAGTCATCGAAGTCACCGTGAGTGAAGTCGCTGGCCAGATTCCGGTCATTGCCGGCGCAGGCAGTAACAACCCTATCGAAGCGATCAAATACTCCCATCATGCCCAGCAAGCCGGTGCTGATGCGACCCTGCATGTTGCCGGCTACTACAACCGCCCCAATCAGGAAGGCCTGTACCAGCACTTTCGCCAGGTGCATGACGAAACCGCCCTGCCTATCATTCTTTACAACATTCCGCCCCGCACAATTGTGGGTCTTGATGTTGACACGGTGGCTCGTCTGGCTGAACTGCCGCGTATCGTAGGCATCAAGGATGCCACCGGTGATGTGACTCGCGTCTTGAGTGAGCGCGCCCGCATTTCCAAGGAATTCAGCTACCTGTCCGGCGATGATATCGCCAGCGTGGCCTACGCCGTTGGCGGTGGAATGGGCTGTATTTCAGTCACAGCCAACGTTGCCCCCAAACTGATTTCTCAGCTCAATACCCTGTGTCTGGAGGGCAAGTTCACTGAAGCTCGTGCGCTGCAGGATACTTTGGTGCCTCTGCATAAATCCCTGTTTATGGAACCGAATCCAGCGGGAGCGAAATACGCCGCATCCTTACTTGGGCTGTGCGAAGCCAATTGCCGTCTACCCGTTGTTGCACTCCAGGACAGCACCAAAGCTGCGATCAAATCCGCCATGGCAGGACTGGGTCTTATCTAGTCTTATTCTGATTGCCTAAACAAAAACGACAGCAGAAGGCTGTCGTTTTTTCTTTTCATCCATTTAACCCGGTTGCACTTCACGCCGGTCTGCAGTTGCCAGCAACGTTCTGACAATATCGATCAGGATAAAGCCAATCAGGCTGACTCCCATGACCGGTAAACACCAGCCCAGTATCCCGGCGATAAACAGCACCAACGCACGACCTAAATAGCCAAGCTTTAGCCAGCTTTCCAACAGTGTCTTGAGTGGGGCGCCTGCAGGTGGGCGTCGCTTCCACCACAAACGGTAACCGGTGATGATCAGCAGCATCATCGTAATACCGAAGGCCGCCAGAATCAGCTGATTGGGCAGACCAAATAACACGCCCATGTGGGCATCAATTCCCCATCGAATCAGCTTGGCAATCAGCGGGAATGTGGCAAAGTCCGCTCGGCTGGTAATGTGCCCGGTTGCGCCATCAATCGCGACGGTATCGACCTGCGTCGGCCATGAACGGTCCACTTCCCGAACCAGCCATGCCTGGTCGGCTTTATGAGGAGGCCTGATCTCCAGCAGATTAGCGTCAATGCCACCTTTTCTGGCTATCGTCAGAATGCCATCAAACGCATCCGGCGCGACTGAAAAAGGCTCAACCGGATTAGCAATCTGCATGGCGTTGTGATCATGATGCGCCGCGACAGGGGTGTTACACGCACTGGTTTGAAGATTGCGCGATACCGAAGGCGTCACCCAATTAAGCTCGGTACGCAGGGAATCAATTCGGTCACCCGCCCATTTTGACCATGTTAGCCCCGTCGCGGAGAAGAATAGCAAACCCAGGGCAATCCAAAGCCCCATCAAGCTGTGATTGCGCTGGCGTTTCAGTCCCTCATTCTTTGAGCCTTTCGCTTTGGCCAGTTTCCGGCGCTGCTGTAGCCACAGCCCGATACCTGCCAATGCTGCAATCCACATCCACGAGGCGGCAAGCTCACTGTAGTTTCGGCCAATATCTCCCAGCAGCAGATTGCGATGAAGGTAATCCAGGGTGGTACGAAGTGGTAATACGCCACTGGTGCCGTATACCGTCATATCGCCTTTCACTGCCAGTGTGACCGGATCAATGAAAATCGCGCGCGATTCAGAACTGCCAAGCCCCGCTTCGCTGTACATGACCCGGGACGTGGACCCGGGGTTGAGACCCGGACGGACGGCAAAAAGGCTGGCATTCGACCCGACCACTTTTTGCGCGGCTTCTATCTGTGCCGCTATCGGTTGAGGCTCACCCACAGATGTTGTAGTCAGCGCATCGCTGTACCACCAGTTTTCTATCTGTGGTGTCAGAACGTAAAGGGTGCCAGTTAACGCGGCGATAAACAGAAAAGGACCAATAAACAGACCAATATAAAAATGAAGTCGCGCTAATAATCCCATCCAGTGGGCGCGCGGTGTTGCAGGCGTGGCTGACATAGTGTGGCTCTCAGGTAAAAGAAGTGACTCTGTGGTTTTTGTTAACGGCGTTCACTACAGGTGGCCCGCGAGCGGTGTAAAGAAAGCTTCTGTGAGGTGCTATAGCCTTGATGACTGAGATTGCCACGCTGGATGAAGGGCAATCCGTGGCGATGCCTGACCAGAGTGGTGGCAAATCTGCCGTCAAATGACCAAGCAGCGTGCAATAACCGCACGCATCAAGGGAGTTTGCCTTGTGGTCATGAGTGCTCAGGCTTTCTGTGTCTGCATGACAGTGCATCGTCATACCGGGTTTCATCAACTGACTTATGACGGGCATGGCGTAGAGCAGCATCATTGCCAGTAGCGCAACAAAAGCGAATGAACGAGACTGTTTTTGCAGAGAAACGGGAGGCATTCGGTAACCGGTCAATGGCAAGCGCAGGCATCATAGCAGCCATTCCACAGCGAGCCCTGCGACATATCAGCGCACCCTGCTCCACCAATGCATGACTTCTTGCAGCACATGAGTGGCCACATCGGGTTGGCGTCACCATAGGTAACTAAGACAATGAAATCGGCGACAGGCAACGAACAAAATAATGCTTAATTTTTGTTCAATCTTTGCAGAGTTTGGCCGATAAGCAGATTGAGGCGTATACCGGCTTGAGGCAGTCGGGGTCGTGATCAGGCAAGCGTGCTCCTAACACGTCAATGGCCTGAAACTCACCATGTACCAATAAGGTAGGGACTCTATGAAAATCAGCAATTATCAGGACACCGCGAGCCTGCCGAGCCAGGCCTCCACAACGGCAAAAACCAAGCAGGCGGAGAAAGAGTCTGGTGGCATTAACGGTATCACCAGCATGGAAGACAACCAGAACCAGATTAATCGTAAGCTGATGGAGTCAGTCTATACCGGCTCTGTCGGTAACAGCTCCGGCGCACTTGAACTCGCTTTTAAAACGGTGATGGACCGTATCAGCGAAGCGGTTGATGGCGATAGCACCAGTACTGATGACAGTTCCTCAGAGACGTCATCCACTACAGGCACCAGTGCGACCAATCCTTATCAGACCAGCCAGCAGGATGATTACTGGTCACCTGAAAATACCGCCAAGCGTATTGTCAGCTTCGGTACCAGTTTCTTCGAAAGTTATATGAAGAACCATCCGGAGAAAGATCTGGATACGGCGCTCACTGATTTTGTCGATCTGATTGGGGGCGGTATTGATAAGGGCTTTTCAGATGCCAAGGATGTGCTCGACAAGATGGGGAAACTCGAAGGTGATGTCTCCAGCAATATCGACTCTACCTACGATTTAGTTCAGAAAGGCCTACAGGACTTTATCGATAGTTATTCCAAAGACAGTGACTCCGGCGATACCAGCTCTTCTGACGACTAATCACGGTATTTCTGCCACAAAAAAGCCCGGCGCTTATTACTAAGCCCGGGCTTTTTTCATTGAGTGACGGAATCAGGCAGTGGCTGCTTCCGCTTTGTTGGCTGCCGCTTGCTTGAGCAGCATGTAGCCGACGCCTGTGATCAGCGAGCCAATCACGATGGTGCCGATATACAGGCCAACATGGGTAATGGCATTCGGAATAAACAGTACGAAGATACCGCCGTGAGGCGCCATCAGCTCGGCATTGACCAGCATGGACAGTGCACCTGTCACCGCGCCGCCGACCATACAGCAAGGAATGACGCGCAGCGGATCACGAGCGGCAAACGGAATCGCCCCTTCAGAGATAAAGCACAGACCCAGCACGAAAGACGCTTTACCGGCTTCCTGCTCCTGAGCAGTGAAACGGTTCTTCGCCAGGAAAGTCGCGATGCCCATGCCGATGGCAGGCACCATGCCGGATGCCATAACCGCCGCCATCGGCGCATAGGTTTGGCTTGCCAGAAGACCAACACCGAAGGTGTACGCCGCTTTATTAACCGGGCCACCCAGGTCAAAGCACATCATGGCGCCGATAATCACGCCCAGCAGTACTGCGTTGGTGGAACCCATGCTCTTCAGGAATTCGGTCATCGCCGCCATCACCGAGGCCACAGGGCCGCCGATCACGTAGATCATGATCAGGCCGGTCACCAGGGTGGCAATCAGCGGGATGATCAGAATAGGCTTCAGGGCTTCAAGATTCTTCGGTAACTTGACGTTATCCACCAGGAACTTAGCGGCGTAACCGGCAATAAAACCCGCGACGATACCACCAAGGAAACCCGCACCAATGCTGCTGGCGAGCATACCGCCGACCATGCCGGGCGCGATACCGGGGCGATCAGCGATGGAGTAAGCGATATAACCTGCCAATACCGGAATCATCAGGGCGAAGGCCGAGCCACCACCGATTTTCATTAGCGCCGCTGCCAGCGTACCTTCGACCTTGAAAGCCTCGATACCGAAGACAAACGACAGCGCGATGATCAAACCACCGGCGACGACCATCGGCAGCATGAAGGACACGCCGGTCATCAAGTGCTTGTAGGCACCGGTTTTTTCTTTCTTAAAGACTTTTTTCACTTCGCCATCGGCAGAAGTGGCACCGGAAGCAGAAGCGCCCTGCTCTACACTGGCTTCACTTAATGCCAGACGGATAACCTCATCGGACTTTTTCAGGGCATTGCCGGTGCTGGTGCGATAGATCGGCTTACCGGCAAACTCGGCGCCGTCGACTTCGATATCGACCGCGAGAATCACCAGATCGGCCGAGGCAATATCACTCTCGGTGAGCTTGTTGCCACTGCCGACGCTACCACGGGTTTCGACTTTAATCTGGTGGCCAGCTTTACGGCCAGCCGCTTCCAGCGCTTCGGCCGCCATAAAGGTATGGGCGACCCCCGTTGGGCAGGCTGTCACCGCGACGATTTTCTTCGATGCGCCAGAGGCTGCAATCGCAGGGGCCGCCGCTGATACCGGAGCGCTGACGGGAGCTGCCTGACCGCTCTGCACGCTCGCCTGAGACATGGCCTTCTGCAGCCATTCGATCGGCGAGCTCATCACTTCACTGATACTGCCGCGATACACCGGCTTGCCCGCGAAGCGCGACACATCCACCTTGCCGTCGGCGGCGATAATCACCGCATCGGCAGAGGCAATTTGTGAAGAACTGAACGGCTGATGAGGCTGCACGGAGGAATGCACCTCCAGCGCCACTTCAAGATTCAGCGCCGCCGCCGCGCGTTGTAATGCGGTGGCAGCCATGTGGCTGGTCGTCATGCCGCTTGGGCATTGGGTGACAATCAATAGGGAATTCATACGCTCTCCTCAAGGGAAAACATCAGTGGGGTTACTGATACTTGTTGTTGTAATTGCTCGAGTCGGTCGGGGTCAGAGACACCGACGCCCACCTGATTTACTGCCAATGCTGCCACGGCGGTTGCCAGACGCAGCACCTCCGGAATGGCCTGCCGGGCGACGAGCCCATGGGTCAAACCGGCTACCAGACTGTCGCCCGCACCGACGGTACTGACGACATCAATTTTCGGCGAAATGGCCTGCCAGGCGCCCTCGCGGGAATACCAGCGCACGCCCTTTTCACCATCACTCAGCACCACATGGGTAATGCCCTGTTTGAGCATTTCCCGCACGGCCTGTTCCTGATCCTGCTGCTCAGGCAGTTCACGTCCTGCCCACTGTTCCAGCTCTTCCACATTGGGTTTGATGAGCCACGGCGCGGCAGATACCGCTGCCATCAGCGCCTTGCCGCTGGTATCCAGCACCACGCGCTTTCCGGCCTGATGTAATGTATTGATCAGATGGTGATAGGTATCCGCGGCCAGCCCTCGCGGCAAACTGCCACTTAAAACGAACACATCCGAGCCTGCTTCCAGCGCTTCCAGCTGCTGATTGAGTGCCGCTTTGGTGTCATCACTGACGATGATGCCGGGCAGATTAATGTCGGTGACGCGGCCACCCGTTTCCGAGAGTTTGACGTTCACCCGGGTGCTGCCCGCTTCATAAATAAAGCGATTATCAAAGCCGCGTTCATGAAACAGTTCATCAAAAGCCGCGCGATTTTCCTGACCGAGAATGCCACTGACCGTGACCTGATTGCCCAGATCAGACAGCACCATTGCAACGTTAATACCTTTGCCCGCCGGACGCAGATTGCCATCGTGCGCGAGGTTCACTTCACCAGGCTGCAACTCACCGAGCTGGACGGTTAAATCCAGTGCGGGGTTCAGTGTCAGTGTCGTAATAGGTTTGTTTGGGCTAGTCATGAGCGCGTCCCCGAAAATCGGGTGAAAGCTCGCGCACGGCTTCGGCACTTTCGGATTTAAGCGCTTGCTGTGCCAGTGCCTGCGCATCGGTCAGGCTCATTTTGCGAAGCTGGGCTTTAACCCGCGCAATCGCCCGTGCCGACATGGACAACTCTTTCACACCGAGGCCCACCAGAATGCTGGCGCCAAGCGGGTCACTGGCCAGCTCACCACAAACGCCCACCCAGATACCATTGGCTTCGGCGGCGGCAACGGTGGTGTCGATAAGGCGCAGCACCGCCGGATGCAGGGCATCGGCCTGACGCGACAACAGCGGATGGCCGCGATCAATCGCCAGCGCATATTGGGTCAGGTCATTGGTGCCGATACTGAAGAAATCGACTTCCTTGGCGAACACATCGGCCATCATCGCCGCCGATGGCACCTCGATCATGATGCCGAGCTTGATGTCCGGGTTACCAAACTCGCTGGCAACGTCATTGAACAGGGCGCGAATTTCACGCCATTCGGTAATGTCCGTCACCATCGGGAACATGATGCGAAGATCACGTCCTTTAGCGGCAGACAGCAGCGCGCGCAGCTGACGGCGCAGCGTATCGGGATAGCGCAGTGACAGGCGCACACCACGAATACCGAGGAACGGGTTTTCCTCGCGGGCAATCGGCATGTAAGGCAAGGGCTTATCACCGCCGACATCCAGCGTGCGGACAATGAGCGGACGGCCATTCAGTCCATCCAGCACCCGCGCATACTCGGCTTCCTGCTGGCTTACATCCGGCTCCTGCGGATAGTCCATGTAAATAAACTCGGAGCGGAACAGACCAACACCATCGCAACCCTGCTCAACTGCGCTCTCAGTGGTTTTGGCCGCTGTCAGGTTGGCCATCACTTCCACGTGATGCCCATCGGTCATGATCGCAGGCTCAAGACGGTGTTCGGCCGCTTCAGCCTCTTCTGCTTCACGGCGCGTAGCTTCAGCCCGTGCCGCATCCAGCTTGTCATCACCGGGGTTAACCAACAGCGAGCGGCTTTCACAGTCGAGCACGACGGGCGTGCCATCGGCGATCAGTTTGACCGCATCACCGCAACCGACCAGCAACGGAATGCCCAGAGTGCGGGCCAGAATCGCGGCGTGTGAGGTGACGCCGCCTGCGGCAGAAACCACGCCAAGCACCACGTTTTTGTCGATTTCGACAATGGCGGAAGGCGTCATTTCATCGCAGATCAGAATATGCGGCGCATCGCTGACCGTTACTTCTGCTTTGCCACAGAGAATTGCCAGCACACGGCCGCCGACGTCACGAATATCAATGGCGCGCTCGGCAAGCAGCACGTCTTTATTGTCGGCCTGAATTTTCGCCAGCGCTTCATAGCTTTGCTGCCATGACCACGCGGCGCTGTAGCCTTGCTTGATGTACGCCAGTGCATCATCTTCCAGCGCGGGGTCGGCCAGAATCTCACGATGCATCGCCAGAATCTGCGCAAGCTCGGTATTGGTATTACTCTGGGAACGTGTGGCTAAACGCTGATCCACCTGAGCAATGGCCTCTTTCAGCGCCTGCTGCTCGGTAGCAGCCTCCTGACCGGTTTTGCTCACCTCAAAACGCTCATCGGCTTTCAGGCGGGTGACGCCAATGGCCATGCCCGGCGCACCGGCAAGCCCGGAAATGACATCGCCTGCGGCAGGGGCTTTGACTGACGCAGCAGCGACGGAGGCATTTGAAGCCAGCGCCTGATCACTGTTGGATGATTCGCTGGACGGCGCAGTGAAGCCGCCTTTGGGCAACGCCACCACAGGGTCGCCCAACCCTTTCGCCACGGCATCGGCAAGCGCGGCCAGAATAGAGGCCGCCTTTTCACCTTCCACGGTAAAGCGCAGGCGGTGGCCAAATTGCGCCCCCAGGCTGATCAGCTTGGTGACACTTTTCGCTGACACCGCCGAGGTTTCGGCATCGAGGTTCTCCACCCAGATAGCTTCTTCATAGGTTTTAGCCAGACGAGAAAGCGCGGAAGCAGGACGAGCATGCAAGCCATGCTCCATGGCAATCGGGCAATCACGGTGCTCACCGGCGAGCGCATCCTGACTCAGCAACCGCGCGAGATCGACAGGACGTCGGGCCGAAGTCAAACCGCCCATGCCATCGGCAAGCTTCATCACCATTAAGCGCTCAAGAAACGCCAGATGCTGTTCATCACGCACTGACATGGCGAGCAGCAATGTTAGCGGTGCATCGCCATGATGAAGTTGCTGATGAGGCATTACCGCTGCTGCCGCGCTATTGGTGGCCATCGTCGGTTGAGATACCAGCCACACCCCTTCACCCAGATGCATGGGCTGACGGGTATTGAGCTGCAGCATTTCATGCTGGGTTAAGGCGCTGCGGTTCCAAAGCAGAGCACCGGCAATCGCGGTCAGTTCGGCGTAGCTGTCAGCGGGAATGCCAAGGCGCACCAGCTCCTGATCGAACAGAAACTCACCATTGGCCGGTTTTTCCACTTCCCCCATCAGCAAGCGGCGCACTTCGTCTGCCTCTGACGAGGTATGTACCCGCTTGGCCAGCGCTTCATCGCCAATCACATGGGTCAGCTTTCGGAGAATTTCCAGATGCTCATCGGAACGCGCAGCAATACCCACCGCGGTATACACCGTGTTGCCTTCCCCCCATTCAATGCCTTGCGGAAAGCGGATCACCCGCACGCCCGTGGTTTTCACCTGATCACGAGTTTCCGGTGTGCCGTGGGGAATGGCGATACCATTGCCAAGATAGGTGGATGTTTGCGTTTCCCGCGTCAACATCCCTTCCCGATAACCGGCTTCGACGAGGCCTTCTTCTGCCATCCAGTGCGCCAGTTGGGAAATTGCTTCGACCTTGTCTGCTGCGTTGGCAGCAAGCCTGATGTCAGCGGAGGTGAGTTTTAACATTGTTATCCTCCAGAGCGGGCCTTGGCCCTACTTCCAGCGGATCAGGATGCAGGGCAACATCCTTTAATGAACCGCTGAGCCTTTGAGTGTTTCTTATTCCGGCCAATTTAAGATATAGCCGGATTTTTAGATGCTAAACCGTTTCTGCTAAGCAGGCTGAATGGATTCAGCAAAAAAATCAAGTTTGACGATGCATCCAATAGTCGAGTATCAAAAAAAACGAATCGACAGCTAGAATAAAAACGACTCTGGGGATATAGCTCAGAGCCATCACTTTAAACAGTACGAATTTGCACTCACCTTGACCAGGCTCACACGTAAAGGATTACTTTTAGTGCGTTATCACGGCAAAATAGGCGCCCTGGTAGCATGAGCCAGATCACTCATTTCAAGAGGAGTTGTCCTTGAAACTGGAAGAAATTGCGCGACTCGCGGGCGTTTCCAAATCAACGGTCAGCAGTGTGCTTAACGGCAAGGCTGAAAAGTACCGGATCAGTCTGGAAACTCAGGAGCGCGTTCGCAAGATCGCCGCAAAATACCAGTATCAGCCCAACTTCTCGGCGGCCAGCCTGCGCCGCGGTATCAGCCACTCTATTGGCTTTGTGGTTCCGGACTTTGAAAACCGCAGCTACATGCGTATCGCCAAGCGCCTTGAGGCTGTCGTGCGTAATGCAGGCTATCAGCTGATTATCAGCAGCTCGGACGATTATCCGGATACTGAGCGTGAAGCGGCAAAATTACTCGCCGCCCGGGGGGTGGATGCCCTGCTGGTTTCCTCCTGCCTTGATGGCGATGATCCTGTATACCAGCAGATTCGTGATCGGGGCATTCCGGTCATTGCGATCGACCGCCCGCTTGCTGAGCACTACAGTCAGGTTGTCTCTGATGATTATCAGGGCGGTTATGAACTTGGCCGGTCATTGAGTGTAAAGAACGATTCCAGCGTCCTGCTTATTGGAGCACTCTCATCCCTGCTGGTGAGCCAGCGCCGACACCAGGGTTTTGTTGATGCCATGGCGTCCATGCACATTGAAGACTGCACGGCTTTGCACGGCGATCACTTCAATGCCAGTACCGGCATCAGCTTACTGAAAGACTATGTCGCCAAGCGTGGGTCATTGCCCGATGCCATTGTGACTACGTCTTATAGCCTGCTTGAGGGTGTCATCGAAACGCTGATGAGCTGGCCGGAAGGTAAACCGCTGTCTGCTGAAGGCGGTATTCAGCTTGCCACTTTTGGTAATAGCCGATTGCTCGATTTCCTTCCCCTCGCAGTAAACTCCTTGCCGCAACAATATGAGCAAATCGCAGAAGCGGCCTGGACGCTGGCAAAAGAAGCCATTGATGGCACAACAACGCCCAGACAGGTGATGATCAGTCGCAAGCTGACCCGTCGCCAACATACAGCCTGAACCTAAGGTTCGGGCTTTACCCCTCCAGCGACACCTCTTGTGTCGAGATCATCGGCACTTCGCCTGCCTGCAAAGGCGGTGCATTCACCATCTCCATAATCCAGGCACAAAATGCCTGAACCGCCGGGCGGCTCTCCGCCTCAGGTAGCCGTAACAGCCGATAACTGTAAGGGCCGCGCACCAGTGTTTGCGGCACCACTTGCACCAGAGAACCTATCTCCAGCGCGTTACCCAGCATTGCCGCACTGGCGATGGCGACGCCCTGCCCGGCCATCGCCGCTTCCAGTGTCAGATAGGTGTGAGAAAACCAGAACCCCGGCATCTTTGCAGGCGTTTTCACGCCGGCTTTGGTCAGCCACATTTTCCACGTCACCTGATCCGGCAGCAGCGCCTCATAACTGTCATGCAGGAGTGTGACACCTAACAGATCCTGCGCCGTATCGAACTTGTGCTCCGCCGCATAGGCAGGACTCGCCACTGCCATAAAGTCCTCGGAAAACAGGGTATCCACCTCCAGATCCGGATAAGGGCTGTTGCCCAGACGAATACTGACATCGACAGGCTCACGGCGAAGATCCGCAGGCGTGGTAATGCCCTGTAGTCGTACTTCATAGGCTGGGTATCGCCGTGTGAAATCCACCAGCCGAGGCATCATCCACCGGGTGATGAAAGAGGCGATGGAGCTTATGGTAATGACATTTTCGCGCTCGGTTTCCGCCTGCAGCAGCTGCGTGGTTGAGGAGAGCATATCCAGTACCGAGCGAATGGTTTCGTAATACCGGTGACCTACAGGCGTCAGGCTGATACCACGCGGGTGACGATGAAAGAGATTCAGCCCGGTACGCGCCTCAAGCTGACGCACCTGATGGGCAACAGCACCTGCGGTAAGAAAGAGTTCATCAGCAGCACGCTGAAAACTTTCCTGTCGGGCGGCTGCTTCAAAGGCCCGTAATGAACTCAGCGGCGGTAAAGCCGGAAATTGAGACATAATTTTTTTATGCCTTATGCCAGAAATAATTGAGTTGTTGCAGAACAGCAACTATCTCACAATCGCTCGCATTAACCACCCTGTTTTCTCACCTTCTCTGGCGAGCGTACCCCGATGAAAAGCGTATTAGGTTCTTTGCTGATCCTGTGCTCTGCAGTTGGTTTTGGCGGTCTGGCACTCTTTGCCCATGAGGCATATGCTGCCGGCGTTGACACCTCAACTCTCCTTGCCATGCGCTTTGGCATTGCCGCGGTGGTCCTGGTGGCGGTGATTATTGCGCGGCGCTACCCGTGGCCCAAAGCACGGGCGATGCGTGGCTACATCATCATGGGTGTGCTTTATGCCATCACCGCCTGGTCCTATTTCAAGGCGCTGAACTTTGCCACTTCCGGGACCGTTTCTCTGCTGCTCTATACCTCGCCGGTCATGGTGACGGTTGCATCAGCTATTTTAGGTCTTGAGCGTTTTGGCAAACCGGAATGGCTGGCGCTGTGTGGTGTCAGTATCGGACTTTTCTTTCTACTGGGCACTGGCCTGCAAAGCACCATTGTGGGCGTGCTTCTCGGACTGAATTCCGCACTGGTTTACACCTTCTACATTTTGCTTGGCAGCCGTATTGGTGCCGGTAGCCACCCGATCAGCTCATCCACTGTGGTCGTAATTTCTGCCGGTATCATTTTCCTTGGCTTGTCCTTGTGGAATGGCGTACACCTGCCCTCCACTCCACGTGGGTGGGGCGCGGTAACGATGATGGCAGTGATGGGTACGCTGATCGGCATCCTGACCTTCGTGGCTGGCCTAAATCTGGTAGGCCCAACGATCGCCTCAGTGCTGTCGACTATTGAGCCGGTCATCACCATGTTCCTGGGTGTGACCTTCCTTGGTGAGTTTGTGGGTGGCGGCTCAATGATTGGTGCAGCACTTATTCTGCTGGCAAGCACAGGGTTGGCAGTTCATCGACTGTTTAGAGAACGCTCTTCGCAACTACCCCTGCAACAGAGCTAGTTCAAGGCGCCCCACGGGGCGCTTTTTTTATTTCAGTTCTCAGGCCTGATTCTGCAGCCAACGCAATAGTTCAGCCTCAAAGCTTAAGGGTTCGATGGGCTTCGGTGAGATCAGACAATACGTTGATCCATCCTCGATAAACCCACGTGGTGCACTTAATAGCCCATTGGCAACGTCATCACACACCAGATGCCACGGCCCAATCGCCACACCCAGTCCGGCCATAGCCCCTTGCAAACTGAAGTAAAAATGTTCGAAGGTTTGTTCGGTTGCCTCCGGCTCTGGCTGCTGACTCACTGCCGCCCACTCTTCCCAGGCTTGCAAACGGGTTCGGGTATGAAGTCGGGGTGCATCCTTCTTGAGCACCGTCTTTTCACTCGCCGGAGTAAACCAGTCTTCCTCCTTATCGGGACGGCAAACAGGACCAATCCTTTCATTGAAAAGCACGTGAGTGTGGAAACCCGCCGGCAGCGGAAAATCATTACGGCGGATGGCAAGGTCAATGCCGTTAGTAAAGGAGAACGGCCCGCCACCGGCCACCAGATGCACATCAACATCAGGATAACGAGACTGAAAATCCTGCCAGCGCGGAATGAGCCAGCGCATTAATAGTGTGGGTTCGCAGGACAGCACCCAGCGTTTTTTCTGCCGTCCAGCTGCACGTAACTCACTGACAGCACTTCGCATCAGCCCAAGCCCACTTTCAACCGCCTGCGCAAGCCTCTGCCCCGCTTCGGTCAGGAACACCCCCCGGTTGCGTCGTTCAAACAGTCGGGTGTCCAGCTCATCTTCCAACAAACGAACGGCACGGCTGATTGCGCCATGGGTGAGATGCAGCTCCTCGCCAGCCCGGCTGAAGTTCTCATGCCGCGCTGCAGCTTCGAAGCAACGCAAGGCGAGCAAAGAAGGCAATCGTTCTTCTTTCTGTGATTCAAATTCACAACTATTGTCAGAAACCATCGTTATTCATCGCCCAGAGTGCTCGCTAATATCTAATAAAACCTACTTTACGACAGGAGCTCCTGTGACTGAACTGTTTGCTGTAATCACAATAACGATACTCGCGGTTATTAGTCCGGGGCCGGACTTTGCCATGGTCAGTCGCAATAGCCTGATGCTATCGCGCCGAGCGGGTGTGCTGACTGCGCTCGGCATTGGCCTGGGCGTGCTTATTCATGTGAGCTACACCCTGATCGGTGTAGGGCTTCTGATTCAGCAATCACTCTGGCTGTTTAATCTGATCAAAATGGCGGGCGCTGTTTATCTGATCTATCTCGGCGTCAAAATGCTGCGAACTCAACCGTCGACAAGTTCAGTCGCCAGTGATGCCAGGCCCATGTCAGACTTTGCCGCATTGAGAACTGGCTTTCTTACTAACGCGTTAAATCCCAAAACCACCGTGTTTGTCGTTAGCCTTTTTATGCAGGTAGTGAACCCCGATACGTCGCTTGTGGTGCAAATCAGCTACGGCCTCTTTATCTCCGTTGCCCATATGCTCTGGTTTAGTCTGGTCGCATTGTGTTTTTCAGCAGGCGCCGTGCGTGAGAAATTACTGGCGATCCGTCACTGGATTGATCGTGCCTTCGGTGGCTTGCTGGTTTGTTTTGGGCTATTGCTGGCACTGGCGACCAGCCATCGGTAAAACCCAGGAAGTAACGAGTTGGCTCAGGCGGGCTGCAGACTGTAGTCCGCCTATAAAATTAAGCATTTACCTCATTTTTTTCTTTCGCGAGTAAGACTATTGTCGATGAATGCCACTTTCAGGTATTCACCATGCGCTTAGTCCGCTCCGTATTGCTGTTACTCACGCTTGCCGGCTCCGCTCAGGTTGTCGCTGCGCCCGAGCGTTTAACCGCCGACACCAGCGCCATGCTGGAATCCTCAGAAGGCTGGAAAGGAAAAGATTCGTTGGGTGCGCAGCGCTCCTTTGATCTCTCCTACGGGTTTACGGCTAAAGAAAAGCTGGATATCTACCTGCCCGCTCATCCACCCAAAGCCATCATTGTGATAGTGCACGGTGGCGCATGGCGTACCGGTGATAAATCCGCTAAAGCGGTGATTGCGAATAAGGGGCAGCACTTTATTGATCAGGGCTACGCCTTTATGAGCATCAATTACCCGCTACTGCCTGATGCGAATCCCGACGTTCAGGCGCAGGCGGTCGCAATGGCAATCTCAAAAATCCAGATTCCCAATGCCAATACGCAAATGGCGGTAAAGAACATCATTGTGATTGGCCATTCCGCCGGTGCGCATTTACTGGCTCTGATTAGTGCCAACCCACGAGCCTATCCCGGCTTGCAGCCCTGGCGAGCGAGCATCCTGCTCGACTCAGCGGCGCTGGATGTGCCAAAAATCATGCGTGCGCGTCACTTCCCGCTTTATGACAAAGCCTTTGGCAAGGAGGAGGCGTTCTGGGAAAAAGTCTCGCCCGTGCATCACATCAAACAGCCCGTCCCCTCGCTGTTTGTATGCTCCAGCCGACGCCGCACTGCATGTGAGCAGGCGTCTGAAGCATCGATGGCCTGGCAAGCACAGGGCGGGAGTTCAGCGGTACTGCCTGAGGATTTATCCCACCGACAGATTAATGATGAACTGGGTCAGCCTTCGGATTACACCTCTGCTGTTGATGCGTTTATTGAGCAGCACCTGGCTCTCTGAAACGACCCCCTCATTCTCCAGACACAAAAAACCGGCCGAGGCCGGTTTTTTTATCACTCTGAGGATTAGTCCTCAGGCTCGTAACCCAGGTTTGGCGAAAGCCAGCGCTCGGCGACATGTTTTTCCATGCCTGCGCGGTGAGCGTAGTCTTCCACCTGATCCTCACTGATTTTACCCACGCCGAAATATTTGGATTCCGGATGGCTGAAGTACCAGCCAGACACCGCTGCCGTCGGGAACATCGCCATGGATTCCGTCAGGGTAATACCGGCTTTCTCCTCGGGTAAAATCAGCTCCCACATGAGCTTCTTCTCAAGGTGATCAGGACAGGCCGGATAACCCGGCGCAGGTCGAATTCCCTGATATTTCTCTTTGATCAGCTCTTCGTTGCTGAGATTTTCATCGGGCGCGTAGCCCCAGTAATCCTTACGCACGCACTCATGCAGGTATTCTGCGAAGGCTTCGGCAAAGCGGTCCGCCAGCGCCTTGATCATGATGGATTTGTAGTCATCGTGATCGGCTTCAAACTTCTCCACCCAGTGATCAATGCCTTCACCGGCGCACACCGCAAAAGCGCCGAAGTAATCGGCAATGCCTTCCGGCGCGACGTAATCACTCAGGCAGTGGTTGTATTTGCCTTCGATCTTCTGGGTTTGCTGACGCAGATGATGCAGCACCATGCGCTCTTCGCTGCGGGTTTCATCCGTCCAGATGACGATGTCATCGCCACGGCTGTTGGCCGGGAATAACTCCAGCACCGCACGCGGGCGCAGCCACTTCTCGGCAATGATCTGATCCAGCATGGCCTGCGCATCGTTAAAGAGCTTGGTCGCCTCTTCACCGACTACTTCATCGGTCAGAATGCGCGGGTAGCGCCCTGCCAGTTCCCAGGAAGCGAAGAACGGCGTCCAGTCGATGTACTTACGCAGGGTTTCCAGCGACACATCATCAAGCACAATCAGCCCCTGCTGCTTCGGCACGGGTGGCTCGTAGCCTTTCCATTGCAGAGGCTCAGGGTTGGAACGTGCACGCTCCAGCGTCACACGCTGGGCATCGCCGCGCTTGTTGCGATGGCGCTCACGCAGCTCTTCGTATTCGGCTTTGACTTCAGCTACAAAGCGGTCGTGGTGCACCTTGCTCAGCAGCTGGCTGACAACGCTGACGGAGCGCGACGCGTTCGGCACGTACACCACCTGATTATTGTGGTAGTTCGGCTCGATCTTAACCGCCGTGTGAATCTTCGAGGTGGTGGCGCCACCGATCATCAGCGGGATATGGAAATCCTGACGCTGCATTTCCTTGGCGACGTGCACCATTTCATCCAGCGACGGGGTAATCAGGCCGGACAGGCCGATAACATCGCACTTCTCTTCACGGGCGGTACGCAGAATCTTCTCGGCAGGCACCATGACACCGAGGTCGACGATTTCATAGTTATTACATTGCAGCACCACGCCGACGATATTTTTACCGATGTCGTGCACGTCACCTTTAACGGTGGCCATCAGCACTTTACCGGCGGAACTTGAGGTACCCGCAAGGTCCTGATTCTGGCGCTTCTCTTCCTCGATAAAGGGCATGAGATAAGCCACAGCTTTTTTCATCACACGCGCCGATTTCACCACCTGCGGCAGGAACATTTTACCCGCGCCAAAGAGGTCGCCGACGATGCTCATCCCGTCCATCAGCGGGCCTTCGATCAGCTCCAGCGGACGGCTGAACTGATGACGGGCTTCTTCGACGTCATCATCGACGAAGTCAGCAATACCCTTGACCAGCGCATGGCTCAGACGTTCATTGACGGGCAGTTCGCGCCATTTGGTATCGGCTTTGTTTTCCGCCGCCTGACCGGTGGAGTTGTACTTTGGCGCAATCTCCAGCAGCTTTTCGGTGGCATCGTCGTGGCGGTTGAGTACCGCATCCTCGACCGCATCACGCAGTTCTGCCGGAATATCTTCGTAAATTGCCAGCTGACCGGCGTTGACGATACCCATGGTCATGCCTTCGCGGATCGCGTAGTACAGGAACACCGAGTGAATCGCTTCACGCACCGGGTTATTGCCACGGAAGGAGAAAGAAACGTTGGACACACCGCCGGAAATCTTGGCGTAAGGCAGCGTTTTCTTGATTACGCGACACGCCTGAATAAAGTCGACGGCGTAGTTGTTGTGCTCTTCAATACCGGTCGCGATGGCGAAGATATTGGGGTCGAAAATAATATCTTCCGGCGGGAAGCCCAATTGCTCGGTCAGGATCTTATAAGAACGGGTACAGATCTCGATTTTGCGCGCTTCGGTATCGGCCTGCCCGACTTCATCGAAGGCCATCACGATCACCGCCGCACCGTAACGGCGCACCAGCGTTGC
Organism: Pokkaliibacter sp. CJK22405; assembly: GCF_046614695.1. NCBI lineage: Bacteria > Pseudomonadati > Pseudomonadota > Gammaproteobacteria > Oceanospirillales > Balneatrichaceae > Pokkaliibacter > Pokkaliibacter sp. CJK22405. Next base: position 247,198 of record NZ_JBKKHQ010000001.1, read on the forward strand.
CTGCTGAATGAACTTCTCTTCCCCTTCTTTCAGGGAAATGGAGTTCACGATGCCTTTACCCTGAATGCACTTAAGGCCCGCTTCGATGACTTCCCACTTGGAGGAGTCGATCATGATCGGTACTTTGGCGATATCCGGCTCACCGGCGATCAGGTTCAGGAAACGGGTCATGGCTTCGAGCGCATCAAGCATGCCCTCGTCCATGTTGATATCGATTACCTGCGCGCCGTTTTCCACCTGTTGACGCGCGACGACTAACGCCTCGTCATACAGGCCTTCTTTAATAAGACGCTTGAACATGGCCGAACCGGTGACGTTGGTACGCTCACCCACGTTCACGAAGAGGCTGTCTTCCGCGATGGTAACAGGCTCAAGGCCGGCCAGACGACAGGCCACCGGCACCTGCGGAATTTCACGGGGCGCTTTGCCTTTCACATAATCAGCAAAGGCTTTGATGTGCTCAGGCGTGGTACCGCAGCAACCGCCGAGAATGTTGATGAAGCCTTCATCAATCCACTGGCCGACTTCGGCCAGCATTTCCTCAGGGGTTTCATCGTACTCACCAAACTCATTCGGCAGACCCGCATTCGGGTGAGCTGACACATAAGTGGTGGAAACACGGCTTAATTCTTCTACGTACTGACGCAGATCCTTCGGCCCCAGAGCACAGTTAAGGCCAATCGAGACAGGCTCAGCGTGGTTGACCGAGTTATAGAACGCTTCTGTCGTTTGGCCGGACAGGGTTCGGCCTGAAGCGTCGGTAATGGTGCCGGAGATCATGATCGGCAAAGACAGGCCATGATCATCAAAATAGGCACGGCAGGCGAAAATCGCCGCCTTGGCGTTCAGGGTATCGAAGATGGTTTCGATCAGAATCAGATCCGCCCCGCCCTTCACCAGACCGTCAATGGATTCGGTGTAGGCTTCTACCAGCTGATCAAAGCTGACGTTACGAAAGCCCGGGTCGTTAACATCCGGAGAAATCGACGCGGTGCGGTTGGTCGGGCCAAGTACCCCGGCGACAAAACGCGGCTTTTCAGGATTGGAGTGGTTGTACTCATCGGCCAGCGCACGACAGATCTTCGCTGCTTCGAGGTTGATCTCATGAGACAGGGCTTCCATCTCATAATCCGCCATGGCGATGCGGGTAGCGTTGAAGGTGTTGGTTTCCAGAATATCGGCACCGGCATCAAGATAAGCACGGTGGATATTGCTGATCACCTCAGGCTGCGTGATCACCAGCAAGTCGTTGTTGCCCTTGATATCCAGCGGCCAGTCAGCGAAGCGCTCACCACGAAAGTCGGCTTCTTCCAGCTTCTGGTTCTGGATCATGGTGCCCATGCCGCCATCCAGAATCAGGATACGTTTGGCTAATTCGGCACGGATATCAGGTCGTTGTTGGGTCACGTCAGTCTTCACTCTTCATCACTACAGCGCGGCACGCACACCGGGCTTGATGTTATCTGGTTAATCGAGACGAATCTCAAGGGCCGTCTTGGCGGCCTCAGTTATCACGGTTGCTCGATGAGTACGCCTCAGGCCGCTTGATACTGGGCGGCAGGCACACCGCTGTGGAAACGGAACTGCTCATCTTCCGACAGCACCAGTTCGGCTTCTTTCTCAGCAAAAAAAGCGATGCGATCTTCAATCGGGCCGGTGGCGTATTCCCGCGCCAGCTTGAGGTAATGCTGGTAATGGCGCGCTTCACTTTTCAGCAGGCTGGTATAGAAGGCACCCAGCTCTTCATCGAGGTGCGGGGCAATCTTGGCGAAGCGCTCGCAGGAGCGCGCCTCAACGAAGGCACCAATAATCATCACATCGACCAGCCGATAAGGCTCAGAGGTGCGCACATGGCGACGAAGGCCTGAGGCATAACGCGCAGCACCAATATGACGAAACTCGATATTACGCTTGGCCAGAATGGTGAGTACCTGTTCAAAGTGAATCAGCTCCTCACGGGCAAGACGCGCCATTTTGGTCAGCAGCTCAGCGCGATCGGGGTAGCGATAAATCAGCGCCATCGCCGTTGCAGCGGCTTTTTGCTCGCAGTGGGCGTGATCCACCAGCATCACATCCTGATGCTTAAGCGCCGCCTGCACCCAGGCATCCGGGGTTTCACAGTTAAGAAAGGAACGAATTGAATCCAGCGCGTCGTTCAGTGAGGCCACGTTAATTTCCCATACCAGCGTCTTGCAATAACAGCGCGGGATTATAGCAGCTACGATCTGCAATTTCGCGGTTCTTGGACTACGCTTTACTGTTGTTCGACTGCGCCGCAGGTTGTCGCCTATCCAAAAGTCTAACTTGTTGAAATCCGGGCGATACTTAACTTAATCACGGGATTGAGTTAAACTTCGCGCACCCAATATCAAGACCCGCTGGGGGCATCTCCAAAAACCAGCATGATCCTGAAAATCGGGTCCTGAAGCACGGCATGGTAGGTTTTTGGAGGTGTCCCGCAGAGGCTGACTCTTCACGGTATGGATTCATTGCACTCCATACCGAGCAGGGTCGAATCGGACAGTGTGTCTGTTTCGCTGACGTCATCCCGACTCGGCTACATATATAATGATGAGGGCTATACCGTGCTTGATGCTTACCGTGAACACGTAGCAGAACGTGCTGCGCAGGGGATTCCTCCCAAGCCCCTGGACCCAGAGCAAACCGTCGCTCTGGTGGATCTCCTGAAAAACCCACCTGCTGGTGAAGAAGAATTCCTGCTGGAACTGCTGACCAACCGCGTTCCTGCCGGTGTTGACCAGGCGGCCTATGTTAAAGCCGGTTTCCTGGCAGCTATCGCCAAAGGCGAAGCCACCTCTCCCCTGATCTCCAAGGTTAAAGCTGTTGAACTGCTGGGCACCATGCTGGGCGGTTACAATATCGAGCCCATGATCATTGCTCTGGACGACAGCGAGCTGGCTCCTGTTGCCGCCAAGGCACTGTCCCACACCCTGCTGATGTTTGATGCCTTCCATGACGTGAAGGAAAAAGCCGATGCAGGCAATGAATTCGCCAAGCAGATCATGCAGTCCTGGGCTGAAGGCGAGTGGTTCACCAAGCGCAAAAAGGTTGCTGAGAAAATCAGCCTGACCGTATTCAAAGTACCTGGCGAAACCAACACTGACGACCTGTCACCCGCTCCTGATGCCTGGTCACGTCCTGACATCCCACTGCACGCTCTGGCAATGCTGAAGATGCCTCGCGAAGGTGTTGAAAAGCCGCTGGAAACCATCGAAGCACTGAAAGAAAAAGGCTTCCCTGTCGCTTACGTGGGTGACGTTGTCGGTACCGGCTCTTCCCGTAAATCCGCAACCAACTCCGTACTGTGGTACATGGGGGATGACATTCCTTTCATCCCTAACAAGCGCGACGGCGGTTTCTGCCTGGGCAGCAAAATTGCTCCTATCTTCTTTAACACCATGGAAGATGCTGGCGCCCTGCCTATCGAAGTTGATGTTTCCAACATGGAAACCGGTGATGTCATCGACATCTACCCTTACGAAGGCAAAGTCACCCGTCACGGTTCTGACGACGTTCTGGCAACCTTTGAGCTTAAGTCTCAGGTACTACTGGACGAAGTACGTGCCGGTGGCCGTATCAACCTGATCATCGGCCGTGGCCTGACCACCAAAGCCCGTGAAGCACTGGGCCTTGGCGTATCTGACCTGTTCCGTACCCCTGATCAGCCTGCTGATTCTGGCAAAGGGTTCTCTCTGGCGCAGAAAATGGTTGGCCGCGCCTGTGGTGTCGACGGTATCCGTCCCGGCACTTACTGCGAACCCAAGATGACCACCGTTGGTTCTCAGGACACCACTGGCCCCATGACCCGTGATGAGCTGAAAGATCTGGCGTGTCTGGGCTTCTCTGCTGACCTGACCATGCAGTCTTTCTGTCACACCGCGGCCTATCCTAAGCCTGTTGACGTTGACACCCATCACACTCTGCCCGACTTCATCATGAACCGTGGCGGCGTTTCCCTGCGTCCTGGTGATGGTGTTATCCACTCCTGGCTGAACCGTATGCTGCTGCCTGACACCGTCGGTACCGGTGGTGATTCTCACACCCGTTTCCCGATTGGTATCTCCTTCCCAGCGGGTTCCGGTCTGGTGGCTTTCGCCGCTGCGACTGGTGTTATGCCTCTGGACATGCCTGAGTCTGTACTGGTTCGCTTCAAAGGCGAAATGCAGCCTGGCATCACCCTGCGTGATCTGGTGAACGCCATTCCTTACGCAGCCATCCAGAAAGGCCTGCTGACCGTTGAGAAAAAAGGCAAGAAGAACTGCTTCTCCGGCCGCATCCTGGAAATTGAAGGTCTGCCCAAGCTGAAAGTCGAGCAGGCATTTGAGCTGTCTGATGCCTCTGCCGAGCGTTCTGCGGCGGGCTGTACCATCAAGCTGGATAAAGAGCCCATCATCGAATACATCAACTCCAACATCACCATGTTGAAGTGGATGATCTCCCAGGGCTACGGCGATGTGCGCACCATCGAGCGCCGCATCAAGTCCATGGAAGAGTGGCTGGCTAACCCTGAACTGATGGAAGGCGATGCTGACGCTGAATACGCGGAAATCATCGAGATCGATCTGGCCACCATCACCGAGCCGCTGCTGGCGTGCCCGAACGATCCTGATGACATCAAGCCGCTGTCTGAACTGGCCGGCGACAAGATTGATGAAGTGTTCATCGGTTCCTGCATGACCAACATCGGTCACTTCCGTGCGGCCGGCAAACTGCTGGAAGCTAACGGCGGCACCGTGCCCACTCGTCTGTGGATCGCACCTCCTACCAAGATGGACCAGTTCCAGCTGACCGAGGAAGGCTACTACGGTATCTTCGGCCGCGCCGGAGCACGTACCGAGATGCCAGGATGTTCACTGTGTATGGGTAACCAGGCGCGTGTTGGCGACAACACCACTGTGGTATCCACCTCTACCCGTAACTTCCCGAACCGTCTGGGTAATGGTGCCAACGTGTATCTGGCTTCTGCCGAACTGGCGGCGGTTGCTGCCATCAAAGGCAAGCTGCCTACCGTTGCCGAGTACATGGAAATCGCCCGTAAGATCGACACCATGGCAGATGACGTTTACCGTTACCTGAATTTCCATGAAATCGAGTCCTACAAGAAAGCTGCAGCGTCTGTCATCCCGACCGTTGCTGCCTAAGCCTTAGGCGAAATGAAAAACGGACCTTCGGGTCCGTTTTTTTTGTGCCCGGCATTAATGAAAGCCTTCAGGGAAGAGGCCTCACCGTGTCTTTATTACGCCGACACTTATTACAACTTGCGCTGGCTACACTCGCGGCTTTTTGCCTTTCTGCACTACTGCTGCGAATAGGTTTTGGTCTGCCTGACAGTATCGGGCAGAGGCTGATCGACAGCTCAGACATAGCGAGTCAGGAAGCGCTGCAGAATTGGCTATCCTTCGCCGCCTTCCTGCTCTTCTTTATCGGAATCCTGGCAATTCAGTGGACGCTGGAAAGAAAAAAAGCGGGCAATTAACCCGCTTTACTACCAACGTGTGACCCGTTTAAAGAATGGTTTGACCGGTCGATGCCCAGTCCTTGGCGAACTGCTCAAGACCCTTGTCCGTCAACACATGATTTGCCAGTCCTTTAATCACCCCCGGTGGGATAGTCGCTACATCTGCTCCGGCAATAGCAGCCTCTTTGACATGGTTAGCCGTGCGAACGGAAGCGGCCAGAATTTCAGTGGCAAAACCGTAGTTATCGTAGATCGCACGAATTTCACGAATCAGCTCCATGCCATCCAGATTCAGATCGTCCAGACGCCCCAAAAACGGCGAAATGTAGGTCGCCCCGGCTTTGGCAGCGAGCAGTGCCTGATTAGCCGAAAAGCACAGAGTTACGTTGGTTTTAATGCCCTTTTGACTGAAATAGCGGCAGGCTTTAAGACCGTCTAACGTTAATGGCAGCTTGATCACCACGTTATCGGCCAACGTCGCCAGATAGTCGCCCTCTTTGATCATGGACGCATAATCCATAGAGGCGACCTCTGCCGAGACAGGCCCATCGACCAGCGCGCAAATTTCGCTGATCACTTCAATAAAGTTACGGCCCGATTTGGCAATCAGACTCGGGTTAGTCGTCACGCCATCCAGCAGACCGTAATCATTCAGCTCGCGGATATCATCAATGACGGCGGTATCGACAAAGAACTTCATGTGGAACTCTCCTTTTTATTGTTAGTAAGCGGTAAACCTTGATAAGCAAGCGATGAGCAGAAACGGATGGCTTAGGCCATCAGCTCCTGCGCTCGTTGAACAATGGCTTCGCGGGTGATACCGAATTTCTCATACAGCGTTTCCGCCGGTGCCGACGCGCCAAAGCCATTCATCCCGATCACGTCATCCTCACAGGCGACATAGCGCGTCCAGCCAAACTTGCCTGCGGCTTCAATCGCAATGCGAGGAGCGGAACCCAATACCGCCTGTTTGTAGTCCGCTTCCTGAGCTTCGAACAACTCCCAGCTCGGCATGGAAACCACGGCCACACCGACGCCCTGCTCATGCAGCGCTTCTGCAGCCTCTATCGCCAGAGAGACTTCCGTGCCGGTGGCTAACAGAGTGAGGTCACGCTTCTCACCAAAGGTACGCAGCACATAAGCCCCTTGTGCAGAGCGATTGGTGCTGTCTTTTTCCAGACGCAGCTGTGGCACATTCTGGCGGGACAGCGCGAGCAAGGAAGGTGTTGAACGAGAGCGCACCGCCAGATCCCAACACTCCAGCGTTTCGACGACATCCGCAGGACGGAAAACCAACAGGTTAGGAATAGCGCGAAGAGAAGCCAGATGCTCCACCGGCTGGTGAGTCGGGCCATCCTCACCCAGACCGATGCTGTCGTGAGTCATGACATAAACGGTGCCGATCCCCATGAGTGCAGAAAGGCGAATGGCGTTACGGGCGTAGTCAGAAAACACCAGGAAGGTGCCGCCGTAGGGCAGCAAACCACCGTGCACGGACATGCCGTTCATCATGGCGGCCATGCCAAACTCACGAACGCCATAACCCACATAACGCCCCGCTGCTTCGCGGCTGTATTGGGTGTCGACCGCTTTAACCCGCGTGAGGTTCGAGCTGGTCAGATCCGCTGAACCGCCAATCATCTCCGGCAGTATGGGAGTGAGCACTTCCAGCGCCATCTGACTGGCTTTACGGGTCGCGACGTTTTGTGGGTTCTCAGCCAGCGCAGCTCGCGCGTTCAGATAAGCCTCGTCATAGTTTGATGGCAACGCCTGCGCCAGACGACGCTTGAGTTCAGACTGCACATTCTCAGGCAGTGACTGAACACGCGACTCCCAGCGAATGCGCTCGGTGGCACCACGGCTTCCCGTGTCACGCCAGGCGCCCAACAGCTCTACCGGAATATCAAAAGGATCCGCCTCCCAGCCCAGGGCCTTCTTGGTGGCTTTAGCTTCCTCAGCACCCAGAGCAGAACCGTGAGATGCCGCTGAGCCTGCCTTGTTAGGCGAGCCAAAACCAATCACGGTTTTCATGGCAATCAAAGAGGGCTTATCTGTTACCGCTTTTGCGTCGGTAATCGCCGCATCCAGTGCAGCGGCATCGTGACCATCACACTTTTGTACATGCCAGCCACAGGCGGCCAGTCGCGCCGGGACATCTTCGGAGAACGACACCGAGGTTTTACCGTCGATAGTGATCTCATTGTCATCATAGAGAACGACCAGTTTGCCGAGGCCCAGGTGACCCGCAAGGCTAATGGCTTCCTGACCGATGCCTTCCTGCAGACAGCCATCCCCGAGAAAAACATAGGTGTGGTGATTAACGATGCTATCGCCGAACTCTGCCGCCAGGGCTTTTTCCGCCATTGCCATACCCACCGCTCCCGCAATGCCCTGACCTAACGGGCCGGTGGTGATTTCAACCCCTTTGGCGTGGCCATATTCAGGATGCCCTGCAGTGATTGAGCCCCACTGGCGGAAATTACGGATCTGATCCAGCGTCATGTCTTCATAACCTGTGAGATATAACAGGCTATATAACATCATCGAGGCATGGCCGTTGGAAAGCACCACGCGATCGCGGTCAAACCAGTCCGGCTGGCTGGCATCAAACTTCAGATGATGGCGATAAAGCACCGTCGCAGCGTCAGCCATACCGAGTGGAGCACCGGGATGGCCGGAGTTTGCCGCTTCCACGGCATCAATGGATAAGGCGCGAATACAGTTCGCCAGTGAACGGTTTAAAGCGGCATCGGCAGCAGTCATGAACTCACCTGTTTGTTGTTATGGGTGCGTGATGGCGTGGCAATCAATAGGGCGAATATCGAGGACGCCATGAGTTGTTGCGGGGTATCAGAGAGGAAGAAGCCCGACCAGGGTGACTCCCTCCTCCTGATAACAGCCAATATAAAACATTTTTTGTTTTATGTAACATCAATAATGTTACTTAGAACAAAATCAGGTGTTATACTTCGCGGCAATATCACAGACAAAGCCACGCCGGAGGGCATTCAGAGTTATGAAACGCGATGAGCGCCAACAGGCAATCATGGACTTACTGGTCGAACACGGCGCGGTGGATCTTGAAGAGCTGTCGCAGCGCTTTGAAGTGACCCGGATGACGGTGCACCGGGATCTGGATGAGCTGGAGCAAAGCGGCCTGCTGCGTAAAGTTCGCGGTGGCGCCACCATTGAGGCTGGCACTCAGTTCGAAAGTGATTTTCGCTTTCGGGAAAAGAAAGATACCGGTGCCAAGGAAGCGATGGCGACCCGTGCTCTGGAGCTGATCGAGCCCGGTATGACCGTGATGGTCAATGATGGCTCCATGGCCGCCGTGCTGGGTGAAAAGCTCAAGGAAAAGCGCCCGCTCACGGTGATTACCAATAATGCGGCGGTGATTGACTGCCTGAAAGCCGAAACCGGCATTCGCCTGATTGCGCTTGGTGGTGCCTATTCCGCCAAGTACAACGGCTTTTTTGGCGTGGTAACGGAAGCGTCTTTACGTCAGCTGCGTGCGGATGTCGCGTTTCTCTCCAGCCCAGCCGTCAGTGGCACCAGCGTTTTCCATATGGATGATGAAGTGGTACGCGCCAAGCGCGCGATGATGGCTTCTGCCGCCCGCACCTGTCTTTTGATTAATCACAACCGATTTGGACGCACCGCCCTGCACGTTCTGGCGGACTTGTCCGAATTTGATACGGTCATTACCGATAAAGCACCCGCAGACGATGCCCGCGCCGCCCTTGAGAAAGCCGGGATAGAACTCACCCTCTGTCAATGAGCCCCGATAAGGATTCAATATGAGTGCAGCACCCCAATTTTGGATTGGTACCAGCTGGAAGATGAACAAGACGCTGGCTGAGGCGATGGTCTTCGCCGAGCAACTGGCGGCCGCTGATGGCAGCCGTCACGCCGGGATTCAGCGCTTTGTGATTCCCTCATTCACCAATGTGCGTCAGGTCAAAGCCGCACTGGCTTCTTCCTCGGTAAAAGTGGGTGCACAGAACATGCACTGGGCAGACGAAGGCGCCTGGACGGGTGAAGTTTCCCCGCTGATGCTGAAAGACTGTGCCCTCGATATTGTCGAACTGGGCCACTCTGAACGCCGTGAGCACTTTGGCGAAACCAATGAAACCGTGGGGCTCAAGACGGAAGCCGCCGTGCGTCATGGCCTGATTCCGCTGATCTGTATTGGTGAAACACTGGAAGAACGCGAAGCCGGTCGTGCCCAGGAAGTACTGACCGAACAGGTGCGCGGCGCCCTGTCCAAACTGAGCGATGCGCAGAAAAATGCCACGATTCTGCTTGCGTACGAGCCCGTCTGGGCTATCGGCGTAAATGGCATTCCTGCCACCTCCGACTACGCTGATGCCCGTCAGGCAGAAATTATTGCCGTGGCGGAAGACGTTCTTGGACGCCGCGTCCCTTGCCTTTATGGCGGCTCGGTCAACCCCGAGAACTGCGAAGAACTGATTCAATGCCCGCACATCGACGGCCTCTTTATTGGCCGCTCCGCCTGGAACGTCGATGGCTACCTCAACATTCTGGCCAAGTGCGCAGCACTGGTCTGATTCCTCCAATAACCTTTATCAGGAGAGACTGTCATGAAATTAGCAATTGCAGGCGATAGCGCAGGTGAAGGTCTGGCCAAAGTTCTGGCGGATTACCTGAAAGACCGTTTTGAGGTGTCTGAAATTTCCCGCACCGACGAAGGCCCGGATGCGTTCTACGCCACCCTTTCTGATCGCGTTGCCTCAGCCGTCATCGCCGGTGAATACGACCGTGCCATTCTGGTCTGTGGTACTGGTATCGGCGTTTGCATCGCCGCCAACAAGGTTCCGGGCATCCGTGCGGCGCTGACCCACGACACCTATTCGGCTGAGCGCGCTGCCCTGTCCAACAATGCACAGATCATCACCATGGGTGCCCGTGTGATCGGTGCGGAAGTCGCCAAGTCCATCGCGGATGCCTTCCTCAAGGAAACCTTTGATGAGAACGGCCGTTCCGCAGGCAACGTTAACGCTATCAATGACGTGGATGCCAAGTATCACGCGTAAAACGAATTCCCGGGGCGAAAGTCCCGGAATACTGCGGATGCCCTTGGGTATCCCTTGCTGAGTGTCTTAGCTTTCCTCAAGTGCAAACTTGATTGGCAGAGGTTCCCCCTCTGCCTTTTTTATTTCTGCATCAATGCTCTTTCCCCATCAGCGACCTGCGTCAATCTGCGCCTGACTTCCCCCTTTGTGACCGCCTTATCGTGGTATAAGGACGGCTGAACTCGCGGGCATAAAGGAAAGGAGTCTCAGGTGACACAACAGACAACCGCGCAAAAGGACAGGATCGGCTTGATTGGCGCTATCGCCATTGGTGTGGGCGGTATGGTCGGCGGAGGGATTTTCGCGGTATTGGGTGAAGCCGTTTCCATTGCTCATGGCGCAACGCCCATGGCATTTCTGATTGCCGGGGTTGTCGCACTCATTACCGCAGTGGCTTATGCGCGCCTCAGTGTTCACTTCCCGAACCGCGGCGGCACGGTCTATTTCATTGATCAGGCCTTTGGCAATAACCTCGCCTCGGGCAGCGTCAATGTGATGCTCTGGCTAAGCTATCTCGTGACTATCGCCCTTTACGCTACAGCCTTCGCCTCCTATGCAGGCACCTTTTATGACTCAGCGGGCGGCGCGCTGCGTGAACACTTTCTGATTAGCCTCGCCATCCTGCTGCCGGCATTGATCAATCTGGTCAGTGCCACCTTTGTCAGCAAATCCGAGACCCTCATTGTGGTGTTCAAGGTGGTGCTGCTGGCTTTTATCATCTGGTACAGCCTGCCCTATGTCGACACCCGTAAAATGGCCGTCAGCCAGTGGGGTTCTGCCTTTTCCATTGTCGCCGCCGGGATGATCATCTTTGTGGCTTATGAAGGCTTCGAGCTGATTGCCAATGCGGCGGAAGATATCGTCAACCCGAAGCGCAATCTGCCACTGGCACTGCTGCTCTCGGTGATTCTGGTGATTGGGCTTTATGTGGTCATTGCCCTGATTACTGTCAGCACCGTCAGTGAGGCTGAACTGGCCAGCGCCAAGGATTACGCTCTGGCAGTCGCCGCGCAGCCGGCGCTGGGGCAAACGGGTTTTGTGGTCGTGGCCGTTGCGGCATTGCTGGCCACGCTTTCAGCCATTAACGCGACGATTTATGGCAATGCGCGCCTCGGCTACACCCTGGCGAAAGACGGTCAGCTTCCTGCCCAGTTCAACCGCCCAATCTGGAATAAGCCGGTGATGGGCGTATTACTCACGGCCGGTATCAGCCTGGTGATTGCCAATGCCCTGCCACTTGAGCAGATCGCCATTATTGGCAGCGCCAGTTTTCTGCTGATTTTCACGCTGGTGAATGCCAGCGCCTTTCGCCTGCGCAAAACCCTCGGCGGCCCCGTTCTGATTTATGGTATTGGCACCCTGGGCTGTGCTGCCGCACTTCTGATTCTGCTGACTCATACCTATCAGCAAGACCCTTCAGCCGTTGCCATCTTCGCCGGGTTCCTGCTGATTTCCGTGATGTTTGAGCTGATCTTCGGTAGCCAGGTTCGAGGGCACTTTCTGGGCAGAAAGTATCCTTCCGAGGGTGAAGACTAAGCGTTACAGCAACATGGCGAGCCAGAAGATAATCAGTAACGCGATATAGATACGCGAGTGCAGACGGTCAGGCAGTTTGCCAATCCATCGGCTTGCCAAACGAATGCCACACCAGGAGCCTGCCATCATGGCAAACAGAGCCAGCACATCGATATAACCCAGATGCAGGCCGCCCAATGCCTGACCTTCTTGCCAGCTGAACAGGACAAAACCCAAGGTGCCGGCAATGGAAACCGGGAAGGTCAACGGGCTTGCCATTGCGGTGGCCTGAGTCATCGAGGCGCCCATACGGCGTAGCATCGGTACAGTCATGACGCTACCTCCCACGCCCAGACAGGCCGCCACACCGCCAATCAGGGTTCCGCCAATCGCCGTCGTCACCTTACCCAAAGGATGAACCTCTCCGCTTGACGGCGCGGTAAAGCCGGGACGAAACAGGCAATCGAGAATGGTGATGCCCAGATAGCTGATAAATAACCAGCGAAGCGGCGCTGAGGAAACCCAGGTGGCCACTGCGGCACCCATCAGCGCTCCCAAGGCAATGAAACCCAGCAATGGCCGGATTATGGCCCACTTCAGCGTCCCCGCCTTGTGATGCTTGCGGGTCGCCATCAGGGAGCTGAAAATCATCAGGCTGGTGGACGTGGCTACCGCACAATGCATGGCCGCCTGCCCGATAGCGCTATCTTCTCCGTAGGCGAGTATCAGCCCCTGATACATCACCGGCACCATCAAAAAACCACCGCCAAAGCCAAACAAGACGGTCGTTATTCCCGCCCCCAGGCCAATCACAGCCAATACGCCGTACAACATCATCAGACGATTCCCATTCCTGTGTTAAGTCGCGCCACAGCATAACGAGCCGGCATCTGGCTGACTTTCGTGGCTGAGCCAAGTATTCTCGATTTTCAGCCAAAAGGACGCCGATGATGCAGAACGTCAAACTGCAGGAATATGACCACTTGCCCACGCCGGTGTTGGCTATCGGCACGGACTACCGTGATGGCTATCTTCTGCCACGACATAGCCACCGCCGTGCGCAGTTACTCTATGCAGGCACTGGCGTCATGGAAGTCTTCACCGATGAAGGCACCTGGATCGTGCCCATTCACAGCGCCGTGTGGATTCCGCCCGGTATCGCCCACGAAATCCGCATGATGGGGGTAAGCACACGCAGCCTTTACATTGAGCCTGCGTTTCAGCCGCGGCACTCCACGGGATGCGAGGTTATTCGGGTATCGCCACTGCTCCGGCAATTACTCCTGAGCGCGGTCGACATCGGCGCAGAATATGAGAATGACAGTCGGGAGGGGCGATTAATGGCATTAATTCTTGATGAGATTACCGCTTCGCCAGTCATGCCGCTCACCCTGCCGATGCCCAAGGATTCGCAGCTGCATCAGCTCTGTGCCGACTTCGGCAAAGCACCAAGCATTCTGACCCGCCCGCAAGACTGGGCGCTGCAACTCAATAAAAGTGAGCGCAACTTTACCCGCTTCTTTCGACAGCAAACGGGCCAGTCCTTTGGTACCTGGCGAACGCAAGCCTGTCTTATGCAAGCAGTCGTGCAACTGGGACAAGGTGCAGGTGTGACTACAGTGGCCCTAAGCCTTGGTTATGACAGCCCCTCGGCATTCTCCACCCAGTTCAAGAATGTACTGGGGATCTCGCCCAGCCAGTATTTCCAACAAGGTCAAATCAGAGCCTGACGGGCAATAAAAAAGCGCCCTCAGGCGCTTGGCTCACGATGACCACAGGCGGTGCATCACTTCTCACTTTCCAGCCACGCCGGTGTTTTGCGCTTGATGTGCCAGAACATTAGCAATGCGCCGGCACCTATGGCGATAAAAAGCAGCGGCGCTGTCACGGCTAATCCATACGCCAATTGCATGAGAGGATTTGACGTTGCCGCCAGAAACGGCGAAATCATCAGCGCATTGGCAAGCAAAGTCCCCAATAACGCCACTCCGATCAGCTTCCAGAGCTGCTTGCCTGTCGGTATCTGCCGGTTCTTTTTACTGAACTGCAGCATAAACCAGAAACTTAACGCCGCCAGAATCGGCATATTCAGCTCACTGCCAATGGGCAACTTCAGCACCAGAATGCCGAAGGTGAGACTGGCCATGACCGCAAAATAACTACCGGTGAACTGCAGGAAAAAAACGGTTAGCGACATAACTCTCCCAAAGATCAAAACGCCAGATTCAGCGCAGTGTAGCGGCTTTTGTTTGTCAGCACGAAGGCCTGAGTCAATGTAATTTTTTTGCAAAGACCAGGGTTTGCCTTTCCCAAGATGCAGCGAGATCGACTATGCTGAGCACCTGAAACATATAGATACAAGGATTAGCCACAGATGCGGGATATCAAAAGAGCGATCGTGATTCTGCTGGCATTTGTGGTGTTGATGTTTTCAGTACTCTGCTATTACCTGAGTAGCCTGTCACTAGCAGAGCAGATTACCTACGCTGATACCTCAACCAATAGTTACCCCATCAGCTGGCTGACTGTAGAAATTCTCTCCCATGGCACGCCGTCTGAAACTGAGATCAATTTCCTGAACCATCAGGCGGCTGCACGCTGGATTGCTGCCCTGCCCGATGTCGCCCTTAGCCAGCAGATCATGCAGCATTTGCAGGCCAGCGGTCTGGATATTGATAGCCATGAGCAACTTACCGGTACTGGCTGGACGGCGCTTCATGCCGCTGCCGTTGGTGAAGAAACCGAAACCGTTCGCCGTCTGCTTAACTTTGGTGCCGACCCTGATGTGCCGGATATTAATGGCCTTACTCCCCTCGACCTCATCACCCAGATTCAACAGGAACATCCCGAACGCCATTACCGCCTGATCCAACAGATGCTGGAGGCGGCAGCCGAACAGCAGCATTCGTTTCCATAAAGCCCATACAGGCCGAGTCTCTTTCTCGGTACTCGCTCAGCCAAAAGTAGAACAATCATTTACTACATTCGGTTTCTTATAAGTTACAAATAATATACAATTCGCCTCATAGGATTTACTGACAGGGATGTCATCGACGACTCATCAGGCAGGATCGCCTGAGAATGAGTTCAGTGTTGCAATTGCGCTGTGCACGTTTGAGCTGTTGTTGTGCCCTGTCATCAGTTTCGATGATGACTTGGAGAACGACACTCATGCTTGAAGTTCAGCAAGCACAACAAACCACGGGTTTTGTTTCGATTCTAGAGAACAGCAAAAATGAGCTTTCCAGAATTGAAGAACTAAAAAGCCGCCCCGTATCCAAAGCCCCCCGCAACATTTTCTTTGGTGCTTCCTTTTTTGTCCTGGTGATGCTGATGGGCTTCTTCGCCTTCCAGATCATCTCCGGCATCTTTGCCATCGTCCTTCTACTGGCCAGTGGCATCGGCATTTTCTTCGCTTTACGTTTCTTAAAAGCGCTGGATCCGCTGGTTCGCCAAAAGACCCGCAACCTCGTCATGAACAAAATGGCGATGGAAGCGCGCAAGAATGCGATCGCACAGCTCGATAACCAGATCATTGTTAATGCAGAACGTTTGAATGTGGCTCGTGCTGCTCGTGACAAGATGGGCGCAGCGGTTGAGTCACTGCGTAACCAGATCGATGAGAAAAATAAGGGCAAACCCAATTACGAGCGCAAGGTCCAGATCCTGACACGCGTTGAAGCGGCCTATCACCAGACCATCACCAATCTCGATAACGCGGCGAAAGCCAATCAGAAATTTGAGAGCAAAGTGAAGGAATACAAAGAAATGGAATCCTTTGCGGCACAGGCCAATGAAGCGATGTCCATCTTCAGGAACACCGGTGACAGTCAGCTTGAGGAAATTCTGTCTCTTGAAGCCTTCAAACAAATTGAGGTGGACTTTAACGCTGCCCTGATTGGTATCGAGAACAATGTTCGTGACATGAACATTGACGAAGATGACTCCTATTAAGCACGAACGAGACCGCGAAAAATGAGCAAAGAAAAAACTGAAATGGCAACGTCCACCCGCTGGATGCGCCGTCTTCTGGTCGTCACTTTCGTGTTGATGGCTGCCATTGGCTGCCTGTCGATCCTCCATTCCTCGACGCAGACTCACGAAAACGATTACTCCACCACTCAGGAAGAATCCCCTTTCTAACGCTACAAGGATGTCTTATGTATTGCCGTAACAAACTTCTCTCAGCCTTGCTTCTCGGTGGCTTAAGTCTCTCGGGAATCACGGCGTTTGCCGATGACACTACAACAACCAATGCTCCTGCGGCTACAGCAGAGAAAGGGGTAAAACAGCACATTGTGGTCGGAACAGGCAGTGAGAGTGGCAACTACTTCTCCATGGGCAAAGACATCAAGTCTTACTGTGAAGACTCGCTTTCCAACGGCTCAACCCTTGAGATTGCCAAGAGTGATGGCTCAATCGACAACATCATCGGAATGAATGAAAAGCGCTATTCGGCTGCCATTGTTCAGGAAGATGTCATGCAGTACTTCGCGAAAACTGAACCTCGCAAAGTGAATAAAAACCGCATGAAAGTCATTGCTGGCCTGCACATGGAATCAGCGCACCTGCTGATCCCCATCAACTACAAGCCTGACAGTAATGAAGGCTTCGGCGATATGCTGACCTCCCTGTTTGATGGTCAATCCACGGCGCCGCTGTCTCTTGATGCCTTGCAGAATCAGACCATTGGCTCCTGGGGTGGCTCGATGGTGAGTGCCAAAGCTCTGAGCTATTTCCTGCATCTGAACCTTAAAGTTCAGGACATTCCAGCCGGTAAACGCAGCGACCCGGGTATTCCTGTGCTGCTGATTGGCGGCCACCCGTATGCACCGGTACAGCAGATTCTCGATACGGGCAAGTACAGACTGGTTGCGATCAACTTTGACAAGCTGAAAGAAAAAGCCCCCTTCTATCTGAAGTCCTCTGTCAGCTACAAAGTCAAAGGCAAGGTGGAAACCGTGCAGACCTTCGCCGTGCGCGCGATGTTGGTGGGCAAGTCGTTCCGTAAGGAGTCGCGCAATGTGAATATGTCACTTCTCGCCAATTGCATTACCGACAATCTTGCAGATCTGGCGGATGATTCCGAAACCAATCCCAACTGGGGTTCGGTGTATGACCTGGAACAGGATAACGACCAAAGCTCCTGGGCCTACTTTCCCCTCTAGGCTTTTCTCTCCTGGGTAGCTGCGGCTACCCTTTTTTATCCCTCACGAATCATTGATGCGCATCTTTGGCACTCCCCCCCCCCGCGGCTTCACTCCTGACGGCGCGACCCCAAACCTTGCCTTGAAAGCCTTACTGAAATGGAAGCTATCGTGGAAACCGAGCTTGTCGGCGACTTCAGCGACGGCCATGCCTTTGTGAACCAGCAGCACTTTGCCGATATCGAGCTTGGCGTTGAGGACGTAGGTTTTCGGTGAAGTATGGGTGTAGGTGATAAAGAGCTTGCGAAGCTGACCGGGGCTGCACTGGGCAATGCCGGCCATTTCCTCCAGGCTCCAACGGTGTCGCAGGTTTTGATGAAGCGCAGAGATGACCCGCTCGACCCGTTTGAAGTTGGCGGTTGCCGGTAGTGCATCATCAGCCAGCGTCAGCCATTCGTAGATCAACTTGCTGACAATGGCGACACCGAGGGATTTCTGCCTTGACGAGACACTTTCCAGTAGCTCAACAGCGCGTTCACATTCGCTGATCAACTCAGGGGATTCCGCCAGAGTGATCATCTGCCGGAACGGGAACTCCAGCGCACCGTTTGGCACCATCTCGATCCAGACCAGATCCCACAGCATTCCCAGGCAACGATAACGTCGAATTTGCGCAGGTTTGAGGAAAATCGCGCAATGGCCCTGAGGCTCGATCAGGCAGCCATCGTCCAGTTCAATCTGCCCATGCCCCTGACGGGTATAGACCGCAATCACCGAATCCTTACGCAGCGGCAGCAGCCGGTCCTCTGGCCACTGCACTTCATAACGGCTGTCAGCCAGCGTATCCCACAGGGCAATCAGGGTGATGCCGCTGGAGCTTAGGGTTTCTTCAATCACGATCGGAATGTTATGTACCGGATCGTTTTTTACATCCTTTAGACGACTCACGCCATTCACCTGACCGGGCAGCGGGTTAATACTCAGTGTCATGAAGGTTAGCGCATCGTGCCGAAAAAGCGACTAAGCTGCCTTCTAGCCGTTTTATTCACGAAAATAACGCTAAATAGGTGAATACTATGCTGACCCGCACCGCTCGGGAGGACTGCGTATGCTGACCCTCCTCTCCTTCCTGTTCTTTACCGCTCTGGTCGCGTTCATTTCTTACATGAAAACGCGTAACGACAACCTGCAGCAAATCTCCGGTTACTTCCTCGCCAGTCGCAGTCTGACGTGGATCGTCATCGCCGGTTCGCTGTTTCTGACCAATATTTCCGCCGAGCAGTTAACCGGCCTGAATGCCAATGCCTTTCGCAACGGCGCCAATGTGATGGCGTGGGAAACCACCTCGGCAATCACGCTGATCGTCCTGGCCTTTGTATTCCTGCCGCGTTATCTGAAATCCGGCATCACCACGATTCCGCAGTTTCTTGAATACCGCTTTGGTAAGCGCATGCGTATCGTCGCCTCGGCGATTTTTATCTACGCCATCGTGATCGGTTTCCTTCCCTTCGTGCTCTATGCCGGCGCCATCACCCTGTCGAAGCTGTTCGATATTCAGGGGCTGCTGGGGATTAGCGCCAATGCAACGCTCTGGCTGACGGTGATTGCCATCGGTGTTATCGGTGGGATTTATGCCGTCTTCGGCGGGCTGAAAGCCGTCGCCGTCTCCGACACGCTGAACGGTGTCGGCCTGCTGGTCGCCGGTTTGCTGGTGCCGATTCTGGGCCTGATTGCCCTGGGTGAAGGCAGTTTCAGTAGCGGTGTCAGCGCACTCTTTACCGATGCGCCTGAGCGCATGAATGCGGCCGGACTGACGGCGGATGCCAACATTCCCTGGTACGGGATTATCTCCGGGGTGATCATCATCAACCTGTTTTACTGGTGTACCAATCAGGCCATTGTGCAGCGGGCGCTCGGGGCCAAAACCCTTGCTGAAAGTCAGAAAGGTGTGCTGGCAGCCGCGCTGATGAAAATCGGCGGCATTCTGATGCTGGTGTTACCGGGCATCATCGCCTGGCACATGCATCAGCAGGGTTTACTGAACATTCCGGTAAAAGCCGGTTCTGATGTACTGAATTCCGATGTCTCCTACCCGTTACTGGTCCGGGCTATTTTGCCGGACTGGTTAACGGGCTTTTTCTGCGCGGCCATGTTCGGCGCGATTCTCAGCTCCTTTAACAGCGGCGTGAACAGCCTCTCGACGCTGATCAGTCTGGATATCTATAAACAGCTGATTAACCCTGCCGCCACTGACAAGCAAACCGTCACTGTCGGTCGGCTGTTTGGCATCGCGACCATTGTGATCTGCATTTGCATCGCCCCGGCAATTGCCACCTCCGACAGCCTCTACACCCTGATGCGCACCATCATGGCGGTGATCAACGTGCCGATTTTTACGGTGATTCTGCTGGGCGTGATCTCCAAACGCGCCCCGGCGCTGGCAGGTTATATCGGCCTGGCGACCGGCATGGTGTTCTTCTACACCACCCACTTTGTGCTCGGTGACAACCTCGGCTTTGCCAAAGTGCACTGGCTGGTGCTGGTCGGCATTAACTTCCTGCTGATGCTGAGTGTGATGGGCATCGTGCGCTGGCTTAAACCCCTGGATGCCCCCGTGCAGTTGCACCTTTCCAACGAAGTGGACGTCACCCCCTGGAAGCATGCCGGTATCGCCAGTTGGGGGCTGATCGCCCTGTTTGTACTGCTTTACACCCTGCTCTCTCCGCTGGGGCTGACCAGTGCCAATGGCTCTGCCATGAATGCGGTGCTGATCACGGCGGCAGTATTACTGGCGTTGTTTGCGCTGCGCCATGTGCTTAAGGGAATCGTCAAAAGCAAAGCGGTTTGCGCAGGCGAGAATCCGCAAGCCACCGTTTCAACAGAGAGTCATTATGCGCTTTCCCGCAAATAACGGCGTTTGCGGCAAGGCACAGCATTAACCCGACAGGCTGTGGTCACCCGGTGGCCACAGCACGTTAAGGATCTGCCATGCAACGACCTAACCTGATATTCATCATGACCGACACCCAGGCCACCAATATGGTGGGCTGTTACTGCGGCAAAGCAGTGAATACCCGGCACATTGACCAACTCGCCGCTGATGGCCTGCAATTTATGTCGGCCTACACCACCGCGCCGGTCTGTACTCCTGCACGTGCGGGAATATTTACCGGCATTTACTCGAACCAGTCCGGCCCCTGGACCAATAACCTGGCCCCCGGCAGTAATATCACCACCATGGGTCGCTACTTTCGTGATGCCGGGTATCGCACCGGCTACATCGGTAAGTGGCATCTGGATGGCCATGATTACTTTGGTACAGGAACCTGCCCGGAAGAATGGGACCCGGCGTACTGGTACGACGGAGCCAATTACCTTGAAGAACTGACACCGGAGCAGATCAGCCTCTGGCGTAATGGTCTTAACTCCATTGAAGACCTGCGCGAGCATCATCTGGGTTCCTCCTTCACCTGGGCCCATCGCATCAGCGATAAGGCTGAGCATTTTCTTGATAGCGCCGCTGAGCAGGCTGAACCTTTCCTGCTGGTGCTCTCCTACGATGAGCCCCACCACCCCTTTACCTGCCCGCCTGAGTACGCCGAGCGTTATCAGGACTTCGCCTATGACCTTGGCAGCAAAGCTTTTGACACGCTGGAAGGCAAACCTGAGCACCATAAACTCTGGGCGCAGGCCATGGGTTCGCCCGTCGGCAGTGATGGGCAATACCGTCATCCGCTGTATTTTGGCTGCAATGACTACGTGGATGATCAGATTGGCCGGGTCATCGCCCATCTGGATGCCTCAACCTTGCAAAACACCTGGGTGATCTACACCTCCGACCACGGCGAGATGATGGGCGCTCATCAGCTGGTGAGCAAAGGGGCCGCCATGTATGACGACATCACCCGTATTCCCCTCATTATTCGTCCGCCGAAAGAGCAGTCACAGGCCTTGCGTGGGCAGCAAATCACCACGCCGGTCAGCCATATCGACATTCTGCCGACGCTGATGGCGCGCGCAGGCATTCCCCAGCCACCGATACTGCCGGGGCAGGATATGCTGGAGCAGCTCAGCAAAGAGCAGCGTGGCGTGATGGTCGAATTTAACCGCTACGAAATTGAGCATGACTCCTTCGGCGGCTTCATTCCGATTCGCTGCTGGGTAACCTCAGGCTACAAACTGGTCATTAACCTGCTGGGCACCGATGAGCTTTATGACCGCCAGGCCGACGCCGATGAACTGACCAACCTTATCGAAAACCCCGAATACGCGGCGGTTCGTGACCAGCTGCACGACAGCCTGCTGGCCTATATGGACCAGATCCGCGACCCCTTTCGCAGTTATCAATGGCAGCTTCGCCCCTGGCGCAAGGATGCCAAAGCCCAGTGGATGGGCAGCTTTCGCCCTCGCCCACAGGATGGCTATGCGCCCACCGTGCGCGATTACGATACCGGCATGGCCACCCGAGGCATCAAGGTGGAGAAGAAAAGCCAGAGTTTTTAAAGAAACGCGTCTTTTAAAACTCATTAAAACCGAGGATTGCGATCAGCCTGCCGGACGGACTACACTTTTTGGCACCAATAACCTAATCAGGAGTCCGGCATGATTGATCCACTGGCGGAAGTCGTCGGTTTACTCGAACCCGCCGCACGCCACACCAAGCGTGTGCTCAGCGCCGGACAATGGCGGATTCACTGTGACTACGCCGCCGGTGGCACACCTTTTTATGCGGTAATGCTGGAAGGCAGCTGTATCGTCACCCCCAATGGCGGTGAACCACTGCAACTGCTGCCCGGCGATTTTCTGATGATCCCCGCCGCGTATGACTTCTACGTCACCAGCACCACGCCTCCACCGGAAGACCACATCGACCCACCACCGCTGGCGCTGGGTAAGTCCCTCTATCGACTCGGCAACCCGGATGGCCCCCACGACAACATGATGCTGGTTGGTCACTGTGAATTTGGCTCGCCTGATGCCGCATTGCTGGTATCGCTGCTGCCGGAACAGATACACATCCGCGATGACCGCTCCCTGATCAATCTGGTCAAACTGGTGGGTGAAGAAGCACGGGAGGATTATCCCGGTCGGGATATGGTGCTGCAGCGGCTGATTGAGGTGATGATGATTATGGCCCTGCGTGCTGCGCCAAAACTCAGCCCCAACCCTGGATTGGTCAATGGCCTGCATGACCCAAAACTGGCCGTCGCTTTGCGGGCTATGCACGAGAAGCCGCAAATCAGCTGGACTGTCGCCGAGCTGGCTAGAGAAGCGGCGCTGTCGCGCTCGACCTTTTTTGAGCGTTTCTCCAAAACCCTCGGTATGGCACCGATGGAATACCTGCACAGCTGGCGCATGGCGCTGGCGAAAAAGCTGCTTCGGGAGAATGAGCTTAGCCTGACGGCCATTGCCGAGCGCGTTGGCTACAGTAGCGCCAGCCCGTTCAGCGTGGCTTTTACCCGCTATACCGGCATGCCGCCACGGCGCTTTTCGGTCGCAGCGCAGGAAAAAGACCAGACAGCAGACATCAGTGAAGGTTTGCAGGTGGTGTATAACCCTACTTCACCACCTTCATTTTCTTCTCGGGGACGAAAGAATCCGAGTTGAGTAACTCTTCAGGCACCCGCTCTTTTAGCCAGCGCTCCAGATGGCGCACCAGCATTTGCAGCTTGCGGGAATTGCGGCGGTTGGGGAGATAGGCCGCGAACAGCTCTGCCTGATGAGGCTGTTTGCGCACATCCCAGTCGGCGAACAAACGCACCAGCCGTCCGGCACGCAGGTGATCCAGCACCAGCCAGACCGGCAACAAGCACATACCACGTCCATCCAGCGCCGCTTCCAGCAGTAAATCCGGCGAGTTGGTGATCAGCGGGCCATGCAGCATAACCTCTCCACGCTCATATCCGCGGGAGAAGTACAGGCGCAGGGAGCCATAGTTCCAGGCAAAACGCAGGTAGTCGTGATATTGCAGGTCATTCGGATGCTCAGGCGTACCTTTGCGATCCAGATACTCCGGACTGGCGACCACGTAGCGCGGCATGGCGCTAATCCGGCGAATCACCAGATTATCGTAGTTGGAAGGCACGCCGATGCGGATCGCCAAATCCAGCCGCTCCAATGCCAAGTCCTGATACTGATCACTGATGGAGACATCCAGCACCACATCCGGATGTTCACGCATAAACGCCAGTAGCGCATGGTTGAGCCATTTCCGGCTCAGACTGCTGGGAAGAGAAACACGCAGTGAACCTGTCAGCGGCCCCTCCACATCGGAGATGGTGCTGTCGGCATCGTCCAGTTCATCCAGCAAGGGCTTGATGCGCTCGACATATTCAAGACCCGCTTCGGTTAGGCTGACTTTACGGGTGGTCCGCGTTAGCAACGCGGCTTCCAGTGAGGATTCCAGTGAATCAATCAGCCGCGTGACGGAGGATGTCGCGACGCCAAGCTGCTTTGCCGCGCGGGAAAAGCCGCCCTGTTCAGCCACCATGACCAAAGCACGCAGCGCCTGCAGTTTATCCATGTAGAACCCTCGCTTATGGCGGACAACTTTTTATTATTGCACTGAACGCAATAGTAATTTGCTAAACAACCTAATTCAAAGCATGAGTACGGTTAATTAGACTAGCCACCATTCTCGAACACCACATGCCCTGACACGTCTCTCAGCTTATACGAGAGACACCGGGCAGTAGGAGCACCCATGTCTCAACCTTCGGTTTCCACGACCAGCAGCACCGACAACCACGACAGTGGCATGACCCCGGCACTGATGTTCTTCTTTGCGTTTTGCTGCGGCGCGATTGTCGCCAATCTCTATTACACCCAGCCGATCATTGAGCTGATCGCGCCGGACCTGCAAATGGCACCCTCAACGGCGAGCCTGATCGTCTCCATCACCCAGATCGGTTATGCCATCGGCATGCTGTTTCTGGTGCCCCTTGGCGATATTGTCGAGAATCGCAAGTTTATCCTGACCATGTGTGTGGTTTCATTGGTGTCTCTGGTTGCACTGGCTATCGTGCAACAACCCTCGATCTTCCTGCTACTGTCGCTGTTTATCGGTTTTAGCAGTGTGGGCGTGCAATTGCTGATTCCCCTTGCCTCCCACATGACACCCCTGGAAAGCCGTGGCCGCGTGGTTGGCAATATCATGAGTGGGGTTATTTTCGGCATCCTGCTGGCGCGACCTGTCGCCAGCGTTATTGCAGATCACTTTGGCTGGCGCAGCGTGATGTGGCTTGCCGCCGCCGTGATGGTGCTGATTGTACTGGTGCTGCTGCGCTATCTGCCCCGCCGCGAGCCAACCCATGCATCCAGCTACGCCAGCCTGATTCGCTCCCTCGGTGGGTTGGTAATGACCTTGCCCACCCTGCGTCATCGGGCGTTTTATCAGGGCTGCCAGTTTGCGATCTTCAGTATGTTCTGGACCGCCGTGCCGCTGGAATTGAGCCGTACTTACGGCATCAGCCAGAGTGGCATTGCCCTCTTTGCCCTGGTCGGCGCCGTGGGTGCCTTTGCTGCGCCCATTGCCGGACGCCTGGCCGATGCCGGCCACACCAAGCCTGCAACCTTCGCTGCGTTAACTGGCGCTATCCTCTGCGGCATTATCGCTTATGAATCCGAACTGATCGGTGTGTATGGTTTGGCGCTGGTCGGTGTTCTGCTCGACTTTTGCGTACAGCTCAACATGGTGCTGGGCCAGCGGGCGATTTTCTCCCTCGCGCCTGAAATCCGCAGCCGTCTGAATGCGCTTTATATGACCAGCATTTTCGTCGGCGGCGCGATTGGCTCGGCCATCGCCAGTACCCTGTATGAGAACCATGGCTGGCATGGCATCAGCATCGCCCTGTGCTGTTTCCCGCTGGCAGCGCTACTGGTATTCCTGACCAAAGGTCGCAAGATTTAATCCATGAGAAAAACAAAAAGCCGCGCGGAGTACCGGGCGGCTTTTTATTGTCGGGAGTCTGTTCACTCCCTTTACTGAATGAGATCAGGCCGCGCTGAACATCTTGTGCGGGTCGATAACAAACTTCTTCGGTGCACCGGCATCAAACTCGTGATAGCCGCGCGGCGCTTCATCCAGACCAATCACCTGCACACCGACGATATCGGCGATATTCATGCGACCCCACATGATGGCCTGCATCAGCTGACGGTTGTACTTCATCACCGGCGTCTGGCCGGTATGGAAGCTATGGGATTTCGCCCAGCCAAGGCCAAAGCGAATGCTCAGGCTGCCGATTTTGGCGGCGGCATCGGCGGCACCGGGATCTTCCGTTACGTACAAACCGGGGATACCGATTTTGCCCGCTACACGGGTCACCTGCATCAGGGAGTTCAGCACCGTGGCAGGCGCTTCCTCCTGCGAACCGGCATGGCCGTGACCACGTGCCTCAAAGCCCACCGCATCAATGGCGCAATCGACTTCCGGCTCACCCAGCAAATCGGCAATCTGCTCATGCAGTGGTGTGTCTTTGGACAAGTCTGCAATCTCAAAACCCTGCGCCTTGGCATGTTCCAGACGTTTGGGGTTCAAATCCCCGACGATGACGACTGCCGCACCTAACAAACGCGCAGAAGCCGCTGCCGCCAGACCCACCGGGCCAGCACCCGCCACATACACCGTGCTACCGGGGCCGACACCTGCGGTGACAGCGCCGTGAAAACCGGTCGGCAGAATGTCAGACAGGCAGGTCAGATCGCGGATTTTCTCCATCGCGCGGTCGCGGTCAGGCAGTTTCAGCAGGTTAAAGTCAGCGTAAGGTACCAGCACGTATTCCGCCTGGCCGCCGGTCCAGTCGCCCATATCAACATAACCGTAAGCACCGCCTGCTCGGGCGGGGTTAACGGTCAGGCAAACGCCGGTGTGCATTTCCTTACAGGAGCGGCAACGGCCACAGGCCACGTTAAAGGGCACGGATACCAGATCACCGATCTGCAGGTTTTCAACATCACTGCCCTTTTCGATGACTTCGCCGGTGATCTCATGGCCCAGCACCAGACCGACCTGCGCCGTGGTACGGCCACGCACCATGTGCTGGTCAGAGCCGCAAATATTGGTGGATACCACCTTCAGGATCACACCATGCTCGATCTTGCGACCGCGCGGGTCCTGCATTTTGGGGTAGTTGGTGTTCTGAACTTCTACCTTGCCTGCGCCTAGATACACGACGCCGCGATTATCAGCCATGCTGTTGTTCCTTTTATTGTTGTCGTCATGATGTTCCGCCGCGCGCAGTACGCCCACGGTGGTAACGCTGTATCACTGTCGGGAGGAATCCCTGGCAGATCAGATCTGACTGCAACACGGAGGCAAGGCCTGCAACGTGTCAGAACGGCAAAGGCAGCGGTGTTATTTTTCTTTTTGGCTGCTTAAGTAAAACGCAGTGGCCAAGGCTCGCGGCCCAAGCCATCAGCCCGCTTGTGCGAACTGGTGAAGTGTTTGAGTTGGATGATTCTTGCACAGGGAGGAAGGTCGCCGAGGCACTGAATGCGACCTCGGCATGGTTTGGGGCGGCAGGGGGAAGTGTTAACTGCGGCATAAGAAACTTGATCAGAATTAGTTTAGATATTGCCTTACAAGGTCGTTCTTTAATAAAGAAAGAGGAACATCACAAAATTTATCAGGGTCCGTATCAAATTCTAGAAAATACTCAATAGCTTTTTTTTCACTTGAAAATCCAAGCAAAAGCATTAAGGAACTTATTCTTTCAGAAGTCAATGCAGGTATTTTTTCAATAAAGAATCTATATTGCTCTTTAATGGAATTATAGCGTTCTATAATTTTAAAAGTATCAATATTTTGTTTTGACAAATCACAGTCAGATTCAAATGTTATGGAAAACTTCTCATAATCGATTTTGTCTTGATTATATATATCCTCTATTGCTTTTAAAAGCATATCATTACTAGTTAATCTTATTGAAAAATTAGAACTTAATCCTAACCCTCTCGCACTAGGGCTTATATGAAGAATTTCTTTAAAATTTATATCTCTTTTTAAACTACTATTACAAGTAGTACACGATGGGATCAGATTTCTAACTGAAAGACTAAAAAAAGGAAAATGATCTTTAGATAAAAAGTGGTCAATTGGAGGTCTTAATGTATATTTGATTTTATTTCGACCCAAAAGCTCAGTCAATGTTGGTGTTTGGTCAAGATTACAGTAGGGACAAACTTTTGGACTAAAGAGCGATAGATAATTGTAGGCATTCCAACTATCAGGATTGTATTCTACCGCCTTCGTTATTCTTGAGAAAATCTTGTATGAAAATACGTCATTACATCTTCCCCTAACTTCTTCACTTATAGCATCTATATCTTTCCTTCTTAATTCAACCTTTAAATATTTTGGCAAATTACTCATTTCAATCAAAAAATGTCGTCTAAATGGCTCAAGCTTCCTTGCCTCTTTAGACATAGCTAAAAGGAAATACAATCTATGTTTCTTATAGAGTTCACTATTTTCAAAATTTAACAGCAAATCTATATCGCCTAGTATCATAAAATTAATATTGCTTTTATCTAAAAACAAACTTCTATAAAACTTTTTTTCGAAATGGTACTGAGCAGAGTTACTTGTGCCACTTTTTTTATTAATTTTCTTAAGTCGATTGTAAAAACCTATAAAGTGATAATTTTCAACCTTTTTTGTAATCCTCTGTGATAGGTCGATCATTAAAGTTTCTCCGCTAATTTTCTTACTATAGGATCAGCAATCATTGATATGATATTTTCAGCTGAATCTATATTTTCTCTCTTATTATTAATAGCTTTTGATATTTTTTCATATGCAAATTCTCCTACTGTTCTTTCTACAAGCATTCCTTTATTAAAAATATCAAAAATGTTTGCACCAAAAAAGTTACCTTTAGCTGATTCCGCATCTAGAAAATTCACTGACTCCTCAGGCAAATCACTTAGAACAAAAGGTGAGTGAGAAGTAATAATTATATTAATCTTTTGGTGTATTTCCCTAACTGCCGAGAAAAACTTTATCAACTCTCTTACATATTTCCTTTGCCATTCTGGATGAAGATATGTTTCACCTTCATCTATAAAGACAATCACATCTTCACCATCTTTAATTTCTTTATACAGTCTTGAAAACATCACGAGCAAAGAGTGCTGACCAGAACTAATACCATTCCATTCAATCTCAATATTTTTAAAAATACTATTCTCATCTCTAACAAATTCATCTATATATTCAAAGGCTTCATAGCTCTCTATATTAAATACCCCTAAATCATTTTTTGAAAAAGTTTGCTCAATAAATCTTGCCACATGGAATAATTTATACTTATACTCTGACGTCGTCAGAGAAGATGTATGATTCAATAGACTAAATACACCATCTAATTCAAATAAGTTATTTAAAGCCTTCATGCTGTTTAAGTAAATGCGACCTGATAAAAATTCAATATATATTACAAAAACATAAAAGCTTTCACGTTCATCCATCTCATTATTCAATACATTATCAAAACTATTTAAAAAATAAATAAGGTCAAAATAATCATCATATCTGCTTAACAAATATCTTGATGCTTTTTTATATAATTTATTTTTTATGAAAATATCATGATAATTTTCTATATAATCTTCCTCTAAGTACTTAGCACTTGAGTCAAATATAAATAATTCAAGCAGCTCTTTAAACGAGTCTAGAAAACGTCTCCCCAAGAAACTTACATCTAATATGGAATTTAAAAAGTTCAGTGTGTTTTTTTTAGATAAAATCTTTCTAACAATAGATTTCAAATATGATGATATTTCTTGATATGGATATGTAGTTCCAATCATCGGCACACTGCTTATTCCATATTCTTGCATGTTGTATACATCAAGAAGATCAAAGCAATCTCTTACTTGATTTTTCTTAATAATTTTACTTCTAGTGCTTATTCCTTTTTGGCTTGAACAGTCAATATATTTAAAGTTCTTATTTTTATTAAAAACTGGCTTGTGCGTCAGATTATCAATACCATGTGAAAAGTATATAACCTTTTTAAAAAAAGGGTCTAAACTTTCAACTCTATTAACCCTAACTCCTACATATTCGATATGAAAGTCATCTTCGATATTACTAAAATAATATATCTCATCATGATATTTAAATATTAATACACACTCTGAAGAGTATAGATCATTTGAAAAAACACTTGAAATAAGTTGAGTTAGCGTACTTTTACCAGTTCCATTCTTTCCAAATAAAGCCGTTATATCTATATTATCGTTAAAAAAACCATTTTTAATAGATGAGTCAGAAATAACCACTACGTCATTTCTTCTTATCACCTTATAATTTGAGCAGAGAGAAAAATCTTTATCTTTAAGTACTTTATAGTTACGAACATAAATATATATTATTTCCATACTCTATTACCTAAACACATCTACCTTAATTCGAAAATCAATAAATAAAATCATTTATTCTTTCTCATCTCCACCACCCGATTAAACACCTCCGCCTGATCCAGCATCACAAAGTGATAACTGTCCTTCACCATCTCAAAACTCACCTGCTTTAAACCCATATAGGCCAATTGATAGAAACCGCGCAGGTAGTCTTCCGTCATTCCCATGGTTTTATCGTGGGCGAAGATAACGGTGACAGGTGCGGTGATGTTGCCAAGTTCCGGCCGCAAGTCCGTCACCATTAATTCGTGCATGGCATTGGCGATGGTGGCGCGTTCTGAGGTGAGGGAGTCCTGCAGCACGGCTTCACAATAGCGTTGGTTCTTGAGCAGAATTGCCAAGGCGACGGTTTGCATCTGCCGGAATTGCTGGTCATTCGCACTAAGTAATCGCTGACGATAGGCATCGGCAGACGGTTGCATGCTTTGGCTGCTGGCAAAAGGTTTGAGATAAAGGCTGTAAAACGGCATGGCATCGACGATAACCGCTTTCCCCACAGTGTCGGGGTAACGCGCCGCAAGCATCAGGGCGATTTCTCCGCCCATGGAATGGCCGATCACCGTGGGCTTTTGCAGACCGTTGCTGCGAATATACTCAGCGAGTTCTACCGCGACAGGTGCCGCAACCGGGCCTTCGGCATTCACACCGGCGGTAGCTCCGGCAAAGCCGTTGATCTGCAGTAGATGAAGCCGGTGTGTGGCTTCCAGTGATTCGGCCAGGTGCTTCCACACCCAGCGCGCCGAACCCAACCCATGGATCAGGATGACATCCTTGCCCTGCCCCTGAACCTCAACACTAAAACGCTGCGGCATCATTCCTCCCTGAATCGCTACGAACACCAGAGTGTTAGATCACCATAACTGGGTGACAAATTCACCCTTTCGGTTTCCTTCTTTAGTCGTGTTGTGCAGCAGGTTTTTCACCATGCGCCAATGCCTGCGTTATTGAGGAATCGGCGTTCGTTCCAGTGTTTTAAGGTTCGGCACCGCCGTGTGCATCGGGTCGCCGGCGTTGGTGGCCGTTTCCTGTCGCACTTCATCATGACGACGGTTGTAACCCTGCCTTGCCAGTGTTTCTGCACTGGGTGGCTTTTTATGACTCTCGTTGTAGAAGGTTTCGCTAAGCTTGGCGTCACGGTCCCACCACGACCAGGCTTTGCGGCTGACAAAACAGCCAATGCGATTACACATCATGGTGGGCGTATAGCCCCAACCCACCTGTTCCAGCCGGTTTTTCAGCATGGGTTCAAAGGTGCCGGTGATGTGTTCACGGTAATGCCGGGCATTCAGCTGCACCGTCGCGGCGTAGCTTGAGGCGCGAGGATCAAAGGTTTTCCAGTCCACCAGCGCCATTTCCTGAGTAATGATGAGGTGGATGGACGCGCCCAGCATGTAGGATTGCAGCCCTTTCTCGGCGTAGCGCTTTTGTCCGAGCACGCCCATCACTTCGGTGTAAAAGGTTTTGGAATATTTCTCCAGAGACTGCAACAGCTCTTTACGATCCTCGATGTTGTTAAGGTCGCTGTGTTCCTTACGAATGCGGTACTCATTGGTCATGTAGAGCAGCGTGCCCTGAATATAACCGTTGATCTTGTCCAGCTCGGCGCTGTCGATTTCATCACGCACGACCTGCTTTACCGCATCGACAAACGCCTGATTGTCATCGCCACCGAACAACTCCTTCACCACCAGATTAAAGATAATCGCCCCGATTTTGCCGCCTGCGGCTCCGGCGGCTTTGCCCAGCAACGACTGCAGCATTTTCACCGCCATACTTTTTGTGCCGAGCAAAGTCAGCCGCTGGCTGGCTTCAAGCAGCTGCGCTTTGCTCAGGCGCTCATCCGGCATCATGCACGGGGTGTAGTGCAAATCGCCGCCGTCGAGTCGCACATTATCGAAAACATAAAGCAGCGAGGCATGACTGGTCTGACGCAGGAGTACCGGCGTCATCGGAGGAAAGACATCCAAAGCGTCGGTCAGATAGGTGAAGTACTCATGAACCAGGGTTTCACTTTCAAGCAGTGGCGAACTTTCTGCCACTTCCATCAAGGCACAACGGCTGGCGACCTCAATGGTAAATGCCTGCTCCGGGCTGAGCGTCGGAAAGTCCGCCGGGTCAGCCAGTGCCACGCGCGGCACGTCCGAGGGCTCAAGCTGCGCGCATAAACGCGCATCCTCCATGGTAAGCGCATCGGTCTGATCCGCAGGAAAAATGGCTTTGGCACAGTGCAGGACCTTGCGGCGCAGGTACTCCTCCCGCGAGCCTTGCGAAACGTTAAGAACAATAGAAAACATGCGGGTTTCTCCCTTAATGGTTCACATCCCACTGCGCGATCAGGCGGACTGTTGCGCGTGGGGATGAGCTGACAGTGGCTTTTCAGCCGGAGAGTCCCCGTAAAACAAAGACCGGGCACGTTGATTACTGGCCAGCACCTTGCCGACCTTATCGGCGTACTCGCCCATCGCGGCTTTGGCGAAGGCTGGCGTGTTGAGGGATTGGCTAATGGCTTCGGCGCCGCGAATGCCGCTGTATAGCGCGAAGAACATGCCCTGCGAAGATAACGGGTCAAACGACAGCGCCGCATCGCCCACGGCCAGCCAGCCTTTACCTGCCACACTCGGGCTTAATTGCACGCTGGCATCGCAGGATTTCACCGCGACAATCTGCGCTTCGCTGAGATTTTCATAGCCTTCGGGTAAAACGCCGCTGGCTTTGGCTGAAGTCAGCCATTTCGGTAGATCCCGATAGCCTTCGGCGACTTCGGCAGCGCTGCCGTGAAATGCCAGCACGCGCTTGTTATCGGGCAAGCGTGCGCTGTACCACCAGCCGAGGGTCGGTTTACTGCGATGGGTTTTCGCGTGATGCGGCTTAACAGACTCCAGCCGCGAGCGCTTTTGCTCACTGATCAGTCGGGTAATGTCGTCTTCATCCTCGGGGTGCGCGTTCATCCAGCACACCAGCGCCCACTGATCACTCAGCCGCTGCGGGTTACCGGCAAGGCGACGCACCAGCCAGCCTTGTTTGCCGGTGGCATCAATAATCCACGGCGCTTCAAGCTGATAGCTCTGATCCGCACTGCTTATTCCACTCAGGCGATACACCGCGCCGTTATGGGCTAATTCCTGAATTTCCGCCTCAATCAAGGTTGCGCCCTGAGCGATAGCGTAGTTCAGCAGCGCCTCATCAAAAGCCGCGCGGTCGAGGTGCCAGCCTGCTCCTTCCGGGTCCTGAATGGCATCGCGGTATTGCCAGTCGCTGCCGCGCCACGAAGTCATATTGCCTGCGCTTGGGCGGTACTGGCCTTCACTGAGCAATTCATTGAGGTGGTGGATACCCAGATGCCGCAGCATTCTGAGCGCCGCACCGGGAAGTGATTCCCCCACGCGATAGCGCGGTGTTTTTTGGGATGGCGCCTGCACCAGCAAGACGTTAAAGCCGGTTCGTGCCAGTTGGGCGGCGGCGCTACAGCCTGCGATGCCTGCGCCCAGAATGATGATATCGGCTTGCACGTGCCCCACTCCGTCTTCCCTGAAAGAGCGCTCCGCCGAAACGGAGCGCTTGGCTTTGCTAAGTCTTAACTCAGACCCAGCCTTTACTCAGGTTTAGTTATTGCCGCGCAACTTGATAGTGGCGAACTCGTTACGCTGCTCGTCACTTTCCCAACCGGCTTCCATCAGCAAGCGGTCATGGAAACCCAGGCGGGCATAACGCTCGGTGAAGAGTTTGTGCGCCTCTTCCAGCTCTCCGGCTTTCACCTGCGTCAGGTTTTCGACGTAGAGATTGTCCGGCAACCAGTCGAGGTCATCGGGGCGCGGTTTGGCTTCCAGCACGCCCATTTCGCCGAAGTGCTCGATCATGTACATCATCTGCTCAGGCGCCGGGTTTTGGCTCGGTAGCTGACGCAACCAGTTCGGGCGGTTATGGAAGGCCGCGATGCGCTCTTCCATGCTGCGGTTTTTATCGCACAGCACTTCATAGTCGATTTGCGTCAGTACCTGATTCGGCACCCGCGCTGGCCAGTAAGTTGGCAGATAGGGGTCGAATTCGAGGTCATAACCGGAGCGGCAATAGGCGGTATCGCCCTGCCACGGCAGCGCCATCCAACGGGTCAGGTCGCCCGCGCCCTGCTCATACAACGGCCCGCCGATACGCAGCACTTCAGGCTGAGTCAGCTGGCTGCCGTAGCTCGGTTCATCCTTGCCCGTTTCCCGTTCGCGAATACGGTACGGCGCGCGGTACATGGAGGCATGGCGCATCGGCCAGGTCAGCTCGCAACCGGGGTGGAAAGCATCGGCAAGGCAGAAGTGCATGGCGGCACGGTCGAGCATTTCGGGCTGACCTTGCAGCGGTACTTCCTCAAGCCTGGTCGGCGCTTTGGCGTTCGGGGCGTAATCGTTAATGAAGTTACCCTTCACCCAGGCATCCATCAGGTATTCATAGATACTGGGCAGACGCAGGTATTGCGCGGCGTTGACGGCATCCTGCTCGCTGCTGTCGCTGTAGCCGAAGGTGTCACCGTATTCCCACGGCCAGCCGTTGATGTCCTGCTCTTGTCCGTTGGTGGCGCGGAAGCTGTTATACACCGTGCGGCGCAGCTCACCGTAAGGGTCCGGATAGAGGCTGCTTTCCGGCACGAAGGCGAGCTTCTTCATCAGCTTTTCATCGCGGAAGTTCATCGGCGCATCGGCACCAAACATGGCGGAGAAGCCTTTGTTCACCCATTGCAGATCGGTCATGCGCTCAAGCACGGGGCGAATGTGCTCGTTGAAGGACACGCGCCTGGGCAGCGACATCATGCCCGCCTGAATGTACACCGAGCGCAGCAAGTCATCGAGGGTACGCCAGCTGGTGAGATCCGGTGCGTAGTTAGGCGGCGCGGACGTCACCCAGGCGCCGTCGGCATC
This sequence comes from Pokkaliibacter sp. CJK22405, assembly GCF_046614695.1. Lineage (NCBI taxonomy): Bacteria > Pseudomonadati > Pseudomonadota > Gammaproteobacteria > Oceanospirillales > Balneatrichaceae > Pokkaliibacter > Pokkaliibacter sp. CJK22405. The sequence continues at coordinate 281,762 of NZ_JBKKHQ010000001.1, forward strand.
AAAGCGTTTATTACCGATGGTGACTTTGGCATGCACCGGGCCATCGGCGATGTCGTCATACCAACCGGCGGCGTTGTTGAAACTGCCGGGCTTGGCGGGGTCATATACCGGCGTATTGCCGGGGCTGGCCGACACGCCCATACCGGGCAGCACGACAAGACGGCCAACGGCATCGGTGCGCAGCTCACCTAAATACACCGACGTGCCCTGAAACTCGCCGGTCATGGCGTAGCTGCTGTCGTTCATATTAAGGCCGGATATTTTCTTCACGCCTGTATCAATACAAAGCGCTGCGCGGCCACCGCCCTGCACCATCGGGTTACGCTGGGGTACAGAGATATTGCAGGTGGCCTGCAGGTCCATCGCCGCATCAAACTCGTACCACTGGGCCTTGCGGTTAGCGAGCTGCACCGACCATTCGATAGTGGCGTTGGCTGCCTGCTGGATTTCCCCGACCACGTTGCCGTACTGGTCATAACCGTACACACGAAAGCGCGCCGCCTGACGTTTCAGCGAACCGCCGACATCGCGCGTGCTGCCATAAGGGGTTTGCGGCGGGTTCATCACTTCCGGGCCGATGGTGTAAGCCTTGGTGCTGTTACCGACGCGCGCGACACCAATTCCCGGATGAATACGCACATGGGTGATGCGGGCGATGGCCTCATCACTCAGGCCGACCGGTTTTTCAGCGGCTTTATGATGGGGGAACGGGCAACTCGGGTTCTTGATTTCAGGGGCGCCCGGCTCTTTAGGCTCGGTGGTGGGCTGGCCGTTTTGCTTGCGTCGAAAATCCGCACTGGCCTGATACACCACCATACGGGCTTCGGCCACGCTACCAACGGGAGCGTTCGCCGCTGGTACACGGCCAATGTTGAAGGCCAGCCAGTCGCCGTAAATTTCCTGCTCGGGCTTGTTCAGATCCTGCTTCGGTAGCTTGATGGTCGCGACATGCACAGGCACTGCGACTTTCTCATCCCACACCACGGTGGCACGGTCGAGGGGAAAATGCTCCTCAAGGTAAGCTTCGCCGTAAGTCTCGGCGCTTGGGCGCGGCTGCACGTAAATTTCCAGCGTTGCCGGGCCTTTTGCCATGCGCTCGTGCAGGTCTTTGGCGAGGAAATCCGGGTCTTCAATATCGGGCTCACCACCGAAGGTGGAGGTGCCGGGTTTGAGCACATATTTGCAGTAGTTATCGCCGAGTTTGAACGGCACCACGCTCCAGAGGCTGGTTTCCAGCACCGAGCGAATCGGCTTGGCCATATCATCCAGCAGGGTGTCGGTCACCGGAGAATTACGCTGCACCCACTCCTCGCCCCAGCCTTCAAAACTGGCTTTGGTGAACTCGCACATATCCTTGGCGGTATTCACGAAGAAGTAAGGCACGTTCTGCATCAGCAGGTCAGCGGTGTGAGCGCCGTCATCACTGACGACCTTTTTGCCCTTCACATCGAAAATCTTGATGCCAATACCGATGGTGCTTTTCCAGTCAGGACGGCCATCGGCAAGGTCTGAAGAATAGCGCACGTAAACAGGATGAGTCGCGCCGGGGTGGGCAAACAGGCCGTGGCGCAGGGCTTCAGGAATGTCGTCGTTAAACTGCAGCTTGCCCTTGATGATGCCATGGGTACGCAGGAAAACCGGGCGTCTGGCCGGGCACTGGCCCTCTTCCACCCGGCGCTTGCCGGTCATATCGACAAACATGTGTTGCAGGCATTTGATCGGGTCATCACAACTACAGGTTGTCGTGAGCTTTTCGTTATCGCTCATCATGCTTTTGATCATCACACTCAATCCTTGTTGAATCGTTTTATTCTTGTCTGCTGTCACTGCGTTAATTCAGCACCTTTGACAGACAAGTACCGCCCAATATGAAAACGCAGTTCACTTAAGCGCCATGCGTGCGCTTATTCAACCTAGATGATCTTTTCATAATTACCAATAGTATTTTGCAGCCAATACCCTGCATTGATTGATCAATAACCATCGTTATAAAAACCAAACACAGGGAATGTCTTTCAATATGAGAAAGTCATTTCAAAGAAGAGGAGTAAATAATAATGTGAATTCAATTTACGCCTGAATTTGCAAAAAATATTCGACCGCTAAGGATGACGAAATCAGCAAAATATTTTTTCAGAAAAGGCAGGAAAACAACGTGAAGTAAGGAAAGACAGGATGATTGGAGCGCGGTTATTCAGTGAGGCCAAAGCTCAGGCAGGCGGAACCTAACCTGGGCGCCATGATCGGTTGGACGGTTAGCGTCGGTCAGAACAGTTGCGTATGGGCACGCAAGGCCTTTACGAAAGCCTCGTCGCCTGTGTTGATCGGGCTGGAGTGCGTTCTCTACTCAGACGAATCAATAAACCACGCTTCCATCCCCGGAAGTTTGGGCGATCTCTTCGTATCGTACTGGTAGCAGGTCACGCGGGCGTAATTGTCTAAATCGCTACCGGGAAGGCAGGTTTGTTCGTAAGCAATCCCTTTCTCAGTAAAACGCACTCGCAACACCGTTGCTTCACCCCCCAGTGCAGGCTCAAACGCGCCACGAGCCTCAATCACCTGACCGTTAATTTTGCGGGTGAGTTTAAGTCCTGTTGGCGCATCGCCTTCACCAATGCGCGAAATCGTTATCTCACCCGCATAGGTGTCACCGCCCTCGGGCAGCTGGCCAATAATGCGATAGTGCCCGGCGGTAAAGCCTTCCATAAAAGCGAGTTGCTCGGCATCCGGCTGAATTGCGGAAACAGGCTTGGTGAAAAGAATAAGTCCGACAAGGAGTAATGAGTTAACTGCGTGGTATGCCATTATCAAGATCTTCAATTAAATCTAAAAATAGAGATTTATAGCTTTTGACAATTTTTGGCGAAATTTTTATCGAGTAGTATTTGAGAAGAGCCAAAAAAAGTGAAGAGAAATATAACCACATCCAATCATCATCAGGCAAACTCATGTCTTCAACAAGTTCTAGCCAGCGACCATGAACAGGTGGGTGGCTATTTGAACCGAAAACGTGTTCTTTTCCTGTTGCAAACAATATAAACGCGGAGGCAAGGGCAATACCCATCATTCGTTTTGTTCTAACTTTATCTTCAGCATAACCACTCAATTCGGCGTACAGATGAATTTTAGATATCATCATTTCCTTAGCAAAGGCATCACATCTATATTCTTCATCTATTGGGGTTCCCGGGGACTCTTTTTCTACAGAAAAAATTACGTGTTTTAACTCATGTAAGAGCGTAAATGCTGTCGCCATACATGTTAAATCATACACGAGTGCATGCTCTGGATCTTCAGGCCTTCCTTTCTCCGGCTCTGGTATGCCTGAGGGCCAAGTAAAGTCATCCTCATGAAATACAGAATTTAGATTTTTGGTAAACTCTAGGAATATTTTAAATTTTTCATCTTCTAGCGCTTGATCAAATATTTTGTCAACCCTATCAATATCAAGTGATTCATTTGAAGATTTAAGCAATCTAATATAAGAAGAGTAGCAATAAAGTGCCTGCAACCCCGCGTAGCCAAAAATCCATATTTGACGAGCTGATCTTTGTGTATATTGAATTACTGAGTATGCGCCTGCTTTTAAATTAAACCCCTCTCTATCCTTGATCATTCTAAACTGCGGACCATATTTAATTATAATGGCCTCAATTTCTGAAGATCTCTCAGGAATCACTCCATCAAATAATCTACGAATAATATTTATTTCTTCCACTAATCCTCCTAAGACATATATCCTGGCATTATTAATGTCGAACAATTTAATCAGAAAAATTAACCATACCTCAGTATAAACCTAACTCAACGAAGGAACTATAAAAGCTAAGCATTTATAATAACCTTTTAAAATAATTAGGTACTTACTAAACTATGGATAATAATTTACCATTTAATCCTTCAACTAATTCATTCAAGTTAACTTCTGACATGCCTGTTGCGAAAGAAGCTCGTCCTAAATGTCTAGGATATAAATTTTCTACACAATGACCTACTTTGTATGCTGGTATTTTCTTGTCTATTAGCTTAATTAGAATATTTTTTGCAAAATCAAAATACTTAATATTTTTTAACTTTTTATCAGAAAACTTATTAGGTTTCCCCCAACCAAGTAAGGCGAAATTAGCTTCAGGAATAAGTGAATAGATCTTACTGATATTAATACCACCTTGTTCTTCATGTAGCGCTAATTTAGATGAATAAGTTTCATAAATTGGGTACAAATTAACAATCACGACCTCTTTAACCGAAACACACTCCTTATAAATCCGCTTTAAAACATTATTTACCGTACGATCTGAATTATCTCTATCGGCTTTAGAAGGGTTCATCATCACAACTAAAGCCACTTCAGTACCTTCTCTTTTAAAAGGTATTCGTAACGAGTAGCGAAACTTAGGCTCCGCAGAAGAAATAGAATCAATTTGAATATCTGATTTCGCAACATATTCTTTATACTCAAAGGCGCTCATACTTTTTCCTTGTATTGATGTTAAATAAGTTCGTTTTCAAAAAATATCTCGACGAGAGATCATTAAAATGAATAAAGCCTATTTTTATGCACATATATGAAGCTATACCATTGAAAATTTACACGCCATACTCATTAAGATCCTAACCACTTCCGGTGAAAATAAACTTCTACCAGATAATCATCAGCAAAAGCCAGTCTTATAAATACTCATTTCCCCTCCCCCACCAGTTCATTCGAACACCTCACAAAAGCCTCTAATGCTGGGGAGGTATGCACGGGTTTGCGGCGCAATAGCCCGATGGCGCGGGGTGCCTGCATATTCAGCGCAAGGCGGGTGACGTCGGAGAGGTTAAAGACATCCACACTGGAGGCCGGTAATAAGGCAAAACCTAATCGCGCGCGCACCATGGCAATGGCGGAGCTCATAAAGCTGAGTTCCCATGCGGGGGTAAAGCTGACCTGCGCCTGTGCCATGGCAAGGTCCGCATAATGGCGGGCGCTGGAGCCGGGCGTCATGGCGATATAAGGCATGGCTTCCAGCCCCTTCCAGGGGGAAGCATTGGGCCGAACGACTCTTGGCGGCGTTAGCAGAATTAAGTCATCCCGTTGCAGTGGGTCGAACTGCAGGTCGCGGTTTTCTTCCAGCAAAGAGGTGATGCCCACATCGACTTCGCCCTTCTCCACCCAGGCATGCACTTGTCCGGCAAGGCCATCGCGCACACGCACCTGCACGCGGGGAAAGCGTTTGCAGAACACCGCCAGCGTTTGCGGCAATAGCGCCGAGGCCACCGAGGGCAAGGCGGCGATGCTGAGTTGCCCCTGCGCCAGTTGCTTCACATTGCGCGTATCGGTAATGGCGTTTTCCATATCCGCCAGAATGCGCCGTGCATGGCCTAAAAAGAGTTCTCCGGCGTCGGTGAGAATCACCTTGCGGGTGTTGCGGGCGAACAGCTCAACCCCGAGTTCTTCCTCCAACTTTCGTATGAGGTAAGAGAGCGCCGGCTGGGTGAGGTGCACCTGCCTTGCCGCCTGGGTAAAGCTCGTCAGCTCTGCGGTCAGGACGAATGCTTTGAGTTGCCGATGGTTAAACATGGGCTTACCTATAGATTTTTTTTATTAATTTATAAGATATATCGTTTTGCCTGATTCGCCGGCGGCATGCAAGGTGGTTTGATAGAACTTGCCCTACTCCCGGTGGACTCCTATGACAACAACATCGCCCACCTCACCTCGCATTGCCCATATTGGCTGCGGCGCCGGTTTTGCCGGTGATCGCCCCCAAACTGCCCTTGCTCTGGTTGAGGATCTCGCGCGTCGCGATGGCCCTGCCTATCTCTTTTATGAATTACTCGCTGAGCGCACTCTGGCTGAAGCCCAGTTGCGCAAGCTCAATGACCCGAACGCGGGTTACGCCACCCATCTTTTTGCCTTTCTGGAGCCGGTGCTGGAGCGCTGTCTTGAAGCGGGCATCCCCATCATCACCAATGGTGGCGCGGCCAACCCGGTTGCGGCGGCAACTCGCCTGCAGAAGTGGCTGGTGGAAAAAGGCCTGCGCGCGAAAATCGCCTGCGTACTGGGGGATGATCTCACTCCCCGCTGGGAGGATGCTGCCTGGCTGCCAGAGGATTTACCCCGGCAGGATGTGGTTTCCTGCAATGTCTACATTGGCGCTCAGGCCATTACCGATGCGCTGAATGAAGGGGCCAATATCGTTCTTGGCGGGCGTATTGCTGACCCATCGCTGGTGGTGGGCGCAGTGCGTCATGCTCATCAATGGGCTGAAGATAACTGGGACAAGGTGGCACTGGCGACCGCTGCCGGGCATTTGCTCGAATGCTGTGCGCAGGTAACGGGCGGTTATTTCTCCGACCCTGGCCGTAAGGACGTTGAAGACCTGCTGCATCTGGGTTGCCCCATTGCCGAAGTCGGTAGCGACGGCAGTCTGGTGATTACCAAGGCCGAGCCTTCCGGTGGCTGTGTCACACTGCAAACCGTGAAAGAGCAGCTGCTGTATGAAGTGCATAATCCGGCGGCCTATCTCACGCCGGATGTAACGCTGGATATTACCCAGGTGACCCTTGAGCAAATCGCGCCGCATCGGGTCGCGGTCAAGGGTGTTAAAGGCCACCCTGCTCCGGCGACACTCAAGGGCAACTTTGGCCTTCGCGGTTTGTGGTTTGGCGAGGCTGGTATTTCCTATGCAGGCCCGAATGCTGTTGCCCGTGGTCAGCAGGCGATCAGCCTCCTGAAAGCCCGTATTCACGAATTACTGCCGGAATTGTCACCCCAGCTGGATCTGATCGGCATCTCCAGTCTTTTCAATGACACCGCCGGTGACTGGCATCGGCAAGTCAGCCCGCAGGCGCAAGCCGCCAATACCTTGCAGGATGTGCGCGTACGTCTGGGGGTGGTGGGCCGTCATCCTGAGTTGCTGAATGCAGCGCTACAGGAAGTCGAGGCGCTGTATCTGAATGGTCCGGCCGGAGGAGGCGGTGTTCGTCGGCAATTGGGCGAGTCACTTCGCACCCATTCCTTTCTGATTCCGCGTGAACAGGTCACGCCACGACTGCAATGGTGGTACGCATGAGCCAGCACTCCCTGAACGCCTCTCTGTGTCTGGTCAGCGAACTGGCCCACGCCCGTGCCGGTGACAAAGGCAATACCCTGAATGTCGCGGTGTTCGCTTATGACGAGGCCAATTATGGCCATCTGGTTGCGCACCTGACCGAGCAGGCGATTGCCGAGCGCTTTGCGCATCGCACTCCGAGCAAGGTCACGCGTTACCTGCTGCCGAATCTCGCGGGGATGAATTTTGTGATTGAAGAAACGCTGGAAGGTGGCGTTAACGCCAGCGCCAGCCTCGACCGCCACGGCAAGAGCCTGAGCTTTCTGCTGTTGGGGATGGAAATTCCCCAGCCGGTATAGCGCCTAAGCCATAACACCTACGCAACCTAATGCACGGATAACGAATTACCAGAAACACGACGAAGAAAAAGCAAAGAAAAAACCAGGAACCTCAACCCTCAACTTCCGACTCACGGGGCAAACAATGATAACAATGCTCGGATTCGTGATGATGTTGGGCATCATCGCCCTCATCCTCCTCAAACGCCTGACACCGGTGGTGGCCTTCGCGGTCGTGCCGGTCATCATCTGCTTTTTGGCCGGATTCAGCCCGGATAAGACAGGAGGTTTTATCAAGGCTGGTCTGACCTCGGTGGCGCCCACAGCCACCCTCTTTATTTTCGCCATTCTTTACTTCGGCATCATGCGCGAGCGCGGCATGTTTGACCCGCTGGTGAACTTCCTGATTCGCAGTACACGCGGCAAGCCGCTACGCGTTGCGGTCGTCACCGTGCTGGTGGCCAGTATTGCTCACCTGGATGGTGTCGGTGCGGCGACCTTCCTGCTCACCATTCCGGCGTTTCTGCCGTTGTATCAGCGCCTGAAAATGAGCCCGACCATGCTGCTCTGCCTGGTGGGCTTGAGTGCCGGTATCGTCAACATGGTGCCCTGGGGTGGCCCGACGGCACGTGCTGCCGCGACCAGCGGTGTTGATGCCTCCACCCTCTGGCTTCCGCTTGTGCCGGTACAGATTTTCGGTCTGGTGCTGATGCTGGCACTGGCCGTGTTCTTCGGCATCAAGGCCGAGAAAAAGCTTCTGGCTGAAACCGGTCAAAGCGCCGGGCATAGCGATATGAGCCAATACCTGCTGCCCCCCAGAGAAACCGCCCTACCGGTGAACCACTGGAAATACTGGGCCAATGTCGCGCTGACGGTCTTTATTCTGGTCGTGCTGTTTACCGGCGCCTTCCCGCTGTATGCAAGCTTTATGGTGGGTCTCGGTATCGCGCTGATTCTGAACTACCCGCGTCCCGATCAGCAGGCCGCTGAAATCAAGGCGCACGCCAATGATGCATTGCAAATGGCGCTGGTCATGTTGGCCGCTGGCGTACTCCTCGGTGTACTCAAGGGTGCAGGCATGTCAGAAGGCATGGCAAGCTCGCTGATCAGCATTTTGCCGGACGGTTCAGCCAGCGTTTTGCACCTGATTGTCGGGGCTTTTGGGGTACCACTGGGCATGTTATTCTCGCCGGATGCGTATTACTTTGCGCTAATGCCCATTGTTCGTGATATTTCCACCTCTGCTGGTGTGCCGGTTGATGCCGTCGCCCGCGCCATGCTGATTGGTGAAAATACCGGCTTTAGTATCAGTCCCGTGGTGGCGAGTGTTTATCTGGCTATCGGGCTCGCAGGAGTGGAGCTCCGTGATCACTTAAAATTCACCTTCCTCTGGGCTTGGGGTATTGGCATTTTGCTACTAGGCTTTGCTTGGATGATCGGAGCCATCGGGGGCTGATCAGTCTTTGCTTTGACAGGGAATAACGAAGTGCAGACACAACGGCTAAAACGCGGGAGCCTGATTACACTGGCAGGTACTTTACTACCACCTTCTGTATTCGCAGCGCTCCAACGCCTGAACCAATGGGAGTGGCATCCCATCGACTGGCTGGAGGCAGCTCCTGCGCAGCCGTTATCTGTGGTCGCAACGACCCTGACCGAAGACATTGATGCCCTGGACCTGCCGGGAAAACGCATCCTCATCGGTCACTCAGCAGGCGGTGTACTGGCCCAGGCCGTGGCCACCCAGCTGGCACAACCGCTGGATGGCCTGATCCTGCTCTGTACCGGCGCTGAAGCCTCACATCACGGTGATCCGGATGCGCCGCAGCGTCTGCTGCAGAATGGTCTCGATAGTTTCCTGACGCCCTTCTTTAACCGCTGTTTTGGTGCAGCCTTTTGCGCTCTGCCGGAAGCACAACCCCTGCTGCACTACTGCCGACTTTACGCTCTGGGTTTTGATGCCAAGGATATTGCCCCGGCCATGACCAGCCTGAGACTCTGGGATTTGCGCAGCCAACTGTCAGCGATCAGCTGCCCAACCCTGATTCTGTATGGTGAAGATGACCCGGCTCGCGGTATGGCGGATGCCAACGTGATGGCGGCGGGTATTCCCAATGCCCACATTGTGGCGCTGCCTTCCGGCCATACGCCGATGGTCACGCATCAGGAGCAGTTTCTGGAAAGCCTGTTGCCTTTCCTGAATCAGGTGTTTCGCACTTCGAAGACGGCGGCAGCCTAGTTTTCCCGTTAACACCCAACGCCAGATAACAAAAAAGGAGCCTTACTCAGGCTCCTTTTTATTTGGACTCTTCCGGTTTTTTGTACGCTTTCAAGCCAAGGCGCTTTCACGGCAAGGTGTGGCTCAGGCGGTCGCTTCAAAGGGTGAAAGGCGACACCACAAAACCTGAATCACTGATCTTCACGCTGAAAAGCTCATCAAACCCTTCAGCCAGCGTTGGCTTTTCCAGTTTGTGATAGGTCGACCTCACGCCGACCTCTGGGATTTTCTCTTTGCCCTGTCGCTGGTCATTGCGGCGTAGGCAATCCGCCAGCGAGGACTCAAAAAAGTAACCCGTGACATGGAAGCGATGCTCCTGAAAGCCGGTCAGGTACTTCTGCCGGACTTCCCGGGTAGGGTTGGTGTTATCAATCACCACCGGTTGTTTGGCATTCAGGCAGGCCTGAAAAATCAGCGCCTCACGGTGGCGGGTTTTCAGCATATCGAGATTGATGCGGATATGGGTTTTGTAAAACTGCTGCAGGTAAAAGGTCGACTTGCCGCTGGCCTGAGCGCCCATAAAGATCACGCCTTTCATGCCTTAGAACTCCCTGATGTCTTCTTTGTCCTGCTCATTGGACTTATCAGACTCATCGACTGCGGGCGCTTCAGGTTCCGGGAAGAACTGATGCTTAAGGGTGCGATAACCCAGCCCCATCACCCAGATCGCCATGGCAATAAACAACGGCCCGATAATGAAGCCGCCATAGACCACGGCAAAATCAAAGTCGCCACCCTCTGAGCCTAAGCCAAACATTGACGTCACCGAGAAATACAGACTGCGCACACTGAGCACGGCGATCAAAAGACCGATCAGCATCATGGCGACAGAGAGCAGGCTCATCAGGGCTTTTAACAGTGGCGTCGTTGGCATCGTATTCTCAGCAGGCAGTGGAAATTCAGGGGCGCCAGTGTACCCGCCCCATCCTCAGGACAACAGCCATCAGCGGCAGCTATCACCAATGCCAATCAGCTGACCCACTGCGCCTTGTTCTTATTGATAAAGGCTTCCATCACCATCAGCCCTTTTTCCAGCTCTTCCCGGCCACAACCAATACGGAAGTGATCGACAGGCGCATCAAGCAGGTCCGAGGCATAGAGCGAGCCAGGTAACAGCAGCACGCCGACTTCATTGACCAGACGCTCGCAGAAATCATCCACGCCGTTGCTGCCCAGATAACGCGGATAGGCAACACAGCCACCCTGAGGACGCGTCCATTCAAAGAGATCAGTATGGCCGGCAAAGAACTCATCCAGCAGTTCAAGGTTTTCTTCGATAATTTCGCGGTTGCGGCTAAGCAGGCGTTCCGCCTGATTCAACGCCATGATGGTCAGGCGCTCGCTGGGCGCGGAGTTACTGATGGACAGGTAATGCTTATAACCCACCATTTTCTCCAGCAGCGCCTCATCCTGACAGGCAACCCAACCCAGACGAAGGCCCGGCAGCCCGTAGCTTTTGGACATCACATTAAGGGAAATGCCGCGCTCATAGATGTCTGCCACCTGAGGCAGACGCAGGCTTTCATCCAGCTCCAGACCACGATAAACCTCATCACTGAATAGCCAGATGCCATGTTCTCGGCACAGTGACACCAGTGCATCCAGCTCATCCTTGCTGATCAGCATGCCGGTTGGGTTATTCGGAAAGTTAATGGAGATCAGCCGGGTATTGGGTTTGATGGCCTCGCGGATGCCTTGTAGATCCAGCTTCCATTCATTCCCCTGACGCAGGCTCACGCCCGTCACTTCACACCGCTCCAGTGGCAGGGTTTCTGCGGACTGATAATTCGGCACCATCACAATGGCGTGATCGCCTTCCGCCAGCAGGACTTTCATGGCGATGTAGATTGCCTCCTGCGCGCCGGTGCAGCACACCACCTGATCATCATTGATGTTTTCGTACGTCGCGCTGATGGCTTCACGCAGCTCCGGTGCGCCACGGGTTTCGGTGTAGCCCAGCCAGAGTTCATCGAACTCCATGCGCTCATCATCCGTGGCATAGGTCAGCAAATCCTGAACGTAAATACTCTCGGCATCGGAGGCACAGAGGTGATAACGCGCGGTGAACTCCCAGCGGGCAAAATGTTCTTCCAGAGCGAAAGGCTTAAGGCTCATGCGTGGCCCTCTTGATAAGTAGACGGTGAAGGAGTGGTGTGGCGAATCTCGCGCAGCAGGCTGTAAAAGCCTGAGCGGGAAAGCCCTAGTGTTTGTGCGACGAACTCTCCGGCGCCGCGCACCTGAAAGATGCCTGCGCCTTCCATGGCGTCGAGCAGCATTAGCCGCTGCGGCTTTTTGATCGCCACCAGAGGCATCTGCCACTTGGCAAGATGCTCGTTGATAATCTGGTTAATCTGTTCCTGCCAGTCATGGGCCATCAGCGCTTCAACGGGCTGCTCGACAGGCAATGCCGTGGTTTTTTGATCTTCATAAGATGCGGCGCTCCCCGACAAGCGTTGCAGCACCTCAAGGGCACCATGAATCGCCTGTGTTCGCATATTGATGCACAGCATGCCGATCAGCTGGCCATCATCATCGTAAAGTAAGGTGGTGGTCGCCGAGACGTTCTCGCCGCCAGCGAGGGTCTTGCGGTAAGGGCCAATCACGGCGGATGAACTGTCACGAAGCCCATCCATGCTGACTGCCGAGCTTTCACCCAGCGTGCGTGGCGAGAATGCCCCCGCAATGGCAATCAGCTGCAGGGTCTTAAGATCATGAAGTGCCACTTCCACCAGACCGGGAAACAGCCCTGCCAGCATCTCGGTCAGTGCACCGTAGCGTTGAAGCAGCATTTGACTCATAGCATCAGGACTCAGGAGTTCATATCTGGACATAGAGTCTACATATAGACTTTCAATTTACCAGTATTATTACCCTTCCCTCATAACAATGGCCCCTGCGGCAAAGTGCCTATACACTGGCGGCCGGTTAACTCAGGGTGCTGTCACGGACGCAGTACGTACCCTCAGGCTAAAACGCCAGCGACTACCACAACGATACTCAGGAAGGTAAACAAGGAGGTGCCATGGCTAGGCAAACTAATAATCCGCGTGCAGTAGGCTGGGGCTTTCTGATCCTCGGCAGCATTATGTTTATTGCTTTCGCTTCGGCCATGTTGGACCCGGATGCGGGTATTACCGTTAACGATGTCTACACCACGGATCCCTCAGAGAAGCTCTCAGCAGTACTTTTCGCGGCGATATTCCCCATTGTTGGCCTGCTTATTCTGTTGTTTGTCGGCAAGGGCAACAGCGGGTCTCAGAGCACTACCGATACCTACAACTTCACTAAAACCTACGAATTTTCCAAGGTGATTCGCTTCGGTAAAGACCAGCTGGCGCCTGAGAAGGAAGAACCCGCCGTTGCGAAAGTCCAAGCGCCTGCCACTTCGCAAAAGCGTATGAAAACCGCCTCGCACGATGGTCGCGCTACCATCGAGGTGCGCCGACGATCAGACCTGCCTGCCGAGGAGATTCCCGCTGAAACTGTGCTAGAGGAAGCGGTAGAAGAACCCATTGCTGAGCCGGTCGTCACCAAAGAGCAAAGTGTGCTGGAGATGCGCCTGGCGCGTCATGCCGAATTCAAGGCCGAGGGTGTGCGCCAAACCTACAGCCACCTCAACGACAGTGCGGAAATCATCCCTAAGGTCATCGGCTGGGCTTTGATGGCCATTTCAGCGCTGATGTTTATTTCTTCCGTGAAATAATCGCTTTTTATCTTCCCCGCCGGTGACCAGGCCTCTGAGTTCTCAGGGGCTTTTTATTTTCCCTTTCTCCACCTTTAAGCACAGGCTTCTGACCTGCGTCAGTGCGATCTTTCCCCTGCCCTCATGCACGATATTTACGCAGTCTTAAACGGGAACCGATCTCAACAAATACGTACCTAATGGGAACTTCCACCGCTTTTATGATTTTGCCTCGCCGGCTTCTGATGAGCGGCAGGCATGCTGCAGCCATAACAACAACGGAGACTTATCATGCTTGGACATCGCCTCGGAAATTTTGCACTTCCTCCGACGGCTTATACTCAGGCAAACCGTTCCACTGAGACGTTAAGCTCCCTGCAAATGCAGGATGGCAGACGCTACTTCAACCCGGCGGCGGTGGATGCTGCTTCGGGCAAAACCCTCACGCCTCGTCAGTTCGCCAAGACGCCGGAATTTGGCGACTTCAAGACCGAATATCATGAGCTGATTGATACCGTTGCCGGTCACCTGATTGAGAAGCATGAGCCCAGCCAGGCCTTCAAAAAGCAGTTGCTGGAAAAACGCCCCGCCGCTCACCCAATGAGCAAGCCTGAACTCACCCACGCTCAGGTTTTGGAAGAAGCCCTGCTCGAATTCAACAAGCTGGAGAAGAACAAGCAGCCCGTTCCGGACTGGTTAAGTGCGCTGGCAACGCTGCATGATGCCAAACGTCGCCTGTTTGACTTCAATGATTCGGGCACCAACCCGCATTACCCCACCGATGATGAACTGGCGCTGGCCTATAACGGCACCAAGAAAGAACTGGAGAAGTTTGAACGGCTGCTGCAAAAGCCGCAGTTCACAGCCGAGAACAAATCCCAATGCGCGATTGAAGTCGGCATTGCCTCGGGCAAGTGTGCGGCGGGTCTGGAAGAGGAAGCACAACAGCAGCAAACCATTCTCAAATCCTCAAGCGCCAGCCTGCCCCATAAAATTGCCACCATTCGTGATCGCATGGCCTTGCAGCATCTGGAGAATTTCGCCGCCTCCCTTGATCTCTATGAAGGCAACCTGCGCCACGGAGCTGTCGCGCTTTATAACGGTGTACGCTGGGAGCTGGGCCTGGGTGAGCTGGTCGGCGAGGAAGGCAACTGGTCCACGTCACTCAATGGCTTTGACGGTGACCCGGAAACCAATCTCAATAATGCGCTTGATAGCCTGACCCTTTTTCTGACGGCAACGGCCGTGGTATCCCAGGTCGCCGTGGAAGGCTTTCAAAGCCTGAGAACCATTCTGGCAGGCTTGCCCTCCGCCAAAGACAAACTCGATGAGCCGCTGGATGAGATGGACATGTACGCCATCACCAAGGAGCTCTCCGCCAACAAAGAGTACAAGCAGCTAAAAGAAGGTTACGGCAAGGACTTCGAGCTGCCGGTCTCCCTGATGTTTCGTCAGGATGCCGACGACAATTACCACTTCACCAGTAACCCGCTGAAGTTTGAACTGCACCTGATGCAGTTTATGAAAGAGAACCACCTGGGCGTGGAAACCTCGCCTGTTGCCGTGATGTCGCGCCAGTATAAGGATGAGATGGGGATGCCTGTCAGACAAACCCTGGCCCGCTGGGATGACCTGCATTTCATCGCGGAAAACCGGGTTTTTAAGAAAGGCGAGGAAACGCCTGAGTTCAATTTCGAGCAAGCCGACTATGAATTGCTGGATGCCGCAGCGCTCAAGAACTTTTCCTTCACGGATTTAACAGACCGTACGCTTTCCGGCCACGGTCGCTATCGAAATCAGATCGTGATTGACCCGGACAAACTAGTGATGGCCCGCTCTTCTCTGGCGCAGGCCATTAAGAACTCCACGCCCCACGACCTGCTCGCGCTGGGTAATGACTGGTTCTATTTCGTCAATATCAAGAAATCTGAGGACAAGGGCTGGTTTGATCAGCTACTTCACAAGATTGATGAACAAAGCGAAGGCAGCGGCCGTATTGAAGATGTGAATAGCCTGCTCAGCCAGATGGATCGCGCCTCCACCATCAAAGTAAATAGCCATGTGAAGCTACAGGCATTGCTCAGCAAATCCGCACCCACGGACTTCATTCTGGAAAGAGCCTCGCAAGACAAGGAAGCGGTTTACCAGCCTTTGCTGCTCGGCAACCGTAATCCGCTGAGTCCCCAGACCCTGCTGGATCTGCTGAACAAGGTGGAACAATTCCCGGCTGGGGCAGAAGGTATGGATCTTGTGTCTGCGCTACAGAAGGGCTGCAGCAATTATTACGACTATTCCGAAATTACCAATGCCTCCCTTCAGGTGAAGAATTACCTGCTTTCCAGTATGTCCCGAGCGGACATTCTGGCTTTACCTCAGAAAACCATGGCTCAGCTGAGTCGTCTCGAAGTGGGCCAGGTTCTGGCCAACCTGATGAGTTCCATGGACACCAAGCTGCCAGGCAAAGAGCGACTGGATGAGCTTAACCGGATGATTAACACGGTGGACCGCAGTTCAGCAGTGGCCCTCAATAGCCTCATCGAGCTGCAAAGTCACCTTATTCAATGCACGCCTGAGGATTTCATCAGCGAAAGCAGCAAGTCCGGCTACCATCCCTTGCTGATGAAACGAAACCCCACTCTTGCTCCCGCCACCTTGTTGGCGCTGCTGAAGAAGACCGACGAGTTTCCTCAGGGCAACAAGGGCCTGGCACTGATTTCCGCATTACAGCAGGGCTGCGATGAATACTCTGAATATCCGGCCATCAATGATGCCTCCCTTGAGCTGAAGGCCATACTGCTGGGTAACATGAGCGCCGATGAGATTCTGCAGCTGCCGCACTCCACCACTAATGACTTCAATCGCAGCGAGAACGCCATGGCTATCGAGCTGACACTGGACAAGCTCATGGGTGAAAACCAGGGCGATATCAGCCTGGGTGATATCGAAAAAACCCTCAGCAAATTCAGTAACCACTCGACCAAAAAGCTCCAGACCATCGAAAAGCTGCAAACGCTGTTGCAGGCCAAATCCCCGGCTGACTTTATTGATGACAAGAGCACCACCGGCTATGCCAGAATGCTGAGAGGCGCACATTATCCGTTCAGTCGCGAGACGTTGCTCACCCTGCTGGAAAAGACGGATAAGTTCCCCCCAGGCCAGGCCGGTATGGGCCTTTCCAAAGCGCTGCGGCAAGGCTGTTATGACGCCGAGAGCCATGCCTCGATCACCAGCGCAGCCAACGCGCTGAATGACCACTTACTTGAAAACATGCCACCTGCAGAAGTGCTGAGGATGGCTGACCAGTATCTGCTGAACTTCCCTCTTGCCCAGTTGGCGAAAAGTGCTGAAAAGCTGCCTGCCGAGCAACGCCCCAACTGGCTCGCTGAGCTCAGTACCCGGCGCAGTGACATGGCCTATTATCGCTACCCTGTTGATCAGCTTATTCATGAGACGGCGCCCTTCCTTCCGCCTGCCGCACGACAGGGTTATGCCGCGATGATGCTGAACAAGTTCGATGCCAACAATGAAGAGCGGCTGACAGCGGCGATTGAACACAATATGCCGGATATGCTGATGGACATTTTGGTCACTCAGCGCGCCAGGGAGATGAAGAAGAATCAGGGCAAACTGTCCTATGCCTTCTCCAAACTGAAAGATCCGCAGCGTCAGCTGGCCCATGCCTTTCGCGAATACAGGAATGATGAGAACTACCGCTCTCTGGTGCATATTGCCGCCATGAAAGGTAACGGTGAGCTTGTGCGCAAATATGCCACCAAAGAGCTGGCAGCCGGCAAGGATTACTATGACTGCACGCCTTTGTATGCCGCCATCCGTGCCAAGCAGGCTGGTGCGATCAGCGCCCTCGTCAACCTTAATCCAGAGGTGCTGAATGGCGCCGCAACACTGCACTCCAATAATTTCGTCGATATTTCGCACCTGACCTCTCGTGAAATCCGTGCCACGCCAATCAGCTGGGCAGTGCTTAATCAGGATTACGCATCCATGGCAGAGCTCCTTAAGCTGGGAGCAAGGATCGAAGCCCCTCAGGCCAAACCAAAGCCTTCAGAAATCGTTATGAAGCTTAAGGATACCGAAGCGCTCAAAGTACTGATGAAGGATAAAACTCCCGGGCAGCGAACCACATTTCTTGAAGCCATGCTGACTAACAGTGACAACCTGAGTGGCGAGCAAACCAGGATGCTCAAAATGATGGTGGAGATCGGAGCCACAGTCACTCCGGCAGCTCTTCAGCAGGCGGAGCGTAAAAGAGACAAGAATACGCTTCAGGCACTTATTCCACTGGCGACTCCCGACGTGTTAAACGGCTGGCATGAGGACGAGAACCTGCTCTTTAATGCCGTGAGCCGTTATGACTCAGAAACCGTCCAACTGCTGCTGGAACATGGCGCGGACATGAATATCAGAAGTGCCAATGGCCGCACGCCTTATGAAGCTGCACCCAGCTCGATTCGACATATTCTGGATGAATTCCGCAACCAGCAGGAATCAGCCAACTGAGTATGTTCAGAAACCAGATGTTCAGGCCCTTAATTAAAGATTGAGCTCTGGTTTCACTCATCACGACACAGATTGTCGGGGTTGGTGGGATAAACGGCACGGATTCACTAATCCTGCGTGGAACCTTATCGGCCCTTTAGATACCTAATCGGAAAATCCCCCATTTCTCCTGGCTGACACGGTTTCTTATAACTCGCTCGTTCGCACAAGAGAAACGCGGAGCACGCATGCATCGGCTGCTGATGCCGTAACACTGGAGCATAATGATGCTAGGAAATCGCCTGGGTCATGTCTTTATCCCCACCTCTGCATACCAGAACACGCAGCTGCCCAATCAGGGACAGCCATCCTCTGCGGCGCATCAACAAAACGGCAAGCTTTATTACAACCCGGGTGCGATCAACCCTTACACCCGGCAGATGCTAAGTCCGCGGGACTTCTCCCGCAGCTATGAATTTCATGCCTTCAAATCCCAGTACCACGGCCAGATTGAAGAAGTGGCCGGTCATCTTTTCGAGCACAGCGAGCCTGCGAAGAAGTGGAAGCAGGAATTTACCGCCAAAGTGCAAAGCCAGAGCTTTTCCAGAAATGTGGGCGTCAGCACTCACCAGTTGCTCGAAGAAGCCTCGCAGCAGTTTCATAAGCTGGACCGCGAACGTAAGCCCATTCCGGAATGGCTGCGTGCTGCCTCCACACTGCGGGATCTGAAAACCCGCCTGTTTGATTTCCGCTCTGACGGGAAAAACCCTCATTACCCTACGGACGATGAGCTGGCGCTGGCCTACAACGGCGTCAAGAAAGAGCTGGAAAAATTCAGCGAGATGCTGGGACAGCCAGGTTTTACTGCTGAACACAAAGCCCAGAGCACCATTGAAGTCGGCATTGCTGCCGGTAAATGTGCGGCCGGTCTTGAGGAGGAATGTCAGCAGCAACAGGCCAACCTGCGCTCCTCCTCAGCAAGCTTACCGTTAAAGGTCGCGAATACCCGTGACCGCATGGCCCTTCAGCATCTTGAAGGAGTGGCCAAAGGCTTTGGTATTCGTGAGGGTGTGCTTCGCCATGCGGCGGTTGCGCTTTATAACCAGGTGCGTCATCAGAATGGTCTAGGGCCGCTGGTCGGTGAGGAAGGCAACTGGTCTACCTCCATGGAGCGCTTCCAGCGTAAGGGACACCATATTCCCAGTGTGATCAGTTCAGCCAACAAAAGTCTCAATGAAGCCCTGACTGCCACGGCTATCGTGGGGCAGCTGGCCACCGAAGGCTTCCAGACCATGCGTTCTATCGTTGCCTCCCTGCCTTCGGCTCAGGGCAAGCTGGATAAACCCATTGATGAAATGGAGATGTACAGCATTGGTCAGGAGCTGTTCAAGAACAAGGAATACAACCAGCTTAAAGAAAGCTACGGCAAGGACTTCGACCTGCCCCTTGAGCTGCTTTTCAAGAAAGACAGCGATGATAACTACCACTTCACCGGTAACCCGATGAAGTTTGAACTGAAAATGATGCAGTTCATGTTCGATAACAATATGGGCGTGGATACCCTGCCCAAGCCTGTGATGTCGCGTGTGTACAACGATGAGTCAGGCATTCCCGTTCGTCAGACCGTGGCACGCTGGGACGATCTGATGTTCGTTGCGGAAAACTACGGCTCCAAAAAAGGCCAGCCTGCGCCAGCCTTTGATTTTCGTACCTCGGACCATGAACTGCTGGATGCCAAGGTACTGAACCAGTTCTCAACCCGTGAATTGCAGCAAAACGCCCCTTACCAGTACACCTATAACAGTGCTCATCAGAACCAGACCCATCAGATTGAGCTTGCCCGTGGCGTTATGAAACAGGCCATGCAGAACACGGACATCAATGATTTGCTGGAGCTGCGCCCAAGCTGGTTCCAGTGGATGCAGATGAAGAAGGAAGATCAACCAACACTCAGCCTTGCCATCAACCAGATTGATGAGAAAACCAAAGGCCCGGAGCGGCTGATCAACGCCAGCCGACTGCTGACCCAACTGGACCCACGTGGTCATTATTCCGTACTGGAAGACTCGGCACTTCAGCGTTTGATGGCACGCAGCAAGCCCGAGGACTTTATCGATCCTTTCCAGGAAAATGAACTCAGCCCATTTCTGCAGCGCGGACAGGCGACCCTTGATCCCATCACTCTGATTGATTTGCTGCGCCAGAAAGAAAGCTTCCCACCCGGCAAGCAAGGCCTGGAGCTGATTCAGGCGATGAAGCGAAGCTGTAACTACAGCGAGCCGTTCCCGGCCATTTCAGAACCGATGAAAGCGGCGCAAAGCTATATTCTTTCCAACATGTCACCCAAGGATGCGCTGGCTCTGCCACCTGAACTGATGCGTGACCTGCCCTTGTCCGTGCTTGCCGCAGGCAGCAAACAGCTGATGCTGGAGCAACGCCAGCCCTGGCTGATGCATGCAGCGGCCCAGTGGCAGCTCAGCCAAAGCCAGCCGGTTTCCGTTAATGATGTGCTGGATGCCACCATTCAGCATGTGCCTGCAGATGGCCAAACCATTTACTGCAAGAACCTGCTTAACCACTTCAATGCCACCAAGAGTGAACGCGTTAATGCGGCGCTCAAGCATGAATCCATGGAGCTCCTGTTCGACACTTTGGTCACACGACCTGAGGCCAAGAAGTCCAAGCACAGCCTGCACTTTAGTTTCCGCAACAAAGATGAGCATCAGAAGCTGCTCTCAGCTGCGCGCAAATACAAGGATGAGGCCACTGGCGAATCCATCATGCACATTGCCGCTCGCATGGGGAATGCCGAGGCTATTCGTGAATTTGCCGACAGCGATATGGCAGCAAGGCGCGACTTCAAAGGCAATACGCCGCTGATGAATGCCATCGCCAACCATCACGGGCCGGCAACTCAGGCATTATTGGCGGGTGATTCTCAAAAGCTGAATAAGCCCATCAGCATGAAATTCCAGAATTTTCCTCATCTGGCAGCGACCTATGGCCAGGCCTACGG
The DNA here is from genome assembly GCF_046614695.1 of Pokkaliibacter sp. CJK22405. Lineage (NCBI taxonomy): Bacteria > Pseudomonadati > Pseudomonadota > Gammaproteobacteria > Oceanospirillales > Balneatrichaceae > Pokkaliibacter > Pokkaliibacter sp. CJK22405. Next base: position 302,613 of record NZ_JBKKHQ010000001.1, read on the forward strand.
CTCACGCATGGACGTCACGCCTTTGACCTGGGCGCTGATGCACAATAACAACGCCGCCGTGGCTCAGCTGATCTCTCAGGGTGCAGATACAGTCCGCACGGATACCTCGCCATCGCCCTTTGATATCGTGGTGAAGTCCGGCAACGTCGAAGGGATGCATTACCTGACGCAAGGGCGTCATCCGAATGCTCAGCGTGATTCGCTGAACCACCTCCTCAACACGACACAAAATAACAGCCCCAATCGTGTTCAGTTGGCTCAGGTGCTCATGAGCAATGGCGCTTTTGCCGATATCAATATGATGAAACGCGCAGAGAATAGCGGTGATATGCACATGCTGCGCAGCATGATCCCGCATTCTTCGCCCGTCACCCTGAACAGCTTCGACTATCAGGGCAATTCATTACTGATGAACGCCATTGGCCGTAATGATCTGGAAACCACCATGCTGTTGTTACAGCACGGAGCCGATCCCCAGGCCCGCAACATGTATGGTCGTAACGTCTTTAATATGCAGATGTCAGCGGACATGTACGAACTGCTGCAGCAGCGTGAAGCGTTCCGTCAATACGAACCGGCTCATATGCGCTTCCAGTAAAGGTTTTTTTGAGGCACAAAAAAGGGGCCATTGAGCCCCTTCTCCTTTTACCCTTTTACCCTTCTCTCATTAAACCTAGCTCGCCAGCCGTACGGGATTCAGCGCTTCATCCCCCACCACGGTGATCCACTCTTTGATGTGCCAGGCTTTCACGATACCACTGGTCACATAAACATCACCGGAGACAAATTCCTCAACAGCTCTGCGGTCATGGGCCTTAAACACCAGCACCCCCTGCGGGTTGCCTTCCATGGTGGCACCACCCAGCACCAGCAAACCATCATTCACGGCCAGATTGCAGTAGGCCAGATGCTCGGCACGGTAGCGCTCACGCTTTTCCGGGTAATCAAAGACATAATCGTAAACTAGCAGGAAATGTTTCACGGATCGGCTCCTCTGTGGATGCTGATGCTTCTCCCTTGCCATTCCTTCCCTTTACAGACCTCAAGCGATGCCTCTGCGATTGTGCACCTGCAAAACTTCTGGGGTCAGTTCAAAGAATGAGCAAGAAAAAAGACTGCACCAACCATGACTAAATTTATGGCCCAGCGTGCTTCTAGCTCTCCAGCGCCATCCCCTGAGCACGCCAGTGCTCGATGTCCTTACTTGGCGGCAAGCCGAACATCCGTGCGTATTCACGGCTGAACTGCGACGGGCTCTCATAGCCCACCTGATGCCCGGCCTGAGCGATATCACACTGGCGGGAGAACATCAGGCTCCGCGCTTCCTGCAGGCGAAGCTGCTTCTGAAACTGCAGTGGCGTCATATTGGTGACGGCCTTGAAGTGCTGGAAAAACGCCGCGGAACTCATGCTGGTGAGATTGAGCAGCTCTTCAATATCAAAGGGCTTGCGAAACCCTTCGCGCAGATGAGCGATGGCGCTGGAAATACGGCGAAGACGGCTGTCCTGCTGGGCGATCTGCATCAGCATCGCGGCAGACTGCCCCTGCGCCAGCCAGTAAAGCATTTCCCGCTCCGCCAGCGGTGCCAGATAGTTCAGGTCTTCCGGTTGCCCATCAAGCAGAGAGACCAGACGCAAAGTCGCATCCAGCAGGCGCTGATTAATTTCATTCACCACCACCCCCGAGGTCGTGCCGCGCATGGCCGGAGGCTGGATGTTCAGCTCCAGCAGCATGGAGCTCAGGCTTTGCTGGTCCAGTGTCAGCTTAAGGCCCAGATAAGGCTTCTCGATACTGGCCTCGGTCACACAGCCGGATGCCGGCATATCCACCGAGACGATCAGGTATTTGGAAGCATCGTAGTGATAGACCTCCTGACCGACCATCGCCTTTTTTGCCCCCTGCAGAATCATGCAGACCGAGGCTTCATGCACCCCATGATGAACCATGTTGGGCGTGGTGCTTCTGACCAGTGTCAGGCGCTCAAACGCGGTTTTGAAAACGCCATCCTGCGAACAATGACGGTTAACCAGATCAAGCAGTTCGCGATTTCGAATCGCTGTATCCATCAGACAGATTTCCTGTAGTTGGCCCGGCAAGCTGCGCTTGGGGCCGATGTCGATTCGGGATAAAGAATCATGCCGGCGTGATGGAGCACGCCGTCAATAAAATAGCCCTGGGTGGCGTATCCTGCATCATCGCAATAGTCGATTTTGTTGCGGTAGATCCGGTATCGCCCCTGATACGCCAACTGGTGCCGGCCACGGTGTTCCAGATAGCGACCATCCGGCAGCAGCGACTGGCAGATAAAACCATCAGCACTGATCCAGCGGCCCCAGTAGCCTTTTGCCGCTTGCAGACCGGCGCGCTGCGCCAGTGACTGCCACAGGCTTTGGCGTAAACTGGCCAGAGGGCGAATCAGCCGCTTCAGTCCATGCCAAAGCCGGCGGCGCGCCAGACGCCAGTAACCCAACTGCCCTAAACGAAACCGGCGGCGCTGGGTGCGGGGTTCATGACCCCGGCACACCAGCCAGCAATACGCCGGAATTTTGCGCCGTTTCAGCATCGCGCGGTGTTCTGCGCCGGATACCTTTTCCGAATCCTCGCCACTCATCCGCCCCACCCACTGGCCACACGCCATTCCGAAGAGGCAGGCCACAGGGGAAAGTTTCTGCCTGCGTCATTTCGCTCTGAAGTCTCGGGTTCTGCATTCGGAATGGCGCTCTCATTCACGGCAGCCGCCGCCAGCCTCTGGTAGTGAAAAAGATCATAGACGCCATCCACCAGCTCATTTTGCAGCGCGATAAAGTCCTTCATGTGTGAGGTACGAAAATGTGCCTGCTGACTGGCGATATCCTGCCAATGCTCATAGCTAAACCAGAGGCTGGGGTCATCCAGCGATTGATGCACCTCAAAACTGTGGCAACCGGCTTCCTGACGGCTCGCGGCAATCAAGGACTGCAGCGCTTCGCCAAGGGCCTGGTTACGACCTTCACGGGCACGGATAAACGCCAGTACGGTAATACCCTGTTCGGTATCGAGTGATGATGTGGGGAGCATAGTCCTGATCCTCAAGCCATGGCGACGATGCCGCGGTGATAAACCCCGTCATCATCCTGCTGTTGTAGGGCGGCGCCATCGTCGGCGTCTTCGACAAAATCGGTGGAAAGGCTCAGCATTTTCCAGCTGTTCATCTCGGTCTGTCGTTCCTTGAGAGCATCCTTGATGTAGCCATAAGCATCCGAGCCCGCGATAAAGCGCTTCGGTTGCACGGCTTCACGGCTTAGTGCCAGCAAGGCACTGGCGAGTCGGGCAGGATCGCCCTGCTGGCGGTGGTTCATCGCATCATTGGACTCCCGCAACGTTTTTCCGGGCTGCTGATAATCCTCAATGGCGCTGTCTTCATAACGCACCGATGCCTTGTCGAGAAAATCCGTACGCATGTAGCCAGCTTCCACCAGCGTAACGCTGATACCAAACTCACTGACTTCCTGCGCCAGGCTTTCCGAGAACCCTTCAATGGCAAACTTACTGGCGGCATACAGGCTCGCACCGGCAAAGCCGACCACGCCACACACCGACGAGAGGTTATAAATCTGGCCGGAACGTTGTTCCCGCATCAGTGGCAGCACCTGTCGGGTCACATCCATGACGCCAAACACGTTGGTATCGAACTGCTGACGGGCACGCACCGGATGAATGTCCTCGAAATAGCCCAGCTGACCGTAACCGGCGTTATTGACCAGCACATCCACCCGACCGAATTGCTCGCGCACATGACAGACGGCGGCCTGAATGCTTTCACTGCGGGAAATATCCATGGCCTGCAGGCTAAGATTCGCTTTCTCGGCGGCCGTAACATCAGCAAAAGCGGCTTTGAGCTTTTTAAGATTGCGCGCCGTCGCCACAACATGCTGACCTTCACGCAGGGCTTCGCGGGCAATGCTGTGGCCGATACCGCGATTGGCACCGGTAATCAGCCACACTCGTGACTGCAGGGGGTTGGACTTCTGCCGGATCGGCAGCGTGGTGGGATTCAAGTCGCTGATCATTGACGCTCTCCCGAAGAGGTATGAGGGGTATCGCATACCGTTAGGATCGCAAATGACAGCCTTTAGGCGTTAGACGGATGATCCGGGGTTCTTGCCCAATATTCCAGCATGGGCCACATTAGCCCTTCATCAAGGATAAAAACGTTCCGGCACGCCGCAGACTCAGCAGGGAGATCCCATGGCAGGCGCACATCCATGGACCAGGCAACAACTACTGATCGCCTTTGATCTGTACTGCCAACTCCCCTTCGGGCGCTTTCATTCACGTAATCCGCAGATTATTGAGTGGGCAACCCGTCTTGGCCGAACCCCCTCTGCACTTGCCATGAAGCTTGCCAATATCGCCAGCGTTGATCCCCAGTTTATTGCCACTGGTCGTGCAGGGCTTGCAGGCGCCTCGCGCAGTGATAAAGCCATGTGGGAGGAAATGACTCAGGATTGGGACGGTTTTGCCGTCGCTATTGAGCAGGCCAAAGCGGCGCTCAGCGGAATTCCTGCTGATACCAACGACGTGAGAGAAAAGCAGGCTGCCGATTATCTGGGCGTTGACCGCCTCATTACGGCAAAAGCACGTGTGGGACAAACCGCCTTTCGACATGCAGTACTCAGTGCTTATGAGCACCGCTGTTGTATTAGCGGTCTGGATGCACCTGAGCTGTTAATTGCCAGCCATATCGTGCCCTGGAGTGCAGAAGCTCAGCACCGTAAAAATCCCAGTAATGGCTTATGCCTTTCGGCGCTGCATGATCGGGCCTTTGATCAGGGCATGATTTGTCTGGATAACGAATTCAAAGTGCAGGTATCTGAGCGACTTAAAGCCTCCGACAACCGCTTTATGTCGACCAGCCTGCTAGTATTTGCCGGCCAACCGATTCAGTTACCCGACAAATTTCAGCCAGACCCGGCTTTTATCGCCTATCACCGCGAACATATCTTTATGGATAACCGCGCCTGAGATCTTCAACACAGTTAAGAGTAAGGAGCGAAGAGCTAAGAGCTAGGAGCTAGGAGCTGGAAGCTAAGCGCTTCTCAGCCCGCTCGCCCTTAATACCCGGCGTTTAATCGCTTCGGTAAAGACCCAGTCACCGCCGGACGGCGCGAGGGTAAACCAGCGTTTTGCGCGGGTGATGCCGGTGTAAATCAGTTCACGGGTGAGGCCCTGTGAGAGATGATCAGGCAGCACCAGCGCGGTATGGCTGAATTCCGAGCCCTGGGATTTGTGCACCGTCATGGCGAACACCGTATCCACCTGATTCAGTCGGCTGGGCAGCACCCAGCGAATGGCATGCTCGCCCGTGCCGCTTTTCGCGCTCGTATCCGGAAAAGCTACTTTCAGGCTAAAACCGCCCTGCCCATCCGGCACGCTAAAGGTGATGCCGATGTCGCCGTTCATCAGGCCAAGGCTGTAGTCATTACGCACCACCATTACCGGACGGCCTTCATACCAGCTTGTCTTACCATTGGCGCCACTGAGTGTACCGTTGATAGCGCCGCTGATCAGCCCGCGCCGCTGCAGGACTTTGGCAATACGAAGATTCAGCCCCTCAACGCCCCAGTTACCCTGCCGCACCGTACTCAGCACCTGAAAACTGCCGTGGGCAGCCAGCACCTGTTGCGCCCAGTGATCCACCTCCGCCTGCGTGGCGGAATCTGCGGGCCGCAGCGCTTTTAACTGCTGCAAATAATAGCGATAGCCAACGGGCTGCTGCTCTTGTGCGGGGAAACCTTGCGGCGCGCCATCAATCACCAGTGCGGCAAAGGCGGAGTCCTCCTCAGCGCTGACGGGCCAGCGGCTCAAGTCGGTAAAGCCTTTCGACCATAAACGCGCGGCGGTGCGGGTATCGCTCTGGTTGACCGCTTTGGCCAGCTGGCCGATACCGCTGTCAGCATGAAAACGATGGCTCTGGCGCAGCATTACCACGGACTGATCCAGCACATCGCCTTCGGCGCTCTGGTATTCAGTAGGAATGGCCTGGCCGGTCAGCTGTTCCAGTAATTGCGCTGTTTCTGGCGTGTAGCGGCCCTGCTCGGCATAGCGGCACAGTTCACCCAGCACCGCGCCTGCTTCCACCGATGCCAACTGATCTTTATCGCCCAGTAAAATCAGCCGACCGTGATCGGGCATGGCGGCTAACAGCGCGGCCATCATCTCCAGATCAACCATCGAGGCTTCATCCACCACCAGCAAATCCAGCCCCAAACGGCGGCCTACATGGTGAATAAAGTGTCGGCTGTCCGGACGACTACCGAGCAGGCGGTGCAAGGTCGATGCCTCGCTGGTGAGCGAATCCAGCACGCCATCTGGCAGTGAGCTGGCATTCAAACGGGTGAGCGCACCGCTGATGGATTCCGTCAGCCTCGCCGCGGCCTTCCCGGTCGGTGCCGCCAGACGAATGCGTAGTGCCCGACCATCGCTTTCCAGTGCCATAGCTTGCAGCGCCACCAGAAGCTTCACCACCGTTGTGGTTTTGCCGGTGCCGGGGCCGCCGGTGATCAAGGTGAAAGGCCGCGCGGCCGCCATGGCGCAGGCCATTTTCTGCCAGTCGGTATCGCAGCCGGTGTCGGGGAAAAGCTGATCCAGCAGGTGATGCAAACGCGTTAATTGCGAAGGTTCAAGGGCCGGTTTATCGGCCAGCCGTGCGACAACCTGCTGCTGCACCGTTTGCTCATACTGCCAGTAACGGCGCAGGTACAGGCGCTGGCCGGTCAGCACCAGTGGTTGGGTGTCTTCAGCCGCCTGCTCATGGCTGCTGATCCATTCGCACGTCTCCAAAGCCTTGTATAACGCCGCCTTGCTATCGGCATTCACGCCGAGGAAATCGAGCAGCGCCTGCGCAGAATGCGCATCGTTCCAGTCGATGACTGCCGCGATTTTAGGCTCGTGGCCTTTCAGCAGAATATCCGAAAGCGTCCGACCTTCCGGCGGCAAACCGAGGGTGTCGTCCGGTGCTGTCAGCATCGCCTCAAGATCAAGGCAGACATGGCCACGCCCCAGCTGATGGCTCGCCATCACCGTGGCGAACAGCACAACGGGCGCCGGTGAGTGTTGCTCGCTAAGAAAACGCACCAGCGCCACATCCAGCTCGCGCAGCCAGCCGGCGGCCACCCAGGCATCGAGAATGGCGAGCAGGCGCGCACTTGGCGGGGCATAGTCAGGTTGGATAAACAAACTCATGCCGACAACTCCTCTGCCTCATCCGCGAACAACTGCTCCATCGCCTCCACCATCGCTTTAGGTGGAATATCCACGAAGCAGCCGGCCGTCTGCGCCTCGGTGCCACGCAGGAATAAATACACTGCACCGCCCATGTGCTGATCGTAGTCATAGTCGGGCTGGCGCGCGCTTAGCAGCCGATGCAGCGCAAAAATATAGAGGGCGTACTGCAAGTCATAACGGTGCGACAGCATCGCCTCTTCCATCGCCTCGCGGGTATAGGCGCGCTCATCCGGCCCGAGCCAGTTGGACTTGTAATCCAGCACGTAATAACGCCCATCGTGCAGGAAGGTAAGGTCAATAAAGCCCTTGAGCATGCCGTTCAGGGTTTGTGGCCGCAGGCTTGGGCGCGACTGCCCCGGCATCAGGTAGCGGTGCAGAATGTCATCGAGTTGTGTGGTTTGCGCGCTATGCAGCGAGAACCAGAACTCCATCTCCATCTGATACTCCGTCAGCTCATTAAGACACAGGCTCACGGCCTCGGAAGTCGCCGCTGAAGGAATGGGCTCTTCTTCCGTCATGCCGAATAAATCCAGCTGGCCTTGAGTGGCAGGCGCACTTGTTGTCGAGGCAACAGCGCCGGTTTCCGCCACCGCATCAGGCAGGCGTAACGGCGTTTGCAGCAGTTTTTTTAGCCACTGAAACAGCGGCTCAATCCAGCTGTCCCAGCCGCGTACCTGACAACGCCGGGCGATAATATCCCGCAGCGCTTCTTGCTGATGTAGCACCTCGGTAAAGCCTGCTTCAGCCACCCATTCGAGCAAACCATGCAGGAAGGTGCCTGGCTCCGCGCCGCGCTCAAAGGCATGCAAGCTCATTGCCTGTGGCGCCGGGACGACAACTTCCGGCTGCTCGAAGTTCTGGTGCAAATAGCCTTCGGCAAGGTTGGCTTCGGCGGCGGAGGTCAGTGGTAACGCCTCATGATGGGATTCCACATCAATGCCGGAATAACTGGTAATCCACCAGCGAAGCCCCGGATGCTGCACCGGCACCCGCGCTTCATTGAGCGCTGCACTCACCTGCGAACTGCGATACGCCCTGCCGCTTTCCTCCGGCACCGGCGCAAGGGTAATGTTCTCGCCCTCTCCATCTGCCCAGCGTGCTTGCAGCAGGTTATCGAGATTATTTTGATTGAGCACTTCGCCACCGGCGAGCAAATAGCCGGGGGCCGAGCGTTCAAGGTCTGCAACGGGCGCCATCGACATCCAGGTGGCGTGGCGGGCGCGTGTCAGTGCCACATAAAACTTACGAAGATCTTCCCCCAGCCGTTCCTGATCGACCGCCACGATATCCGCCTCATCAGCGGAAAACGCCAGTTGCGCCTTGCCATGCTCATCATGCCAGCTCAGGGGCAGCTGCCTTGGGTCAGTCGGGCGAAAAGCACAGGCGAACGGCAGGAAGACCAGCGGATACTCAAGCCCTTTGGATTTGTGCACAGTGACAACCTTCACCAGCGCTTCATCGCTTTCAAGGCGCAACTTGCGCGCATCGGAATCCGCAAAGGACTCCTCACGTTGCTCAGCAAGATAGCGCAGCAAACCCTGCTCACCTTCCAGCAGGCTGCTTTGCTGCTGCAGCAGCTCGGCCAGATGCAGAATATTGGTCAGGCTGCGTTCCTGCTCAAGGGACAGCAAACGCTGCGGCACCGCAAAGCTGTGCAGTAAATGGCGCAGCATGGGCAGCACGCCCTGTCGGCGCCACTGATCACGAAACTGCCGGAACTGCTCAACCCGCGCTTCCCAGGCCCGTTCCTCATGGTTCAGGCGATCAAGCTCGGCAAAGGCCAAGCCCAGCGATGGCGTGCCCAGTGCCGCACGAATAAAACGCTCATTCTCAGGCTCGGCGCACGCCGCCAGCCAGATCTCGACTTCCGCCGCCTCGCTGGTATCAAACACCGACTCCTTATCGGAGAGGTACACGCTCTTCACATCGTGAGCACGCAGCGCGGTGCGTAGTTTGCTGGCTTCGCTGCCGGTATTGACCAGCACCGCGATATCGCCGGGCGTAACCGCAACGGCCGCGCCGTCCGGCTGGCGAAACAGCGCCCGCCCTTCTTCTGCGGCCATCAACAGCTCGGCAATTGCCACGGCGCAGCGTTTAGCAAAGGTGGTGACGTAAGCCGCACGGCTCAGGGCTTTGTCACTGTTATAAGGTAATGACCAGAGCTGCAACGCTGCAGCAGGCAGGCCATCAATTTCCAGCACTTCTTTACGCCCTTTGGCCGCCACAGGCGTAAACGGCACCGGGTTGGCATCGTCCCGACGGAACAAAAAGGCACCATCGCCAAGGGGGTTGTGCTCGGCCTGATCAAACACCTGATTGACCGCCGCGACCATCGCGGTGGAGGAACGAAAGTTGGTGCCGAGGGTGTAATGGCGGCCAACAGTGTCCTGCCGCGCTTGCAGGTAAGTGAAAATATCCGCGCCACGGAAGGCGTAAATCGCCTGTTTCGGGTCGCCGATCAGAATCAGCCCGCGCTCCGGCGCATTGGCGCTGACCTGATAAATCCGGTCGAACAGCCGGTATTGCACCGGATCGGTATCCTGAAACTCATCAATCATCGCTACGGGAAACTGCTGGCGAATCAGCTGCGCCAGTCGCTCGCCATTCGGCCCGGCCAGCGCAGCATCCAGCTGCGTCAGCAGGTCATCAAAACCCATAAGGGCACGCCGCTGCTTTTCCTGATCAAAACGCGCTCGCGTCCACTGCGTCGCGTGGCGCAGCAGGTCCGTGGTGGCATCGGGCAAGTCGGCAAGCGCGCCTTGAAGATCGTTAATCGCGCGGATGGCAGGATGGTCCGGCAGCGCGGACGGGTCTTTCCAGGCATCGGCAAGGCCCGAATAACTCAGGCGGTTCCAGGCAGAGTCGGTGAAGTCGGGTTTGACCATTTCCGGCGCATTGACCCATTCGCGCAGGTTATCGAACCATTTCGAGAACGTGGCGACACGCAACTTGCGCCCGTCGACCAGCTTTTGCTCGCAAGCCTGAGCCAGCAAGGCAAAAAGCTCATCCGTCCAGCTTTGCCACGGCGCTTTAAGTGCCGCCAGTGCCGACTGGCGCTCGCTCATCACGCGGGCCAGCACCGCTTGCGGCGTATCAATGCTTTGCTCAGTACTGCTGTGATAGCTCAGCAGGTTCTTCACCTGTTTGCCGAGCAGCGCAGGCTCAGGCCAGCGTTTGTGAATCTCACTGCTGGCCTCGGCGGATAAGGGGTAATAGAAACTGCGCCAGTAATCCCGCACGGCTTCATCGAACAGCTCCGTGAGGTCCGTTTCCAGCGTCTGGGTAAAGAGGCTGCCGCTATCAAAAGCGTGCTCGGAGAGCATCCGGTTACACCAGCCGTGAATGGTCGACACCGCCGCCTCATCCATCCACTCCGCCGCCAGCTGTAATTTACGGGCGCAACCGCCCCACTGTTCGACGGGATACTCATTGCGCAGGCTGATCAGAAAAGGATCAGGCTCGGGATGCTCATCGAGAAAAGCACTGGCCGCCTCCGTCAGACGGGCGCGGATACGGTCACGCAGCTCTTTGGTCGCCGCATCGGTAAAGGTCACCACCAGAATTTCAGGCGGGGTTAAGGGTCGGGCAAAGGCGCTGGCATGTTCAGCCGCTTCTGCGGTCACGCCATGCCCGAGCACCAGACGCACATAGAGCGCGGCGATGGTAAAGGTTTTCCCCGTACCGGCGCTGGCCTCAATCAGGCGCGTGCCCCACAGCGGAAAAGTTAACGGCTCCAGCGGCGTAATACTCATGGGCGTATCTCCGTGGCCTCTGCTTTCGCCGCTTTCTGGCCAATGCTGTCGATCATTGGTCGGTAGAGTTTTTCTGTCGCACTGAACCAGTCACCACTTGCCAGCATCTGTGAGAACTCACTCCAAAGCCTTGCTGCATAAGGGCTACGCTCACATGCCAGCAAGAAAGCCTCTTCCGTCTTGCGATAGATTGCCTCGTCCATCTCACCTTCAGCACTGCTATTGCCGCCTCCGGCTTTGATATAGGCAAAGCTGCTTTCAGCCATCGCGCCTAAAGGCCGATGCAGGGACAGATGCCAGGCTTCAATCACGCTACTGAGATAACCAAGGGCATTAAAACCGGCGCCAAGGGCAGGCATGCGCACCGTGCCATTTTTACTGATGACGAGGGTTTCCAACCCCGGGTACACCATCGAACCTGCCACGTGGGCCAGCCAATACGGCAGCAATTTATCCAGCCGGTATTGCTGCTTATCGAGCATGCCGGTGCTGGAAAGAATAATGCGCGCCGTCTGCTGCTGACCGCCGATCTCACTGCTGCTGCGGCACTGATCAAGCCAATCTTCCAGCTCGAAAGCAGCGCCACTACTCAGGGTAAAACGCTGATTAATTGGCAGATCACTGATCAGGTGCGGATAGCGCTCACAGGCCTGCCGATATTCATCGAACAGGGTTTCCATCGGCTCTTTCAGCACCTCTTCCTGCAAAGCTGCAAACTGGCCGGCGGATAATTCGCCACGGCGCTGAATACGTTCAAGCCCGAGTTGCAGGGCGGGCTCTCGCGCTTCACCGCTATCGACGGCAAGGCGCTGCAACTGGATTAACTCATTCTGCAGTTGCCAACGGGTCAGACCGTCCAGCGCGAAGGGTTCGATATCTTCACTCACCAGCGCATCCCGCTCGAAGCTGACACCCAAGCGCCCGCGCAGGAAAGACTTCGCCGGGTCTCGCAGAAAGTCACTTAACAGTCGCAGCGTTAAAGGCTCTTCCCAGGCAAAGGCGGGTAATGGCTGGGTGTTGTCATCCTGCGTTTTGGCATCGTGGCTGCTGCGCCATTGGCTGGCGTAGGAGAAAAAGCCTGAGTTGGCAGTGAAGTAGGTTTTGCTAAACGGCTGCAACGGATGCCACAGCGTCAGCTGATCAAGCAGCGGCGTTGCGCTGGCGGTTTGCCATGTGGCTTCAAGATGGTCGCGAAGCTGCGCCACCAGTACCGATGGCGGGCGTTCGGTGTTGTCGTGAATGCTGCGGCCAATCCAGGAAATATGCAGGTGTTCGCGGGCGGAGAGCAGCGCTTCCAAAAAGAGGTAGCGATCATCCTCACGGCGGGAACGATCACCCGGACGGTAATCCTGCCCCATCAGGTCAAAATCCATCGGGATGCGGTTACGCGGGTAATCGCCATCGTTCATGCCCAGCAGATAAATCCGCCGGAAAGGAATGGCGCGCATCGGCATCAGGGTGGCAAAGGTGACGGAACCTGCGAAAAACGGCTGCGACAGACCGGACTCCTCCAGCGCCGATAACAGATGCTCACGCACCACCGGCACCGGGAAAGGCGCAGCAAACCGGCTTAATTCACTGGCGGCCTGCCAGCGGTCAAGCACCGTGGTGATCTGCTCAAGGGTGACCGCCGAGCGGGCATCCTCAGGCAGGAAAAAGTCATTCAACAGCTGGCGCAGCCCCTGACACCAGTCGCTGACGCTGTGGGATTGCACCAACCAGCGCCAGCTTTGCTCCAGCATCGCCAGTAGCTGCACCAGCGGGCCAAGCAAACGGGCCTCAAGGCCGCCCACTTCATCCAACGGCTCAATACCCTGCCACGCGCCGCTATTGCCGGTGGCATAACCGAGCAACATGCGACGCACGCCAAAAAGCCAGGAGTTTTGCTCCGGCATTTCCGGTAGCGCCAGCGAACCGCGCTGCTCGGCGTGCAGGCCCCAGCGCACGTTGGCCTGACTGATCCAACGGTGCAGTACCGGAATATCCGCCTCTTCAATCCCGAAGCGCGCCCGCAGCGCAGCGACTTCCAGCATGTCCATCACATCGCTCACGCTGATGCGCGAAAGCCCCAGTGACAGCAGCTGATCAAAGGCATTCAGGACCGGGTCCTGCTGACGCTGGCTGCGGTCTGACAGGCTAAAAGGCACGTGGTGCGAGTCGTGGCGATCATGCAGGCCAAACACCGCCTGCACGTGATGGGCATACACGTTGATGTCCGGCACCATCACAATAATGTCGCGCGGGCGCAGGGTCGGGTCTTCACTCAGGGCGTTAAGAATCTGGTCGTGCAGCACTTCCACTTCACGCTGGGCGCTGTGCACCACATGAAAACGGATGGACTCATCCGCCACCGGCACCGCCGGCCAGCGCTCACGGCTTTCACTGCGCGGGCGAAGGTCACGAATATCATCCTGCAACTGGCCAAGCAGACGGTCTTCGCCCATGGAGCGGAACAGATCAACGCGCTGCTGGTGCTGCAAAAAGTGCTGCTGGTAACTGTCGAGCTGATCGTGATCATCCAGCAGGCCGATAAAGTCCCTGCCCTGCTTGCCCCACGCCGCCAGCAGCGGATGGGCATGCAGGTGCAGCGCATCATCGGGAATTTCCATCGCCTGACCGGGTTTTAACTGCTGACGACGGCGCTCGGCCCGCAGCAAATCCTTATCCGCAATAATGTTGCCCCAGTAATGCTCGCAGGGGTTGTGCACGCACATCAGCACCTGCGTCCATTTGGCGATGGCTGCCAGCACCTCAAGCCCCTGCTGCGGCAAGGAAGATAGCCCGAACACCAGCAACCGCCGTGGTAATCCACGGGGGCGCGGCTGGTTAGCCTGCTCCTCCACCGCCTGCATAAAACGCTGATGTACCGCCGCACGGCTGGTCTGGCTTTGCTCGCCGACATCCTCAAGCAGCACCCGCCACAGCTCACTCTGCCAGCGGTTATTCTCATCAAGCGGCACTGCACCACGGCGGCTGGTGAGGATACTGTCGCTCCCTGCAGCCCAGTCGGCCAGCCAGTCGGCGCGGTACACCTGATACTGGTCAAAAAGGTCCGCAAGCCTTGCCGATAGCTGATGGCATTTGCGCCCGTCGTCATCGTCCTCAAGGAAGCGCGCCAGCGGCGCAAAGGCAGGCCGCCCGATTAATGCAGGCAGCAGGCGCATTAAACGCCAGGTCAGCAGGGGTTTATCAAAGGGAGATTCCGGCGGCACCGTGTCCTCACCAAGTACGGCGCGGTAGGCCTGCCAGAGAAAACGCGAAGGCAGCAAGGTATCCATAGAAGCGGCAATACCAACACCGCCACGGCGGACAGGTTCGGCCAGCGCAAGCTTCAGCCACTGGGAGATACCGTTACTTTGTACCAGCACCAGCTCCTTTTCGAGCGGCGCCAGCGGATGGCGCTGCACCCAGTTCACCAGCACATCACGAAGGTCTTCGCTGTGGTTGGCGTGAATAATCATAAGGCCGGGAGTGAGCGCGTTCTGATCCATCGAAGCCCTTATCTGGTGCGTAAGACTGTTATGGCGTGCTTGCGTAGGGTTATTACGTGTATGAGCTGGCAGTGCAGAAAACTGTAAGGCTTATCAGGTTACCTGACCTGATCGCTTCACCGTCGGGTTGGCTTAAGCGGCCAGCGTAACGATGAACTGATCAGGCCAGGGCTGGCCTTTGTGTTTCTGCTTGCCGCGTTTGTCGGCTTTTTTGCGATCCTCGAAGGTTCTTGCCTGGCAGAAATCGCCAGCATGTTTAGCCACCCAGTTACGCTGGGCGTTGTCTGGCAGCGCCAGAACCTGTGCTTTCGCACCTTTGCGAGCCATAAAGACCTCGTTTTTAGTGGTGGTTGGATTGTGTTGATTAGTTTCTTGATAAGCTGAAGCCGCAGTGTATCCGGCTTGGGCGACGCTGTCGCCTTTACGTGTACTGAAGGACTGAGCAACGTGATGGTTCTGCTCAGCCCTTCGCTGGTGGTGTGATGGGCGGAATGGGATGTTTATGTTGAAAGATCATAGAGGCAGCTATCTATACAAAGGAGGCATTGAGACCTTGCAGACTGGGAAATAGGTGAGCATAGCGAGTAATTTGTTCGCGTACAGCGACTTGTTATAGATTACTTTTTATTCCTAGACAGAGAAAACTGATGACTCATAAAGGGTTCCAAATTTTCCATCACTAGTTCTGCAAGCTTGTTTATATGCTCCGGCATTAATATCTCTCCTTCTTTAGCACCACAATTTTCAAATGCATACTTTACTGCTTGATTTAGGACTCGATCTTTTTCCTTTTCCAATGAAACTTTCATTCCTTTTGATATTACCTTGTCAAAAATCGCCTCTACGGAACCTTCTGGGATTTTTTTGTAGCCATAAGCCTGACGAATATCCCTATTTGAAAGGTCTAACTTAACAACGAGGTTCAATTCTTCACCAGTAATTGGGTTAATGGCATAAGTATTAGATATATTTTCACCTTCATAGGTATCTGATAAGCATAGAACGACACGTTGCACACCGAAATATTCCACATATCCAATTACCTGTTTTGTTTTGCTACACCCTTTGATTGAAACACAATGTAAGGGAGTTCCTTCTGGTCGATTTTTTATTAAGTCAAATTCATAGAAATACCCGAAACAGGCTCCACCTTCTTCTTTTCTGAGATAGTTTGTTGCTTCAACGCATACTTCTGTAGGAATTCCAGAGGATACTGCTAGTGCTAATGCTGACTTCACAATGGAACGACCTGCTTTATGACCACCAAATGATAAGTTAAATTTCAACATATCTGAGCAATAAGATGACTCATATTGTGCGTTATCAAGCAGTTCGTTGAGGTCAACTTGTGGATATTTTCTTTTTACACCCTGAAGCATTCTCTTCGCTTCAGACGGAGACCGAGCTGTAATCTGAATTTGCATACCTGACCCAGACTCCAGCGGAGTTTCTGAATACAAAGGTTTCTCAATATCCATGCTTCCATTCAAATGGAGCTTAAATTTATCACCACCTGTTGTTTCAAATAATTGAGAGGGTGCTTCTCCGCGCTCTCGGCTAATTCCAAAAAATAGGTTCAACGGATTTAACTGCTTCGCCAATGCAGATTCCCAATCATTTCCAGATGTATTGTTACAATCCACACAAATAAACCCCTTCACTTTTCTCCGGCCACCAATTGCATTTGGAATAATATGTTCTTTTGTGTCATTTCTTTCATTGATTTCTTTTTCACACAGAGCACATATTGGAGTGGTCATTTTACATCCCTATAGAATGAAGTATCTGAACGACTTAAGACGCTTGGTTAAGGAGCTGACTTTGTCGATCCCGAGTGAGCGAGGTGAACGGCTTGAGCCACTTATTAGAGACAATTACTCGATTTTTTAAGTTTCGCTACAATGTACACAATGGCGACGGCCGAAAACTCCAAGAAGAATTCAGCCTCCTCTTTGCGCACGACTGAATCTCCCGTTCCACCATGCCTAACAAAGTCTTTGTTACTGGCGAAACCATAAGCTTGGCTTATTAGTCTTTCGATATCTTGGTCTAGCGCAGCATTTTTTATAATTTTCCCGAGTGTGCCATTTGGAACTTCTAGAAGAACCATAAGGCACGACTCAATCGAGTTTATGGACTCCTTAATCGAATTCTCAAAATCAGGTATTGGGGTATAGATAAAATTTTTAGCTTTTAACCACTGCGCACGAATAGGACTTAAATTATCTTGAAGCGCATCGTTTGCCTTTTTCCAGCCTCTCGATGACGCTGCATGGCGGCGAATACGTTTTAACTCAAGTAAAATGTCAGAATAAATTTCCGCTATGTACTCCCTACGACTTGCGTAGGTTTTCATGTTCTTCAGCTTGCAGTGCGCGTAGAAGGATTCGATGGTTTTGTGCGGATTGGGGTTGGAGTACTTAGATTCTTCTAGATCAATAATTATTTCTGCATAAAGCTCTCTATAAGCCTCTGACTGACCAGAGTTGCGGCCGTCAGTGGCATACGCAGCCATTAGAGCTTGAAGCTCTTCAATGTTGGAGCTGACTTTGGTTGCTTTCTGGCTATCCATGCGATTCTCGATTGACCTCTCACGCCGCACTCTGCGGTATATTTTGAGCACAGTTTTTTGTTAGAAACTTGGCTCGCTCATTTAGATAAATCACAAGCCGAAGAACATATGGCGAGCATCGCTTTTGTGAAGATCGTGTTTTGCTATATGGTAGCTTTTAGGCTCCACGCTTTCAGAAAACAACTTAAATGGAAGTTCATCAAAGCATATCTCAGCTACAACCCCGCTAAAGTCTTTGTCATAGCAGTCTTGCAGGACTTTCAAATTAGTTGACGGAAAACTATCTTTAAATTCCTTATTAAACTCTGGGTAGAAATATCGTATTAAAGAAGCTTCATATAAAGTTACTCGTTCTTGTTCATTAGTATCAAACAGCTTTTCAAGACCAGCTTTTATTCTTGAAGCCCCTTCTTCTTTATTTTTAGCAAAGGGGTTCATCATGGTGATCAGTTGGTTATTAGGTTGTATTGCCAACAACAGTAATGACAAACGGTAGCCAGCAGGAATACCTTTTAGTGATATCTTTTGGAGCGTTTCATGCCTTAGAAGCCGATCGATTGCATTTCTTGAGCCATCTACTCCATACGCTTGGCCAATGTATTTAACCTCAAAATTTACTTTATTTGTTTCGTCTGAGAGCAGCGTTTGAATATTGTCGTCATCTAGCCAAGATCGCTGACCATTAGAATTTTCAACGTAAAGCTGCTCTCCATCTGATCTCAAGTTGTAGCCTCTGGGTAGTTCAAAATAGAGGTTATATTCTTGCCCACAAATTCTATAGCTTAGAGTTAATACATTTTTCTCTTGTTTTGCATCAACGAGGGTAATTATTGGCGTGAGGCCGATAAGATAAATATGGCAATTATCTATAACCTTCATTAGAGGATTGAGCTTTTCCTTATCGTAAATTGCCTCAGCCGGAATTGCGCAATAGCTAATAGCATACATTCCCAATGAATGTTCGATATCATAAAGCTTATCCGCCATTAACTTATTCATGTCAGTTTTTTCTCATCATAGTTTTTCATATATATTTCTACTTTATATTTTATCTATCTTCTTATTGATTTTTCTTTCTCGGCGAATTATTCACACCTATTCATGAGCCACCTTTATCTCATACTTTAATGCTCAACCAACTCGGCTTGCCGCTTTAGATACACCCATTAAGTCTGGGTAACCATCGGAGAAATAAGGAGAATTTTTAAAGCATCCTTTATTTTCTTCCGTGAAAACTAGTCGGCGCGTATTTCTGGAATACCTGACACAGTACAATTAACGAGGCGCTCTGCTGAAAGGTCGCTTTACTCGCTGAACGCCTATCCTCAACGAAGCTAATAAAGCCTTGCTGCATAGTTTGCATAGCCGCCACCGATAGAACCTGCTTTTACTGAGTCTTACCTTTCTCTCCTAGCTTGCATTTAATTGCAACACTTTTTGGCGCATAAACGCTGATCTTAACGGCGCTGCGGGCAGGATCTCATCGACGTCAGCGGCAGCACAGCCACAAGCGGTCTTGGTGCGACGCTCCCCTTCTCAAAGTACATGTCCGAAAATGGCGTGTTATTTCCCTTGGGCACATTAGTATGGAACGCCATAGAGGCACAGCTTTGCATTAGAACGACGAGCAGTGGCTTAAACCCGCTCGAACGGCTCACCTCAGGACTATGTACGATGTCAGATCCAGAGATCACCCACTTAAACCCGCTACCCACTGCTGATGAGTGTTATCAGGCCTTGGTTAGTCGTGATGCGCGCTTCGATGGCCTGTTTTATACCGGCGTTCTGACCACGGGGATTTACTGCCGGTCAGTCTGCCCTGCCCCGAAACCCAAAGCTGAGAACTGCCGCTATTTTCACCATGCCGCGCAGGCGGAATCGGCAGGGTTTCGTCCGTGCCTTAAGTGTCGACCCGAACAGTCACCGGGTAGCGCCTGGATGGACAGGTCGCATCATAGCTGGCAGCAATTGAGCTGGCTGATGGAGAGTGAGCCCGACCTAGGTGTGAGCCAGTTAGCGGAGCGGTTAGGCATGACAGACCGTCACCTGCGCCGCATTGTTCAGCAGCACACCGGCATGGCGCTGCAAACCCTGATTACCAGCCGCCGTCTCTTACTCGCCAAGACCCTGCTCACTGACACACAACAAAGCGTTACCGACATTGCCTTACAGGCAGGTTTTGGCAGCCTTCGTCGCCTGCAGGATGCCATGCAACAGCATTACCAGCTGTCTCCGAGCGACTTGCGCAAAAAGGCCAGCCGTGAAAGCACGTCGGCTGGTAGCGCGCTTTTCACGCTGGGCTATCGACCCCCTTACGATTGGGCCCATCAGTTTGCCTTTCTGGCGCAGCGCCGGATTGAGGGCGTGGAATATGTACAAGGCGTGGAGGACAGCCACTTGCCGTACCGTTATGTGCGAACGGCACGGGTTCAGCATCAGGGTCAGTGGTTAAGCGGCTGGATCGCGGCGGAGCCGAATGAATCGCGCCATCAGCTTCGCATCGAAATCAGTGAGTCGCTGTTGCCTGCCGCGGCAGCCTTGTTGGCACAGCTTAAGCACCTCTTTGATCTGGAAGCCCGGATTGTCGTTATCGAAACGCAGTTAGGCCCACTTGCCGCGAATTATCCGGGCACACGCTTACCGGGCGCTTTTAATGGCTTCGAAATGGCGGTGAGAACGGTGCTGGGCCAACAGATCAGCATCACTAATGCGACAAAGCTCTGCGGCAAGGTGGCCGCCCTCGGACCGGAGGTGCAATCGGGTTTAGCGTCACTCCCCGCCCATGAGCAGGCGGCGCTTCGCCATTACTTCCCGACCGAGGAAGAATTTCAGCACTTTGAGCAATCCCGTCTGGGTGAGCTGGGTGTGATTCGTCAGCGCAGCAAGGCATTGCTTGCCTTGGCGCAGGCCATGACTGCCGGTGATATCAGCCTTCATCCGGGGGCGAACCCTGAGCTTACCCGTGAGCGCCTGCTTGCCTTGCCGGGTATTGGCCCGTGGTCAGCCAACTATATTCTGATGCGCGCCCTGCACTACCCGGATGCCTGGCCCGACTGGGACTATGTGCTGAAAATGCGTACAGGCCTGACAACGCCTAAAGCCCTGCGGGAACACATGGAAGCTTTTCGCCCGTGGCGGGCTTACGCGACATTGCACATCTGGAGAAATGAGCCATGAACTATCTGATGATGTATACGCCTTTGGGCAACATGCTGCTGGCTTCAGAAAGTCAGGCTGGCGACCCGGCACCGGCACTTTATGGCGTCTGGTTTGAAGACCAGAAGCACCGCCCTGACAGTTCAGACTGGCAGGAATCCAACCATCATCCTTTGCTGATTCAGGCGAAGTTACAGCTGGAGGAATATTTCGCCGGCAAGCGGCAGAGCTTTGATCTGCCACTGGCAAAGCGAGGAACGGCGTTTCAGCAGAAAGTCTGGGCATCCCTGCAGCGCATTCCCTTCAACCAGACTCGCAACTATCGCCAGTTGGCGGAAATGCTGGAGCAACCCTCGGCGGTACGCGCGGTCGCCAATGCCAATGGTCGCAACCCCTTTACCCTGATTGTTCCCTGCCATCGGGTCATCGGCAGCGATGGCAGTCTGACAGGCTACGCGGGAGGGCTTGATCGCAAGGCCTGGCTACTGAAGCATGAAGGCCTTCATGCGGAACCTTAGGCCTCTTCGCTGATCTGCGATAGCAGCCACTCTTTGAGGGTGGCAACTGCCGGGCGCAGATACAGCCCTTTCGGATGTACGATATAAAAGCCCTTTTGGGTATCCAGCACTTCTTCATCCAGCGCCACCAGCTCGCCGGTTGCCAGTTCTTCCGGCACTTGCCAGCGGCTTGCCAGTACAACGCCCTGATGATTTTTTGCCGCTTCAATCGCCACGATACTGTTATCGAAATAGAAGGTCGTCATTGCCTCAGTATCTGCGCCCGACTCCGGCAGATAGCGATCAAACCACTGCTGCCAGTGGTCATGCTGTGCATTGTGAAGCAGGGTCGCGTTAGCAAGATGCTGGCGCGTTAAGCCCCCCAGCTTTGCGGCATAGTCAGGGCTGCAAAGCGGAATCACCTTTTCCTTGAACAGACAGTAGGTGTCCAGCTCAGGGTCGTTATCGCCGAAGTAACGTACCGCGATATCCACGGCGTTATGGGCAAAATCCACCATCGCGCTGGAGGAGCTGACATGCAGTGCGATATCGATATTCGATGCAATAAATTTCGCCATGCGAGGCGCAAACCATTTTGCCGCAAAGGTCGGAGGCAGGCTCAGCCACACGCCATTATTACGCTGGTCGCGCAGCATCCAGCTGGCCTGATGCAGGCGCGCCAGTGAAGGCTTGATCTGCGCCCAGTAGATGCGCGCATCCGCCGTGGGAATCACTTGCCGCACCTGACGAATAAACAGCGAGGTGCCAAGCCACTCTTCAAGCTTGCGCATTTGCTGCCCCACCGCACCGGGCGTGACGTTCAGTTCTTCAGCAGCGATGGTAAAGCTGTGGCTTCGCATGACGGCATCGAAAACCGCAATGGCCTTGAGCGGTGGATAGGCTTTCATGAAATAGATTTTCTCTTACATGAGGCAAATAACGTCAGTTGTAGCAGAGCCCACCTCCTCTGACAATGAGCGGGCAATTCAGGAGGAATATCTCATGGCTAATACCGCCTACCTCGCCGCTGCTTTTTTAAGCCTGGTCTGGGGCTGCAACTTTCTCTTTATGAAGTGGGCCAGCGAAGTCATCAGCGCCACACAGATTGTGGAGCTGCGCGTGCTTTTCGGCTTTGTACCGATTTTGCTTTTTGCGCTGTATCGAAAGGAGCTGAAGCTGGCTCATGTGCGCTATTTTGGCCATTTCATCGTGATGGCCCTGCTCGCAACAGCGCTCTATTACGTGGCTTTTGCTGCTGCAGCGTCGCGGCTACCTTCGGGAGTTGCGGGCATGTTGAGTGGCTCGATTCCCCTTTTCGCCTGCCTGGCCAGCTTTCTGATGGTCCGTGATGAGCCAATCACCAAGCGCATGGTTCAGGGCCTCATCATCGCCTTTGCAGGCATACTGGTTATCGCTTCTCCGTGGTCGAATGACCAAGGGCTGGATGCCACCGGCATTGTTCTGATGCTGCTGGGCTCAGCGAGCCTTGGGTTGTCATTTGCCTATGCCCGTCGATTCATCGCGCCATTGAAATTGCCCGCATCGGCATTAGCGACGTATCAAATGGGTCTGGCATTACTGATGTTGAGCTTCGTCACTCCTGAAGCCGGGATGACACTGCTTATGAATGATCACATCGCGCTTTTCAGCGTGGTGATTGGTCTTGGCATTATGGGAACCGGCGTCGCCTTCCTGCTCTACTACATCATCGTCAGTCAGCTGGGTGCGATTAAGGCCTCAACCGTTACTTACATCGCGCCGGTGATTGCCCTGATTGTCGGCTGGAGTTTTGCCGGTGAAGCCCTGGGAGTAAAAGAGCTATTGGCGGTTATGGCCATTCTCGGTGGCGTCTATCTGACCCAGTCCCGAGTCATCAAAGCAAAAACCTGACAACCGACGACTAAGCATTCCAACAAAAAACCCGCCAAAAGGCGGGTTTTTCTCAGTGCTACGGCGTCCCCAAACTTAGCGAGACAGCTCCATCAGCAGCTTGTTAAGACGGCTGACATACTGGGAAGGATCTTCCAGCGACTCACCCGCGGCCAGCGTTGCCTGATCCAGCAGAATGTGTGCTAGGTCAGCGAAACGGTCTTCATCCGCTTCCAGATCCAGCTTTTCAACCAGAGGATGACCTGGGTTGATCTCAAAGATCGGTTTGGCTTCAGGCATGCTTTGCCCTGCTGCTTCCATGATCTTGCGCATCTGCAGACCCATGTCGTTCTGGCCGATGACCAGCACCGCCGGGGAATCCGTCAGACGGTGAGAAACGCGTACATCCTCAACCTGCTCGGTCAGCACATCCTTGATGCGCTTAACCAGATCCTCACGGGATTTTTCCGCTTCTTCCTGCTTGGCCTTGTCTTCTTCACCTTCCAGTGAGCCCAGGTCCAAATCGCCACGAGTCACATCAACAAAGGATTTACCCTGATACTCGCTCAGGTAGCTCATCATCCATTCATCGATACGGTCAGTCAGCAGGAGAACTTCGATGCCTTTCTTGCGGAAGACTTCCAGATGCGGGCTGTTCTTCACCTGGGTGTAACGCTCACCGGTGAGGTAATAGATCTTGTCCTGGCCTTCGACAGCACGTTCCAGATAGGCATCCAGAGAAACGTCCTGTTTTTCAGTGTCAGACTTGGTCGTGGTGAAGCGCAGCAGGCCTGCAATTTTCTCACGGTTGCCGTGATCTTCCGCCGGGCCTTCCTTCAGTACCTGACCAAAGGTTTCCCAGAATTGCTGGTATTTGTCTGCATCCTGATTCGCCAACTTGGCCAGCGTATCCAGAGAGCGCTTGGTCAGCGCCGCACGCATGGAGTCAATCGCCGGATCTTTCTGCAGAATTTCACGGGAAACGTTAAGGGACAGATCATTGGAGTCCACCACGCCTTTCATGAAACGCAGGTACAGTGGCAGGAACTGATCCGCCTGGTCCATGATGAACACACGCTGCACATACAGCTTCAGGCCCTTGGGTGCATCACGGTTCCAAAGATCGAAAGGAGCCTGACTGGGTACATATAACAGACTGGTGTACTCCAGCTTGCCTTCCACCTTGTTGTGAGCCCAGGCCAGAGGATCGGTGTAGTCATGAGCCACATGCTTGTAGAACTCGGTGTATTCCTCATCCGTCACTTCATTGCGGTTACGCGTCCACAGGGCAGTTGCCTTGTTAACGGCTTCCCACTCTGCCGAGGCCTCTGCTTCACCTTCCTCCTGCTTCGGCATTTCAACCGGCACAGAAATATGGTCAGAGTACTTGGTCACCAACGTGCGCAGACGCCAGCTATTGGCAAATTCCTTATCCTCTGCTTTCAGGTGCAATACGATTTCAGTACCACGGCCTTCGCGCTCAATATCGGCGATAGTGAATTCACCTTCACCCTGAGAAGACCAGTGCACACCTTCAGACATTGAGGTGCCGGCTTTACGGGTGTAAACGTCGACTTTGTCCGCAACGATAAACGCAGAATAGAAGCCCACACCGAACTGACCAATCAGATGCGAGTCTTTGCGCTGATCACCGGTCAGGTTCTTAAGAAAATCGGCGGTGCCGGACTTGGCGATCGTTCCAAGGTTGGCAATCACGTCATCGCGGTTCATGCCGATACCGTTGTCACTGATAGTCACAGTGCCAGCGGTTTCGTCGTAGTTCAGACGAACCTTGAGCTGGGAGTCATTTTCGTAGAGAGCATCATTTTCCAGCGCCACGAAACGCAACTTGTCGCAGGCATCCGAGGCGTTAGAGATCAGCTCACGCAGGAAAATTTCCTTGTTTGAGTACAAGGAATGAATCATCAAATGCAGTAGCTGTTTGACTTCGGTCTGAAAGCCCAGTGTTTGAGGTTGAGTATCAGTAGTCATGAATCGCTCCATCGAGAGTGACACGAGAGTAAAAACATCAGTGTCACCCAAGATGGGGCCGGTCAGAGGTGTTTCAAGGGAAAAAGGAACAATCAGATGCGACTGGGGTCGCTGGTCATCAATTCCTGCAGGGTGGAAGAGCGGAATTCGCGCTCGTAGAGTACATAAACAACAATGGTGGCGAAGCCAATCAGGAACCACGGACCAATAAACCAGCCCAACAACGAGAGGCCGAAATAGTAGGAGCGAAGGCCGAAGTTCCAGTTATTAGCGGCCATACTGCAAATCTTCGCTGCCCGGGCTGCGAGAATCTGACGCTCTTTTTCACTTACTGTCGGGTCTTTGGGCAAAGGTGCCCCACCAATCAGAACAGTACAAAAACCGTACTGCCGCAGGCTCCAGGTGAACTTGAAAAAGGCATAGACAAACAGGCAGATCATCACCAAAAGCTTCATTTCCAGCTCTGTTTGCGTTGAGGCTGAAACAAAGGGAATCTCACGAAGAATGCTTAGAGTCCGTTCGGACGTTCCCATCAGGGTGATGATACCGGCGAGGATCAGAAGCGTGGAGGAAGCAAAGAAGGATACCGAACGCTCAAGGTTAGCCACAGCGCTGGTGTCAGAGATTCGATTTTCGCGCTCCAGCATCCGCTTCATCCAGTCCAGACGATAGAGATGCATGACAGAGGCAAGACTGGCCGTTGTTCTGGCCTTCTTGATGGCGTAGTAACTGTACCCACGGAAACACAAAAGGAACCAGGCTAAAGCCAGCAGATTTTGCCAGTTAACCTCTAACATCAGTTGGGATAGGTAATTCATGATCTCAACAACTTAAGATGAGAAAAAGGATCAGGCGACATCACTCGATGGAGATTCCGCCTCATAGCTCTCATTCAGCTCCAACGTTTCTTTCTCCGCCTGCTTATCAAAGTAAGCCAGCACATCCTCAAAGCGAATCGCCCTGCCCAGCTCACGATGAAGCCGCAGCAGATGTAAACGAAGCTGATTTTTCCCATGATCCAGCAAGGATGGCGATGCGAGATGTCGCTGGGAGAGCCCTTCACGATGAAGCCGCTGATACACTCTCAGAAAATCCAGCATCAGGTGATGATAACTGCGAGAAACAATACGGAAGTGCCCTAGAGGCGGAGTGACAAACAGGCGCTGTTTGCGGTACCGAAATAACGCTTCCTGAGCAGCTTCTGCATTAGCGAAAGTCCGGGGAAGAAAGGACGCATCGGTAATCCATAAGGAGGACCATTCACCTTCAACCAACTGCTCAACCTGATATGCCACTATTCACTCCCTGAACGAATGAAGAGAACTCCATCAAAGCCCCATCAAACATAGCAGAAAGTGAGTAATAAACCACGGCGAAGTTTAGTGAATTTCTCAGGCGCACAAAAAACCCCGCCGAAGCGGGGTTTTTTTATTCAGCAATAAAGCTTACTTCATTGCCCAGCCAGTCAGATCGGACAGAGCCTTACCGATGTCAGCCAGTGAACGAACAGTTTTAACACCAGCATCAGCCAGTGCAGCAAACTTCTCGTCAGCAGTACCTTTACCACCGGAGATGATGGCGCCAGCGTGGCCCATACGCTTACCAGCAGGAGCGGTAACACCAGCGATGTAGGAAACTACAGGCTTGGTGACGTTTGCCTTGATGTAAGCAGCCGCTTCTTCTTCTGCAGTACCACCGATCTCACCGATCATTACGATAGCCTCGGTCTGAGGATCGTTCTGGAACATTTCCAGAATATCGATGAAGTTGGAGCCAGGGATGGGGTCACCACCGATACCAACACAGGTGGACTGACCGAAGCCAGCGTCAGTGGTCTGCTTGACCGCTTCATAAGTCAGGGTGCCGGAGCGAGAAACGATACCGACTTTACCTGGCATATGGATATGACCAGGCATGATACCGATTTTGCACTCTCCAGGAGTGATAACGCCTGGGCAGTTAGGGCCGATCAGGCGAACGCCCAGCTCGTCACACTTAACTTTGGCATCCAGCATGTCCAGAGTAGGAATGCCTTCAGTGATACATACGATCAGCTTGATACCAGCGTTCGCAGCTTCCAGGATGGAATCCTTACAGAAAGGTGCAGGAACGTAGATAACAGAAGCTTCAGCGCCAGTCGCTTCAACAGCTTCAGCAACAGTGTTGAATACTGGCAGGCCCAGGTGAGTCTGACCACCTTTACCTGGAGTTACACCACCAACCATCTGAGTACCGTAGGCCAGAGCCTGCTCAGAATGGAAAGTACCCTGGCTACCGGTGAAGCCCTGGCAGATAACTTTGGTGTCTTTATTGATCAAAACGCTCATTATTTACCCTCCGCTGCTTTAACCACTTGCTCTGCAGCATCGGTCAGGCTAGTAGCAGCGATGATGTTCATGCCACTTTCGGCCAGCTTCTGTGCGCCCAGCTCTGCATTGTTACCTTCAAGGCGAACAACAACAGGGATCTTAACGCCAACTTCTTTAACAGCTGCCATGATACCGTCAGCGATCAGGTCGCAACGAACGATACCGCCGAAGATGTTAACCAGAACGGCTTTAACATTTTCGTCAGACAGGATGATCTTGAACGCTTCAGTAACACGCTCTTTGGTCGCGCCGCCACCAACGTCCAGGAAGTTTGCAGGTGCGCCACCGTGCAGTTTGACGATGTCCATGGTACCCATGGCCAGGCCAGCACCGTTAACCATGCAGCCGATGTTACCTTCAAGGGCAACGTAGTTCAGTTCCCACTCAGCTGCGTGTGCTTCACGAGCGTCTTCCTGAGAAGGATCGTGGAAGCCCTGCAGTTTCTTCTGACGGTACATCGCGTTGGAGTCGATGTTGATCTTGCCGTCCAGGCAGTGCAGATTGCCCTGCTCGGTGATAACCAGAGGGTTGATTTCCAGCAGTGCGAAATCATAGTCCTGGAACATCTTAGCCAGACCCAGGAAGATTTTGGTGAACTGCTTGATCTGGTCGCCTTCGAGGCCCAGTTTGAAAGCCAGATCACGTGCCTGGTAAGGCTGAGCGCCAACCAGAGGATCGATAGTTGCTTTTAGGATCTTTTCTGGGGTTTCTTCAGCCACTTTCTCGATTTCAACACCACCTTCAGTGGATGCCATGAAAACGATACGGCGAGTAGAACGGTCTACAACCGCGCCCAGATACAGCTCTTTGGCGATATCAGTGCAGCTTTCAACCAGAATTTTGGAAACAGGCTGGCCTTTTTCGTCAGTCTGGTAAGTAACCAGATTTTTGCCGAGCCAGTTGGCAGCGAATTCCTGTGCGTCTGCAGGTGATTTAACCAGCTTCACACCACCAGCCTTGCCGCGACCACCAGCGTGGACTTGGGCTTTAACTACCCACATGTCGCCGCCAATTGTCTGGCAGGCTTCTGCGGCCGCTTCCGGTGTATCCACGGCAAAGCCCTTGGATACCGGCAGACCGTATTCGGCAAACAGTTGTTTTGCCTGGTACTCGTGAAGATTCATGCTTGCTACCGTTGTGTGTTCAGTCCTAGATACAGCAGATATTAACGTCTGCTACCTGGCGTCTTTCCAGTCAGTACCCGCCTATGAAGAGCACTGACCAGAAAGATTTCGGTCGGGCAAGCTGCTCGACCGAAAATTGATATTACTTGCGCTTGCGATTAGCGATATGGATAGCGTGACCATCCACAGCCAAAGCCGCTTCGTGCACTGCTTCAGAAACTGTTGGGTGAGCAAAAACAGTCAGAGCAATGTCTTCAGCGCTTGAGCCGAATTCCATTGCAACAACTGCCTGCGCAATCAGATCTGCAGCGTGAGCACCAATGATGTGGCAGCCCAGAATGCGATCAGTTTCTTCATCAGCAATAATTTTAACGAAACCGTCAGTGTCGTTGGCTGCCATCGCACGACCGGAAGCAGCAAATGGGAATTTACCCACTTTGACTTTAATGCCTTCTGCTTTCAGGCCCTGCTCGGTTTTGCCGACCCATGCGATTTCAGGATGAGTATAGATGACTGATGGGATCAGGTCGTAATTCATCTGGGCTTTATGGCCAGCGATGATGTCAGCAACCATGATGCCTTCTTCAGACGCTTTGTGCGCCAGCATTGGGCCGCGAACGATATCACCGATCGCAAATACACCAGGAACGCTGGTTGCACACTGGTCATCAACCTTAATGAAACCACGCTCATCAAGAACAACGCCAGCATCACCAGACAGCAGACCTTCAGTGTATGGACGACGACCAACAGCAACGATCAGCTTGTCGACAACAACACTCTGCTCGCCATCTTTGTCGGTGTACTTAACGGTAACTTCTTTACCGTTGATGTCAGTGCCAGTGACGCGAGCGCCCAGACGAACATCCATACCCTGCTTTTTGAACAGTTTCTGTGCCTCTTTACCGATTTCGGTATCGCAGACAGACAGGAAGTCATTCAGTGCCTCAAGCACGATGACTTCAGAACCCAGACGGCGCCATACGCTGCCCAGCTCCAGACCGATAACACCGGCACCGATTACACCAAGACGCTTGGGCACTTCGGTGAAATCCAGAGCACCAACGTTATCAACGATGGTGTCGCCATTCATTGGCGCAGGAGGAATATTCACGGGTACAGAACCAGATGCCAGAATAATGGAACCGGCTTCTACGGTGCTGACGTTGCCGTCTTTATCAGTAACTTCAACTTTCTTACCGGACAGCAGCTTACCAGTACCCTGCAGGGTGGTAACGCCGTTGGCTTTAAACAGACCCGCGATACCGCCAGTCAGGTTGCCCACGATTTTGTCCTTACGATCAATCATCGCAGGCACATCCATGGTCACTTCACCAGTGCTGATACCGTGAATTTTGAAGGCATGTGAAGCTTCTTCAAATTTGTGGGTAGAGTCCAGCAGTGCCTTGGAAGGGATACAACCAACGTTTAGGCAAGTGCCGCCCAACTTGGGCTTACCAGCGTCATCAATCCATTTTTCAACACAAGCGGTTTTCAGACCCAGCTGTGCCGCACGAATTGCAGCAACGTATCCGCCAGGGCCGGCACCGATTACGACTACGTCAAATTTCTCTGACATTATTCAATTCCTGTTCTAGTCGAATGAATGACGCTGATTAGATATCCAGCAGCATGCGAGCTGGGTCTTCCAGCAGATCCTTGATGGTTACCAGGAACTGCACCGCTTCTTTACCGTCGATCAAACGGTGGTCGTAAGACAGTGCCAGATACATCATTGGCTGGATAACCACCTGACCGTTCACCGCCATTGGGCGCTCCTGGATTTTATGCATACCCAGGATAGCAGTCTGTGGTGGGTTCAGGATTGGAGTAGACATCAGCGAGCCAAAGACACCACCGTTAGTGATGGTGAAGGTACCGCCCTGCATGTCATCCATGCCCAGCTTGCCTTCACGACCACGCTTGGCGAAGTCATTAATAGTACGCTCAACATCAGCCAGACCCATGTCGTCGGTATCACGCAATACAGGCACTACCAGACCGCGCTCGGTGGAAACCGCAACGCCGATGTCCTGATAGCCGTGATAAACGATGTCGTTACCGTCCAAAGAAGCATTAACTGCGGGGAAACGCTTCAGTGCTTCAGTTGCGGCTTTCACGAAGAAAGACATGAAGCCCAGACGTACGCCATTGTGGCTCTTTTCAAACAGATCTTTGTAACGCTTACGAAGCTCCATGACAGGCTGCATGTTAACTTCATTGTAAGTCGTCAGCATGGCAGCGCTCTGCTGTGCTTCAACCAGACGCTTGGCGATGGTGGCACGCAGACGGGTCATAGGTACGCGCTTTTCAACACGTGGACCGGCAGCAACATCAACAGCAGGTGCTGCCGCAGCAGGTGCTGGAGCCGCTGCAGCGGGCTTGTTCTTCAGGTGGTTCAGTACGTCTTCTTTAGTGACGCGACCACCTTTTCCGGTACCTTTAACATCAGCAGCTTTCAGGTTGTTTTCTTCAAGCAGGCGACGCACTGCAGGACCAGAAGTGCTCTCGTCAGCGCCTTCCTCAGAAGCCGCTTCAGTGGCAGCAGGAGCAGATGCAGCTTCTGCGGCAGGAGCTGAAGCAGAGCCAGCAGCACCTTCCTCAAAAATCGCAATAACTTCAGCAGACAGAACGGTGTCGCCTTCGTCCTTGTGAATCTCTTTGATTACACCATCAGCAGGTGCAACAACTTCCAGCACAACTTTGTCAGTTTCGATATCGACGATCAGCTCGTCGCGAGAAACTGCTTCGCCTGGTTTCTTGTGCCAAGTGGCAACGGTGCCATCTGCAACGGATTCAGGGAATGTAGGTGCCTTGATTTCGATAGTCATGGCTTATCCTTTTTGCTCTTATTTCAAGCTTAAGTCGTTACTTACAGGCTTAAGCCTGCTGCCCATAAATTGCTTCGCTGACCAGTCTTTCCTGCTCTTCCAGGTGAGCAGAGGTATAGCCCACTGCCGGAGATGCAGAATGTGGACGCCCCACACCAGTCAACGTAATACCAGGGAAATGCTTCGCGATGGCATTGCGCATATGGTGCTGAGAGGGATACCACGCGCCCTGGTTCATCGGCTCTTCCTGAGTCCAGACGATAGACTCGAGATTAGGATACTGACTCAGCACCTCTTCGAGACTGTCTTCCGGGAAAGGATAAAGCTGTTCAAGACGAATGATCGCGACATCGTCTTTATTATCCGCATCACGTTTGTTCAGCAGGTCGAAATACACTTTGCCAGAACACATGACCAGACGCTTAACCTTGCTCTTGTCTTGCTCAACCACTTCAGGAATAACGGTCTGGAATTCGCCATGCGCCAGTTCTTCCAGGCTTGAGATTGCCTGTTTGTGACGTAGCAAGCTCTTTGGTGACATGACGACCAGAGGCTTACGCAGCGGACGAATTACCTGACGACGCAGCATGTGGAATACCTGTGCTGGAGTCGTAGGCACACAAACCTGAATGTTGTGTTCAGCACAAAGCTGTAGGAAGCGTTCAAGACGTGCAGAGGAATGCTCCGGGCCCTGACCTTCGTAGCCGTGCGGCAGTAACATTGTCAGACCACACAGACGACCCCATTTGGTTTCGCCGCTGGAAATGAACTGGTCGATCACGACCTGAGCACCGTTGGCGAAGTCACCGAACTGGGCTTCCCAGATGACCAGCGCATTAGGCGTAGTCGTGGAATAACCGTACTCAAACGCCAGTACCGCTTCTTCTGAGAGCAATGAGTCGCGAATAGTACAGTCTGGCTGACCTTCGTAGAGATGCTGCAAGGAATTGAAGGTTTCGCCATCTTTCTGGTTATGCAGAACAGCGTGACGGTGAGAGAACGTCCCACGACCAACGTCCTGACCAGTCAGACGAATAGAATGCCCCTGCTTCAACAAGGTGGCATATGCCAGCAGCTCAGCATGACCCCAGTTAAGAGGCATGGCGCCGCGGCTCATCATCTTGCGGTCTTCAATGATTTTGCCAACCTGACGCTGGATCACGAATCCTTCAGGAGTATCGCAAAGCTTTTCGCCCAGCTCCTGCAGAAGGTTCATATCAACGCTGGTATCGCACTTGGCAGTCCACTTATGGCCCAGATAAGGCTTCCAGTCGACAAACAGCGCCTTGTTAGGCTCCATCACCAGAGACTTAACGACGTGCTGCCCATTATCCAAGGCATCACGGTATTCATCTTCCATGCGCTTGGATTCATCACCACTCAGTACGCCTTCATTTTCCAGACGCTGAGCATAGATAGTGCGCGTAGTAGGATGCTTACGGATTTTTTCGTACATCATCGGCTGAGTTGCACTTGGCTCATCAGCTTCGTTGTGACCACGACGGCGATAGCACACCAGGTCAATTACAACGTCACGATGGAATTCGTTACGGTAATCAATGGCAACCTGAGTCACGAATGCGACAGCTTCAGGATCATCACCGTTAACGTGGAAAATAGGCGCATGCACCATTTTCGCAACGTCAGTACAGTACTCAGTTGAACGAGCATCTTCCTGACGGCTAGTGGTAAAGCCAACCTGATTATTGATAACGATGTGAATGGTACCGCCCGTTTTATAAGCACGTGTCTGAGACATCTGGAATGTCTCCATAACCACGCCTTGACCGGCAAATGCAGCATCACCATGAAGGTTGATTGGCAGCACTTGAGTACCAGTGTCATCACCACGACGATCCTGACGAGCGCGAACAGAGCCTTCAACCACAGGAGAGACAATCTCAAGGTGGGAAGGGTTAAATGCCATCGCCAGGTGAACTTCGCCGCCTGGAGTCATAACGTTGGATGAAAATCCCTGGTGATACTTAACGTCGCCAGAGCCTTCAATGGAACGTTTACCATCGAACTCCTGGAACAGTTCCGAAGGGTTTTTACCCAGAATGTTAACCAAGCAGTTCAGACGACCACGGTGGGCCATACCAATAACGACTTCTTTAACACCCAGTTTTCCGCCGCGCTGAATCAGTTCATCCATCATCGGAATCAGAGATTCGCCGCCTTCAAGACCGAAACGCTTGGCGCCAGCATAGCGAGAGCCAAGATATTTTTCCAAGCCTTCAGCTGCGGTCAGTCGATCCAAAATGTGCTTGCGGTACTCAGCATCATAGCTGGGATGGCAACGGACAGACTCAAGGCGCTGCTGAATCCAGAGTTTTTCCTGAGTATCAACAATGTGCATGTACTCAGCGCCGACGGTGGTGCAATAAGTCTGCTTGAGGTCTGCCAGAATATCTTTCAGAGGTGCTTCGGCTTTACCAAAAAACAAAGAGCCGATCTGGAAGGTAGTATCCAGGTCTGCTTCTGAAAGCTCATGATAACGGAGATCCAGATCCGGAACTGCGGGACGCTCTTTAATGCCCAAAGGATCCAGAACTGCAGCCTGATGACCGCGGACGCGATACGCTTCGATCAGCTTGAGAACTCGAACCTGTTTACGCTCATGTTCAGTGCTTACAGAGCTGGTAGCAACGGGAACGCTACGCTTCTTGTTCTTGGAAAGCAGTAGGAAATGATCGCGGATCGCGGAGTGAGGAATATCTTGAATTACGTTTTCTGTAGCCCGGGGTAACCGGTCAAACTCTTGGCGCCATTGATCTGGTACGGAGTTTGGATCACGAAGGTAGTCTTCGTACATTTGCTCAACATAGGCAACGTTCCCTCCGGAAAGATGGGAAGTGCGCCACATGAGCTCCATTATGCTTTCGTGCATTCTTGATCACCCTGTCTGCGGGGATACACTGCGTTCGTGGCATTCGAGTCCACACCACAGCCTAGCAGGTCTGAGACCTTCCCCTTGCTTTGGTGGTTAGCAGTTATTTGGATGTTATAGAAATAATTATTGTGCTGACGTGTCTGCGAGATGAGTCCCTGAAAGAAGACAACCAAGGCTGCCGGCCAGTTATCACATCGTCCAAATCAGACGCGCAATATTCTACAGGAAGAAGCGCCCGACAATACAGCACTTTTCCATAGCAAATCGGCCGGAGAACCGGCCGATTGCAACATCACACCCTTAGGTTGCCTGTTGTAGCAACATAGTGCGAATTTTACCGATCGCCTTGGTCGGATTCAGACCTTTTGGACAAACATTCACACAGTTCATGATGCCGTGGCAACGGAACACACTGAACGGATCATCCAAATCAGCCAGACGCTCACGAGTCGCAGTATCACGACTGTCTGCCAGGAAGCGATAAGCCTGCAGAAGACCAGACGGCCCTACAAACTTGTCTGGATTCCACCAGAAAGAAGGACAAGCGGTAGAACAGCAGGCACAGAGAATACACTCGTACAGGCCATCCAGCTTCTCACGTTCAGCAGGTGTCTGCAGACGCTCAATGGCGGGTGCAGGTGTATCGTTAATCAGGTAAGGCTTAATACGCTCGTACTGCTTATAGAACTGAGCCATATCAACGACCAGATCGCGGATAACGGGCAGACCAGGCAATGGACGCAGGATCAGCTTGTTATCTTTAACACAGTCAGACAATGGAGTGACACAGGCCAGACCATTCTTACCATTGATGTTCATACCGTCAGAGCCACAGACTCCTTCACGGCAGGAACGACGAAATACCAGTGTGGAATCCTGCTCTTTAAGCAGATGCAGCACGTCGAGAACCATCAGGTCACGACCGCCGGTGTCCACCTGCATTTCCTTCATATAAGGCGCATCGTCAGTTTCTGGATTGTAACGATAGACGCTAACTTGAAGCATACTCATGGACAGCTACCTCAGTAAGTTCGGGCCTTGGGCGGGAAGGCTTCAACAGTTTTAGGTGCGAAGTTGACGTCACGCTTGCTAACAGACTTGTTCAGAGGGAAGAACAAGGAATGCTTCAGCCAGTTCTCGTCATCACGATCCGGGAAGTCATAACGCGCATGAGCACCACGACTTTCCTTACGCGCTTCCGCCGAGTAGGCAGTTGCTACAGCAACTTCATACAGGTTTTGAAGCTCCAAAGCTTCGATGCGCGCGGTATTGAAGGCATTGCTCTTATCAGGCAGGTGCACATTCTCAACACGAGTACGCAGCTCCTCAAGCAGCTTAAGACCAGTCTGCATTTTCTCACCATCGCGGAAAACGCCGAAGTAAAGCTGCATGGTCTTCTGAAGGTCAGCACGCACTTCAGCAACGCTCTCACCGCTAGTGCTTGCATTGAGGCGCTCAAGACGAGCCAGCGCACGATCAATGTCTTCTTCACGCGCTTCCTGAGCTTCGT
This sequence comes from Pokkaliibacter sp. CJK22405, assembly GCF_046614695.1. Classification (NCBI taxonomy): domain Bacteria; kingdom Pseudomonadati; phylum Pseudomonadota; class Gammaproteobacteria; order Oceanospirillales; family Balneatrichaceae; genus Pokkaliibacter; species Pokkaliibacter sp. CJK22405. The sequence goes on from NZ_JBKKHQ010000001.1 coordinate 337,935, forward strand.
AGCCATCAGCCAGAACTTTCTCAATGTGAAGACCGGCCGCGCGGCCAAATACCACCAAATCAAGCAGGGAGTTACCACCCAAACGGTTAGCGCCGTGTACAGATACACAGGCAACTTCACCACAGGCGAACAAACCTTCAATCTGATAATCCTTGCCTTCTGAGTCGACCGCCAGCGCCTGACCGCCCACATTGGTAGGAATACCGCCCATCATGTAGTGACAGGTTGGAACAACAGGGATTGGCTCTTTAACAGGGTCAACGTGAGCAAATGTCTTAGACAGCTCACAGATACCGGGCAAGCGACTATGAAGAACCTCTTCACCCAGGTGATCCAGCTTAAGGAATACATGATCGCCCTTCTCACCAGCACCACGGCCTTCGAGAATTTCCAGAACCATGGAGCGAGCAACAACGTCACGAGAAGCCAAATCTTTAGCGTTAGGAGCATAACGCTCCATGAAGCGCTCACCATCTTTATTGATGAGATAGCCACCTTCACCACGACAACCTTCAGTCACAAGCACACCTGCGCCTGCGATACCGGTTGGGTGGAACTGCCACATCTCCATATCCTGCATAGGCAGACCCAGACGCAGAGACATACCTACGCCATCACCGGTGTTGATGTGAGCATTTGTAGTGGACTGATAGATGCGACCTGCACCACCAGTCGCCAAAACAGTTGCTTTCGCCTTAACGTAAACGGTTTCGCCTGTTTCGATGCAGATTGCGATACACCCCACAACAGCGTTTTCAGCGTTACGAACCAGATCAACGGCATACCATTCGTTAAAGAATGTGGTACCGCCTTTCAGGTTTGCCTGATATAGCGTGTGCAACAGAGCATGACCTGTACGGTCAGCAGCAGCACAAGTACGCGCAGCCTGACCGCCACGGCCGAAATCCTTGGACTGACCACCGAAAGGACGCTGATAAATACGACCTTCTTCAGTACGAGAGAACGGCAGGCCCATGTGATCCAGCTCAAATACAGCCTGAGGTCCCACAGAGCACATGTATTCGATAGCGTCCTGGTCACCGATATAGTCGGAACCCTTAACGGTATCGTACATGTGCCAACGCCAATCATCGTTAGGATCTGAACTGGCGATTGCACAGGTAATACCACCCTGAGCAGAAACAGTATGTGAACGAGTCGGGAAGACTTTGGTAATACACGCAGTATTAAGGCCCGACTGAGTCAGCTGCAGCGCGGCACGCATACCGGCACCGCCGCCACCAACAACGATGGCATCAAAACTAATAGTACGGAGTTTGCTCATGCTTTATAGACCCCAAATAACCTGAATGCCCCAAACGACGTAAACAAACATCAACGTTCCACATACAGCCTGGAACACAAAGCGTGCGCCAGTTTGCTTGATGTAGTCAGTAGATACCTGCCACAAGCCAATCCAGGAGTGGGCACCAACGGCAAGAAGAGCCAGTAAGCTAAACACACGAACGTAAGTTTGATCGAAGAAAGCTTTCCACTGATCGAAAGACAGATCAGGATGGCAAAGCAAATAACCAACGATAAACAGAGTATAAAGACCAAGAATGAGCGCAGTGATTCGCTGCATCATCCAGTCGTAGAGACCGCTACGACCAAAGCTGGTGATCGCTGTTACCATACCCAGATCCCCGCAAGAACAGAAAATACAACACCGGCAGTCAGAGAAACTTTTGCTGCCATACGACCTGACTCCAGCTCTTCACAAAGGCCAAAGTCCTGCAGCAAGTGTTTAACACCAGCACACAGGTGGTAGAACAGCGCGGTCATCAGACCCCAAGCAATGAACTTCGCGAGGAAGTTATTGGCCAGAACAGATGAGATGGACTCAAATGTTTCCTGAGAAGTAAGGGATTGGTCCAGCGCGTACATCATAAATACCAGACCAACGAACAGGATTACGCCTGAAATTCGGTGAAGTATTGATGATATAGCCGGAAGAGGTTGATTGATCGTTGTCAGATCGAGATTGACTGGTCGTTTTTTATTCACGGCTCTCTACACCTTATGTCCACTCTTTTCGCCAAGGAGCGGTATTTTTAAGGAAAGTGTTAGGCACTAAGAGGAAGTATCTACGGGCCAAAGAGTCATGAAACAAGAGTTAGTTGCTAACACGCGTCACAACGCAGTCGCAAATAGATACTTTCGGGGCGGTAGTATAGTCACTCATCGTTGCTATTACAACGAACCATGCGGGTTTGAGGGTTATACATCATTGACTTAGCCCCCTTGCAACGGCTCACTTGCGACAATATGAAAGGTTATTGTGCACTGCGACTAAATCATGATTGAGAAAGACGGGACCGACAGTTAAAAGTACCTTGGCGGATGATTCGTACAGGCTTATATCCTGTTGGGAGCGCGACTTTCCGATAATTGACAAAGCAACCCTAGCCAATATAGTGATTGCGTTTTTGCAGGAGCGCTCAGCAATTCTGTTTGTGATTTGATGATGTAAAAGTCCTTGTAGTGTTTTTTTGACTATAAGTTTTGTACTGGCAGACAGACTGTTGCATTGCTCAGCGATCCTGAGTCCAGATTGTCCCTCTATTAACCGTCCTGAACTTTGAGCTAAGGCTCGGTAGTAAATTCAGGATTGTTTCCACCCTCTTTCATAGGAGCCTACGATGGCTGACAAAAAAGCATATCTGAAGGTTGACGGCATTGAAGAAACCATCGAGCTGCCGGTTGTTTCCGGCACCATGGGGCCTGATGTTGTTGATATTCGTGGCCTGACGTCCAAAGGTCTCTTCACTTATGACCCTGGCTTCATGTCTACCGCTTCCTGTGATTCCCAAATCACCTTTATCGATGGCGATAAGGGCATGCTGCTTCATCGTGGCTACCCCATCGAGCAATTGGCCGAACACTCTGATTACATGGAGCTTTGCTATTTACTGATGTACGGCGAACTGCCAAGCACTGAAGAAAAAGATCACTTCGAACGCACTGTTAAAAAGCACACCATGGTTCATGAGCAGCTGAGCTTTTTCTATCGTGGCTTCCGTCGCGATGCTCACCCCATGGCGATTATGTGTGGTGTGGTTGGTGCGCTATCTGCTTTCTATCACGACTCTCTTGATATTAATGATTCACAGCATCGTGAAATTGCAGCATTCCGTCTGATTTCCAAGATGCCAACGCTGGCAGCCATGTGCTACAAATACAGCACCGGTCAGCCTTTCATGTTCCCTCGTAATGATCTGTCCTATGCAGAGAATTTCCTGTACATGATGTTTGGCACACCCTGCGAAGACTACAAACCGAACCCTATCGTAGCCAAGGCGATGGATCGCATCTTCCTGTTGCATGCCGATCATGAACAGAATGCCTCTACTTCAACAGTACGCTTAGCTGGCTCATCAGGTGCAAACCCATTTGCCTGTGTTGCTTCGGGTATTGCCGCATTGTGGGGACCTGCTCATGGCGGCGCCAATGAAGCAGTTCTGACTATGCTGGAGCAGATTGGTGATGAAGCTCGAATTCCTGAGTTTATCGAGCGAGCTAAAGATAAGGACGATCCTTTCCGTTTGATGGGCTTTGGTCATCGCGTGTACAAGAACTTTGACCCTCGCGCCAAAGTCATGAAACAAACCTGCGACGAAGTACTGGCTGAACTAGGCATGGATAATGACCCATTGTTGCCTATCGCTAAACGCCTGGAACAGATCGCTCTGGAAGACCCCTACTTCGTTGAGCGTAAGCTCTACCCCAACGTCGACTTCTACTCAGGCATCATCCTGAAGGCGATTGGCATTCCAACCAACATGTTCACCGTGATCTTTGCCCTGTCACGTACGATCGGCTGGATCGCCCATTGGCATGAGCATCACTCAAGCCCTATTGCGCGCATTGGTCGTCCACGCCAGCTATACCTTGGCGCCACCAAGCGCGACTATCCCGTTAAAAAATAAGTCCTTGATGACTTAGTCAAAAAGCCACCTTCGGGTGGCTTTTTAGTTTGTGTCTGTGCGCGGCTGACAAATGCATAGCAAAAGTTATAATGCGCGTTGTTTTTTACTCGCCTAGGCAGATCAATGGAACTTAGCAAATCCCAGATCAACGACTTCAATAAGCTGCAAAAGCGCTTACTTCGCTCAATGGGCGTCGCCATCACTGAATTCAATATGATTGAAGACGGTGACCGCATCATGGTTTGCCTGTCCGGCGGCAAAGATAGTTACACCCTATTGGAGTTACTGCGCCTCCTTAAGCAGTACGCGCCCGTTTCTTACGAGTTGGTCGCAGTTAACCTTGATCAGAAGCAGCCCGGCTTTCCTGAGCACGTCCTTCCCGCTTATTTGGAAGCGATGGATATTGAACACTTGATCGTTCAGGAAGATACCTACAGCATTGTCAAAGAGAAGATTCCTGAGGGTAAAACAACCTGCTCGCTCTGCAGTCGCCTTCGTCGCGGAATTCTTTACAGCACAGCTGACAAGCTGAAGTGCAATAAAATTGCACTGGGCCATCACCGCGATGACATCATCGAGACAATGTTCCTTAACATGTTCTTCGGTGGAAAAATGAAGTCCATGCCACCAAAGCTGGTGAGCGATGATGGTAAAAATATGGTGATTCGACCTCTTGCTTATTGTCGTGAGAAAGACATAGCCAAGTACGCCAGGCTCAAAGAGTTTCCTATTATCCCATGCAACCTCTGTGGCTCTCAGGAAAACCTGCAGCGCAAGTCAGTCAAGGAGATGCTACAAAAATGGGACAAGGAGCATCCCGGTCGTATCGAAACCATTTTCACCGCCATGGGAAATATTGTTCCTTCACATATGACAGATACCAGTCTGTTTGACTTCAGCTCCCTGAAAGCCGATGGCACCCCTCGTGCAGATGGTGACAAGGCGTTCGATCCACCGACCTTCCCGGCCCGTGATTTGAGCGGCCAGCAAATTGATGATAGCCGTGCCATCAGTGCTGTTGCGATTCACGAATAACCAAACGCACCAATCAGGCATTAAAAAAGCAGCTATATGCTGCTTTTTTGTTTGCTATCCGACTCAGTGAAACTCACTGGTAGTAAGCATTTTCCTTCACACTGTGATCAGTCACATCACGAACAGCGGCGAGACCGGCAACCTTCTCCACCAGCGTTTTTTCAACGCCCTCTTTCAAGGTCAGATCAACAGCGCTACAGCCCTGGCAGCCACCGCCAAAACGAAGAATGGCAACTTTACCTTCAGACTGATCTTCGATACGAACCAGACTCACTTCACCACCGTGACTTGCCAGACCGGGGTTAATTTCTGAGTACAGAATGTAATTGATCTGATCTTCCAGCGGGCTATCAGGACCCACTTTAGGCATTTTGGCATTAGGTGCCTTAATGGTGAGCTGACCACCCATGCGGTCTTTAGCGTAATCCACCATGGCTTCTTCGAGGTAAGGCAGACTGTTTGGCTCCACATAAAGGCGGAACAGACTGTACTCAGTGACTTCGTCAGTAGGAATGACTTCCTCCGGACGGCAGTACGCCAGACAAGTCTCCGCATAAGGAGTACCCGGCTGAGTTACGAAAATGCGCACTGCCATTCCTTCAACAGCTTGTTTTTCGAGAAGGCTGGCCAGGTATTCCTGTGCGCTTTCGGTCACGGTCAACATACAATCACCTTAAATACCGGATGAGGTTATGGTGCATATCTTAAGGCACCAAAGTCGATTTATAAACCCTACTACAAAACTCAGGTTTTATCTTTTTTCGTCTCTGATATGACTCTGTTAGACTAGCCGCCCACCCCGTGCGGATCCTTCAGTAATGCCATCTCCACGCCGCAGGCATGTGATCTCTCCCCGAGCCATTAAACGCTATAAAACCCTCTTGGGTTTGGGGCTTCCTATCATGGCTGGCATGCTCTCTCAGAGTCTGATGAATCTGGTTGACAGCGCGCTGGTGGGCCATCTTGGCGAGATCCCTCTGGCAGCCGTGGGGACTGGCAGCTACCTGCAATTCCTGGCAACGGCCTTCATTATGGGCCTTACTTCAGCTGTACAAGCGAACATTGCCCAACATAAAGGCGCTGGTGATAGCCATCTTTTTCCACGTATTTTCGCAAGCTCCCTGCTTCTGGGTCTCCTTGTTGCCATTCTGATAAGCACAACATTTATTTTCTGTGCAGCCAGCCTGAGTCAGTGGGTAGCGGCATCCTCTGAAGTTGCTCATGCCACGGAACCCTATCTTTTCTGGCGCCTGATCGGGCTGCCGGGAGTCGTCATCAGTCTGGCGGTTCGAGGTGTGCTTCATGGAACGCAGAAGCCAACGGTTTTTTTGTTCTGGCTGGCTCTCTCCCATCTGTTAAACGCTTTACTAAGTTGGACGCTTATCTATGGCAAAGCAGGAATGCCCGCGCTGGGGGTTGAAGGTGCGGGACTAGGAACCACTCTTGCTGTTTACTTTAGCGCTGCCGGGCTATTCATTAGCCAGTCAAAGCACTTATTACATCCTCTCCCCAAGGTAAACGAGTGGCTTAACCTGAAACTTTTTTGGCAGCTGGCAAAATACTGGATACCCCAGAGCCTGCAGCAACTTTCACTCTCTCTGTCTCTGGCTGTTTTCTTTACTATCATCGGAACATTGGGGAATGCCGATCAGGCAATCGCACACGTATTGATCAACCTCTCCCTGCTTTTGATTCTTCCGGGTGTGGGTCTGGGAATGGCGAGCACGACACTGGTCGGTCAGGCTATTGGTCAGGGAGAAATCAAAGACGCTTATCGTTGGGGCAAACAGTCGGTCAAGCTGGCTTCCATAATTTTACTGGTACTTGCCCTGCCCTTGATCTGCTTCCCCGAACGCATTCTGGATCTTTTTCTGGATAGTCCGGAATTAATCGCTATTGCTGCTCCACTGCTGGTTCTGACCGCCTTGATGATGGTCGCGGATTCAGCTTCACTGGTATTGAACCATTCGCTTTATGGCGCCGGAATCGGACAATTATCAATGTGGATCGCCATCACTACCCAATGGGGCTTTCTACTGCCTTTGGCGTGGTTTGCTGGCCCTATTCTGGGCGGAGGACTCCTCGGCATCTGGGTGGTACAGTTTCTGCAGCGAGGTTTAAACTCGAGTCTTTATCTCTGGATCTGGAAGCGTCAGCACCGGCGTTCTTTTTCCTGAACTAACCCGTCAATCAGGCTAAGGAAGTTTCCCTGATGGAACAGCACCTGGTTTACTCGTTTTTTCTGATCTTCGCTGGCGCCGCGGTACTGGCTTCAGTAGCACTTTATACCCGACAACCTTTACTCGTGGCCTACATTGCCCTAGGCGCCGCTTTTGGCCCTTATGGGTTTGGCTGGGTTGCCGACATCCAGCTGCTCGATGAAATAAGCCATATCGGCATCATATTTCTGCTATTTCTGCTGGGGCTGGATATGCAGCCCTCGCACCTGCTGCATATGCTCAAAAAAGCAACGCTTGTCGCCATATTGAGTTCATTTGCCTTCGCTCTTCTGGGCTACTCAGTATCGATGGCCTTTGGGTTTACCACGCAGGAAGCCATCATTATTGGGCTTGCCATGATGTTTTCCAGCACCATTATCGGCATCAAACTTTTACCTACCACCGTTCTGCACCACAAGCATACGGGTGAACTCGTCGTTGGCTTGCTACTGCTTCAGGACGTTATTGCTATTATCGTACTGCTCGCCATTTATGCGCTGGATAACAAGCAAGGTGGCTCAACGACCTGGCAGTACTTGCAACCACTCATCGCTTTACCGGTGATGATTGCCTTTGCCTATGGCTTCGTTCGCTTTGTATTGCTCAAACTGATTCAGAAGTTTGACCGCTTCCATGAGTATATTTTTCTGGTCGCCATTGGCTGGTGCCTTGGCATGGCTGAAGGCGCTCAGTTCATGGGGCTATCGGCTGAAATGGGTGCATTTACAGCGGGCGTTGCATTGGCGACAAGCCCAATTTCTCAGTACATTGCCACGAGCCTCAAACCCCTGCGCGACTTCTTCCTGATACTGTTTTTCTTCTCGATTGGTGCCAGTTTTAACCTTGGGCTCCTGCCGGTCATTATCCTGCCGTCGCTTGTTATGGCAGCAGCAGTTCTGCTACTCAAGCCAGTTATTTTCCGGGGATTGCTTGGGCGAATCAGTCAGGACAAGACCACCGCCTGGGAGATCGGCTTTCGCCTGGGGCAAGTCAGTGAGTTTTCCCTGCTGATTGCCTATCTCACCACTGATCTGAAAATGATTGGGATTGAGGCGTCCCATGTGATTCAGGCAACCGCCATACTCACCTTTCTGCTCTCTTCCTACATTGTGGCATTCAACTTCCAATGCCCGATTGCCATTCCGGACCGGCTACGCCGCGACTGACTTCATCAAAAATTGCCTCAGCTTGTCAGCCTACGAACCACCTGATACTGTACATATAAACAGTATCAGGTGATTTTCCCATGGCTGATGTCTTCTTTCGCCAAACTCATGCACAGCTCAGCTCAGACCATCGCCAGATCAAGCATCGCGGTGCGACCTATAATCCTCAGAACCGTTTTGCAATACAGCAAGCTGAGGCAATTGATGATGGCTGGTGGCAAGAGGAAGAGCGCCCAGGCATCGCCACACAGGTAATGCTGGAGAATGCCAAAAGTATTATTTCCAAAAACACATCCCCCGATATTCCTTTCAGTCAGAGCATTAACCCCTACCGGGGGTGTGAGCACGGCTGCATCTATTGTTTCGCCAGACCCAGCCACGCTTATTGGGATATGTCGCCCGGCCTGGATTTTGAAACACGACTGATCGCCAAGCCCAATGCGGCGCAGTTGCTGGAAGAGACTTTCCGTAAACCGGGATATGAGTGCAAAAGCATCGCTCTTGGCGCCAATACTGATGCCTATCAGCCTATCGAAAGTCAGCACGGTATCACTCGTCAGCTGTTGGAAGTACTGCAGCGCTATCGCCACCCTTTTTCCATAGTGACCAAAAGTGCACTCATTTTGCGGGATCTCGATATTCTGGAAGCGATGGGGAAAGACCGGCTGTGTTCTGTCTTTATCAGCATCACCACGCTGGATGATGACCTTCGCAAACGCATGGAGCCCCGAGGCAGCACTGTAACCGCGCGACTCAAGGCGCTCGAGCGGCTATCCAGTGCAGGAATCTTCACAGGAGTAATGTTTGCTCCGGTCATCCCTGCCCTCAACGATGCAGAACTAGAGCTCACGCTTAAAGCCGCCGCCGATGCCGGAGCCAAAAGTGCTGGCTATGTACTACTCAGGCTACCTCATGAAGTCAGCCCGCTCTTCAGGGACTGGCTGGCAAGTCATTATCCCGGCAAAGCTCAGCATGTAATGAGCCTTGTCCAGCAAAGCCGACATGGGCAGGACTATGACTCACGTTTTGGAGAGCGTATGAAAGGTCATGGGCAATTTGCAGAGTTGATAGCCAAGCGTTTTCGACTCGCGACTCGCCGGTTTGGTTTAAATCAGCAGAGATTAGCCTTGGATACCTCACAGTTCACACCTCCCGGCCAAATGAGCCTTTGGTGACTTTGTTAACTTTGCAAGGACGGCACTGCCAGCAGTTTATTTTCCACTTGGCAGCGCTGATCAGTGACTAGCGCTTAAAGCGCTTTACCGCCTCGTGGACGGGGGTTTCGCCGTCGGTAAGTTCAATAACTTCGCGTGTGATCTCCGGGTTATCAATTAATGAGGCGAGAAAACCTGCGACATTTCCTCGGGCCACACTGCCATAAGGGATAGCCATCCCGGCATTAACGGCACCATTTCCCTCTTCGGAAACTAAAGTCCCCGGACGCACGATGACCCAATCCAGAGAGGAAGCGGCAAGCACTGTATCAGCCTGACGCTTAGTCGCCATGTAATGCTCGAAACCCTCTTTGCGCGGCTTGTCTCGCCCCGCATCCATAAAAGCTGAAACCAGATAGAAGCGTTTACAACCTGCCACTTCTGCCGCTTTCACGGCTGTCGCTAAAGCTTTGCCATCAATACCAGTGGTACGGTCGGCGCCGCTGCCTGCGGCACCAGCAGAAAATACAATCACCTCATGCCCGGTAACGGCCTCTATCATTGATTCGGTGGTGACAGCCATCAGATCCATCTCAACCGCATGAGCGCCTTGGCTCTGAAGCTGCTGCGCTTTTTCTGATGAGCGGCTGGTACCGCTCACCTGATGCCCGTTAGCAATTAATCGAGGCACCAGACGAGAGCCCACCCCCCCTGTGGCGCCGATAACAAATACCTTACTCATTAGACCTCCCAGTCCTGATGGTTTCATCAAACAGTTTTTATTGCCTCGTTCTGACATAAGGGCAACAGGGCTGGATTTCACTCAACACTGTATTTCAGCGAGAAGGGATCAGTTTCCATACCCGCTCGAGTGACGGCACTTTGCCTTTGAGACCTCCTTCCACCTCCACTGCTGCCAACTCCGTTAACAGGAAATCCGCCCCGTAAAGCGCGTCAACCATGGAAGGATGAACAGCAAAGGGTGGCCCAGGAATGAGTTGCTGGTCATATTCATACGTAATGAGAAGTTGCGACGCTTTTTCACTCAGCTGACGGACCTGTTCCACGTAACGGGGTCGCATGGCATCAGGCATGGCCACACAGGCCGCGCGATCATAAACCGCATCGATGGGACCAATACGCGCAGACGTTAGCGAAAAGAGATCCCCTTGCCAGATACTCAGGCTGCCTGAGCGGTAAAGCGTATGATGATCCACCTGTTGCACTTCGGGATCTAACATGTGCTCCTGAAAAAACGCCTGAACCGCAATATCACTGAGTTCAACACCGACCACATTTAGCCCACGTGTAAGCAGCCAAAGAAGATCGACACTCTTGCCACACAAGGGCACCAATACCGTTTGCCCCTCGGCCAGACCCAGCTGATCAAAATGCTGAACCAGCAGAGGATTTACTGCTTCATTGTGAAAGCCGATCTGGTTCTTATCCCACTTGTCATGCCAAAACGCATGTTCCACCGTGCATACTCCAACGTACTGACTCAAAGCCATATCAACAAAAAAGGCTGCTTGATAAGCAGCCCTAGTCTTCATTTGCAGATTAGCGTGTGGCCGTTCGCATGGTCACAAACTCTTCTGCAGAGGTGGGGTGAATACCAATCGTACTGTCGAAGACAGCTTTGGTTGCCCCGGCTTTAAGAGCGATGGCAATTCCTTGAATCAGCTCGCCAGCATCGGCACCGATCATATGAGCACCCACCACCTTGTCAGTAGCCTTATCAACAATGAGCTTCATCAGGCAACGCTCATCGCTGCCGCTCAGGGTGTGCTTCATAGGTTTAAATTCAGAGACAAAAACGCTGATATCAGCATACTTCTCACGAGCCTGCTCTTCTGTCAGCCCTACAGTACCAATATTCGGATGGCTGAAAACTGCCGATGCCACGTTGGTGTAATCAGGCACAGGACGTCCTTCACCGTAAAGATGATGAGCAAGGAAAGTCCCTTCCGCGAGTGCCACCGGTGTCAGCTGAATCCGATCGACCACATCGCCCAAGGCATAGATGGAGGGGACATTAGTCTGGAAGCAGTCATTAATCTTGATTGCGCCCTTGTCGTCCAGCTCAACACCTGCTGACTCAAGGCCCAGTTTGGCCGTGTTAGGTACTCGGCCTGTGGCATAGAGCACATGAGAAGCCGACATTTCCTGACCATTATCCAAACTCAGCGTGATTTTGCCGGGCGAGCCACTCAAGGCCTCCACATCGGTATTGAAGTGGATTTGCACCCCTTTCTTTTTCATTTCAGTCGCAAGGTACTCACGGATTTCCTGATCAAAACCTCGAAGGAAAAGATCGCCGCGATACAACAAATGCGTTTCAGCACCCAGGCCCGCAAAGATGCTGGCAAACTCAACGGCAATATAACCACCACCGACAATTACGATCCGGCTGGGGAAGGATTCGATATCAAAAATCTCGTTGGAGGTCAGTGCCAGCTCTTTGCCCGGAACGTCCGGCACAAAAGGCCAGCCGCCCGTCGCAATCAGAATACGCTCTGCAGTGTAGCTCTGGCCGTTCACTTCCACTGAGTTTGGGCCGGTGACCTGGCCACGACCATCGATCAGTTCAACGCCGGCATTGCCAAGCATCTTGCGATAGATGCCATTGAGACGACTGATTTCTTTCTTCTTGTTGTCACGCAGGGTTGGCCAGTGAAAGTGGGGCTCTGCGACCTGCCAGCCGAAGCCTGCAGCATCTTCAAAATCATGGGAGAAATGGGCCGCATAGGAGTAAAGCTTCTTGGGAACACAGCCTACGTTCACACAAGTGCCTCCCATGTAACGGTCTTCACAGACAGCAACGCGAGCGCCGAGACCTGCAGCCATACGCGAGGCACGTACACCACCGGAGCCAGCGCCAATCACAAACAGGTCATAATCAAAGTTACTCACATTGCTCTCCTTTTACCGAATTTCTGGCCAGTTCTTAAGGCTCGGCTCTCACTGATACAAGCGATGAATCAGCATCACCACTCACTCAAGCACCCGACACCCTGAGACAAAAGTTCCAACATTCTGCATGGAAAAATGCCTTTGGTGAAATTAGCCCTCTTTATCAATGATATAGTTAGACCCCATAAGGACATTTCAAGCATTCAGAACACGACAGGAACCTCATGAAGACGGCTCCCCTATTTCTTGCAGCACTACTTAGTAGCAGTCCATTTCTGGCAGCGCAGGCTGCAGACGCCCCTGCCAAGCCTCTTACCAAAGAGCAGCAACAGGCAAAAGATAAAGTCAGTGCGGGTGATTTTGCTTTGGCCCGTAAGGATTTTCAGACAGCCCTGTCTATCTATCAGGAAGCCGCCACACTGGGCGATCCTCAGGCTGAGGCACGAATGGCGGACTGGTATCTAACCAAGACGAAGGATGCTCCGGACTACGCCAACGCCCTGCCATGGCTTCAACGTGCAGCCACCGGGGGTGTTGCCAAAGCACAGGCTGACCTTGGTGAGATTTTACTTTTTGGGTTTGGAACGAAAAAGGATCCTGACGCCGCATTTCGCTGGTTTTCCCAGTCTGCCGCCACCGGCAATGCCAAAGCCGAGTTCAATCTTGGCTTGATGTACCAAAATGGCATTTCGACTCCCGCTAGTGTTGATAAAGCAGAAAAACTCTTTCTTTCATCCAGCAAACAAGGCGTTATCAAGGCTGATTATGCTCTTGGTATGCTTTACTACCAGCAGAAAAACTTCACTCAAGCGTTTAAGCACTTCTCTAAAGCTGCTGATAAGGGCATCACCAGCGCCCAGTTTAATGCGGCCGTTATGGCATTACAGGGCGTGGGCACCAAGCCAAACCCTCAGCAGGCAGCGACCTGGTTTAAGGCCGCCGCAGAGCAGAAGCATGAAGGCGCCATCATGAATCTGGCCTCTCTGTATATGCACGGTGTAGGTGTTAAGAAGAACCCGGCAACGGCTTACGCCCTGTATCAACGAGGGGCCAATCTCGGCAACGTGGATGCCGCGATGCAGCTGGTGGAAATGCAGATCACAGGCAGCGGTACGCTCAAGCAGCCCGAAAAGGCTCTTAAGACCCTGAAGGCATTAGCCAAGAACAACATCGCACCTGCTCAATACCGGCTGGGGCAACTCTATCTGCAGGGCGAAATCGTTGATCAGGATACCGAAGAAGCGGTGAGCTGGATCTCTCGGGCTGCCGAGCGTGGTATCGCCGATGCGCAATTTACCCTGGGACAAATGTACGGCTCTGGTACACAGGTACGTAAAGACCCTGAGCAAGAATATCGCTGGTACAAGATGGCTGCCGATCAGGGAATGCCCGCCGCTCAGTACAATATCGGCTGGATGACAGCGAAAGGCGAAGGCACTGAGCAGAACTATGAAGAAGCCTTTAAGTGGTACAGTCTGGCATCTCAGCAGGGCTTTGCCCGGGCTCAGCTGAATCTGGCGATTCTTTATCAGAATGGTCAGGGCACTAAGCGTGATATCGCCAAGGCTATCGAGCTTTACCGGTTGGCCGCCAAGAACGGCGATGAAGATGCCCAGAATATTGTGAAGCAAATCAATGAACAGTACCCACCGGGAACGCCCTTGCCTAAATCCTGAGGCTTAGCGATAACTCAGTTTTTCTCTCCCAATAAAAAACCACCCGAAGGTGGTTTTTTATTTTTCTCAACTGAGGGGATTGGCGATACCGTTTCAGGTCAGCCTACTGCCGGGCCTTGCTGCGCGGCCTCATCCTCGATTTTAGTCATATCCTGAAGTGGGCGTTTGCTCCAGTAGCTGGCAAGCAGCGAACCAGAAACGTTATGCCAGACGCTAAACAGCGTTCCGGGCAACGCCGCCATAGGAGTGAAAAACTTCACTGCCAGCGCCGTTGCAAGACCTGAGTTCTGCAGGCCAACCTCGAAGGCGATAGTGCGGCAGACTTTGGTATCAAAGCCAAGCAGGCGCGTTACCCAATAGCCAAGCAACAAGCCGATAGAGTTATGCAGGATAACTGCGACCGCGACAGGCAGGCCGATGTCTGCCAGCTTGTCAGCGCTCAGAGCAACCACGGTCGCGATAATCAGAACGATAGCGATCATGGAAACATAGGGCAAAGCCGGCAGTGCCTTATGAATCCAGCGTGGAGACAGTGCATTGACCACCACCCCCAGAGCCACCGGCACAAACACAATTTTAATCAGGCTCATCAGCATGCCCATCACCGGCACATCCACTGACTGTCCAATCATGGCGCTGACAAGCACTGGCGTCAGCACCACACCAATCAGGGTGCTAAGGGCTGTCATGGAGATCGACAGTGCGACATCACCTTTCGCCAGATAGCACATGACATTGGATGCCGTTCCGCCAGCGACACTGCCGACGAGCAGCATGCCAACAGTAAGCTCCGTATCAAAGCCCATCAGGTGAGCAACCAGCCAGGCAGCTACTGGCATGACGATAAATTGCAGAAGGACACCCACACCCAACGCCTTGCCATTTTTAGCGACATTGATGAAGTCACGTGGACTAAGGGTAAGGCCCATCGCCAGCATAATTACAGTGAGTAGTGGGACGATCTGAGCCTTAAGGTCAATAAAAAGACCCGGCATAAAAAAGGCCAGCAATGAGAGCAGGATTGCCCATAAGGGGAAAAGCTGAAGGATCATGAATTGACTCCGTAGATCAGGAATAGGTCCATTCGTGCTGGATTCCAGTCAAAACAATGATCTGGCCAGCCATTCTTGTTGTCATTTTTTGAATGAGTAGCGTTGCAAACGCGGGATACGCGAGGCTGGTTCGACAGTTCAAGTGCAGCCCGGATCTTCGATAGCACCTGTAACGTCCTGTTGGTCGAAATCAGTCATTGAACGCCGGGATCACCGGCGGGCGTTATTGGTAACACATGTTAACAATCAGAACAATGGTAGCGTTAACATCAGTCTGATGCTCTGGATTAATTACTCTCCCCTAAAACAAAAAAACCGCCAGTGAGGCGGTCTTTTTCAGGGTGTGGAGCATCTAGAAAAGTTCTACATCACCCTCTTCCATATTTTGCTGGCTCACAGGCCGATACTTATCCCGCTCTTTGGACTGACTGTGATACTCCTGACACTCCACAAGAATGTCTGCGCTTGGCTTGTTCTTGCCAGCCAGTGCGCCACCCATCTGACTCAGATTGGCCACATGGGTTTCAGCCACACCCAATGTCTGGGTCGCGATATCCTCAAACTGCAAGGATCGAACCGCGGCATCCACCGCATCGGAAATACTGCCCTCAATACCCGCCACCCGTTGAAGATGGGTATTCATCTGCTCATTAAGAAGACGAATATCCTGCAGCATTTTGCTCATGGAGTCCTGCTTCTCCAGCGCCACGGTGGTATCACTGCTGGACATCCGCTCAACGTTGCTTCGCAGCGTCGCTATGGTTGTCCGGGTGTCATTCACTCGTTGGCGAATCTCGCTGTTTAGCTTGGCCGAACTGACTGACAACGAACGCACTTCATCGGCAACCACCGCGAAACCACGCCCTGCCTCACCGGCACGCGCTGCCTCAATACTGGCGTTCAGTGCCAAAAGGTTAGTCTGCTCTGCCAGCTTCTCGACGTTCTCCAGCAGCTGGAAGATTCCATCGAGTTTGCCCATCATTTCGTCGATATTCTTGACCGTCATCTGGCTGTGTTCAGCGATATGCGACAACGCAGTGGTCAGATCCTCAAACACCGCCGCAACCTGATGAGTAAAGCTGCCGATGCTGCCGCCCTGCCCCTGACCACTGGCGGAAAGCGCGGTTTGCAGCACTTCACGCTGATGGGAGGTCAGCTCATTAAGTTGATGAAAGCTGCTATTAAGGGTATGCACCGCATCACCAATCAGGCTTTTAACACGCGTTACCTCCTGGCCAATCAGTGAGGCCTGAGCGGTAAAAAGCGGCGAGAAGGTACTGAGCTCATTGGCAGCAGAGGCTGCTGATGCGGGTTTATCACCCGCTTTGATGCCAGAGGCTTTCTCTTTGCCAGACTGTTCTTTCGGACGCTTGTCCTCAGCTTTTTCGCGTACAGTCTCTGCGTCACCCGTCACTGGCCCGATAAACAGCATGACAAGAGAAATGATTAACGCCAGCCCCACACAGGCCTGGCTTATCCAGCCAGGAACAGCGAGGTTCATGACGGCTAAAGATGCCACCAATAAAATGGCAGACACTAATGCAGCAGCGCGAACCTTCATAACCTCTCCTCTTTCAATATCAGAAAGCCAGTACCTTCCAGGGCCTAGCCTGCTTTAATTCCCTGCCAGTGCGAGACCACGGCTTTGGCCATTTCTTCCAGCGATACCACCCGCGTTGCAGCGCCAATTTTGACGGCAGCCCCGGGCATTCCCCAGACCATGCTGGAACCTTCATCCTGAGCGAGGGTAAAGGCGCCTTTCTTACGAAGCTCAAGCAAACCTTCTGCCCCGTCTCGCCCCATACCTGTGAGAAGCATGGCACTGATTCGGGTCACGTCCAGTGCTAACAGCGACTGAAACATGACATCCACCGATGGCCGATGCAGGTTGACGGGCTCGGACTGAACGACCCGGCACCACAGCTTCCCGCCCTGGCGCTCAATACGCAGGTGAAAATCCCCCGGGGCAATATAGGCATTCCCCGGCTCCACCAACTGATTATTCTTTGCCTCATGCACGCGAATACGGCAGCACTTATCGAGGCGATTGGCAAAGCGTGCGCTGAATATCGCAGGAATGTGCTGGGTGATCACGATAGGAGGAGAACTCTCAGGCAGCGCCATCAGAACATCCTTGATAGCTTCTGTGCCGCCGGTCGAGGCACCGATCGCCAGTAGCTGGGTATTCTGCAGCTGTTCAGGACATTCCCAGCGATAAAGCGCTGTCTCCGCCAGTTTTTTATTACGCAGCACATGGCGCTTGGAGCTGGCCGCCACCTTAAGCTTGGAGTTCAGCTCCAGAGTGAAGCGCTCAAGAAAACTGGGATGGCTCATCCGGGGTTTGGCCAGACAATCAATAGCACCGATTTCCAGTGCTTTCATGGCGACATCAGCACCTTCGGTTGTCAGTGTCGATAACATGATCACCGGCATGGGCCGCAGGCGCATCAGGTTTCGCAGAAAAGTCAGGCCGTCCATTTTCGGCATTTCGACATCCAGGGTCAGGACGTCCGGATTGTAAAACTTGATCAGCTCACGAGCTTCATAGGGGTCGGCGGCTTCCGCGACCCACTCAAGCTCGGGGTCTTCCTGAATGATGCTTTTCAGCAAGCCTCGAATTGCTGTCGAGTCATCAATCACCATTACTCTGATCTTGGCCATGGGCGCTTTCTCACATCTGAGCGGATACAGGGCTTTTAATAGCGTTTGCGGTATATCGTCTTGCCAATCAGTTCAAAGCGGTCGGTTAGCCTCCCCGGTGCTTCCGAATGTCCGACAAAGAGCAGACCACCGTCTTCCAGACTGTCAGCCATATGGTTGAGCAAACGCTCTTGTGTTGCGTTATCGAAGTAGATCATCACATTCCGGCAAAAGATAAAGTGCATCGTCGCGCCAAGATCCCAATGCTTGATGAGATTGATAGCGCGAAAGTCGATAAGATGACGCAACTCATCCTTCACCTTCACCTTGCCGGATTGCCCGCCTTTCCCACGCCAGAACCAGCGCTGGCGCAAATCCGCCGGTAAGTCCAACACCTGCATTTCATCGTAGACACCGTCTTCAGCACTTTTCAGCACCCGGGTATCAATGTCAGATGCAGTGATGCGTATATCCCACTGTCGGGTATCAATCCGCGGATGGCTTCGCAAAGTCATGGCTAGCGTGTAAGGCTCAGCACCAAAGGAGCAACCCGCCGACCAGGCACGAATCTGATGACGCCCCCGCGCATGAAACTGGGGAATCGTGTGCTGTTGCAGGTAGTCAAAATGATGCTTCTCACGAAAGAAGGCCGTGAGATTGGTCGTCATCGCATTGATGAACTGAACAAACTCATCCGCATCCACTCGCAGCAAGGCAACGTAGGCTTTGAAAGAGCCCAGTTTTCTGTCTCTTAACCTTCTGGCCAGCCGGCTGTAGACCATATCCATTTTGTAATCTGCCAGCTGGATACCGGCATGGTCATAGAGCAACCGGCGCAGCTCATCAAAATCGCTGCGCTCAAGGGCAAACTCATGGGCACGAGGCCCATGAGCTGAAGGCGGCTGTCCCTTGCCAGCAGGGGGCTGCTGATCTGTCATGCTTGCTCCTACCGCTTGGGAAATGGCAGTAGCCAAGATCAGAACTCTTCCCATTCATCATGGGCTTCCACTTTCATTTTAGGCCGCTCGACGGGCTTCTCGGTGACAGCAGGCTTGGCTGCTTTGGGCTTTTCATACTTGGGCGAAGCACTCAGCGTACTCGCCTTTCTGGCAGCGGGAACATGTGGGGCGTGCATCAAGTCATCGTCCATCTCCCCAAGTTTGAAGAAGCTAACCAGCGTCTGCAGCCCCTGGGCCTGAGAAGCCATGGACTCTGATGCCGCCGCGACTTCCTCCACCAATGCCGCATTTTGCTGGGTGCCCTCATCCATCTGTGTGATAGCGACATTGACCTGAGAAATACCGGTCGCCTGCTCCTGGGAGGCAATGGCGATTTCGCTGATGATTTGGCTCACGCGCTCCACCGAATCAATGATCCGCTGTAATGACTTACCGGACTCATCCACATAGGAAGCCCCTTCGGCCACGGTTTTCACGCTTTCATTGATGAGCTGCTTGATCTCTTTGGCGGCTGTAGCACTGCGCTGTGCCAGGCTGCGCACCTCTGAAGCCACCACCGCAAAACCTCGGCCTTGCTCACCGGCGCGGGCAGCCTCAACGGCTGCGTTCAAGGCCAGCAGATTGGTCTGGAAGGCAATCTCATCGATAACACCGATGATGTCGGAAATGCGCGAGGATGACTGGCTAATTGACCCCATGGAAACCACGGCTTTAGAAGAA
Source organism: Pokkaliibacter sp. CJK22405 (assembly GCF_046614695.1). Classification (NCBI taxonomy): domain Bacteria; kingdom Pseudomonadati; phylum Pseudomonadota; class Gammaproteobacteria; order Oceanospirillales; family Balneatrichaceae; genus Pokkaliibacter; species Pokkaliibacter sp. CJK22405. Next base: position 357,398 of record NZ_JBKKHQ010000001.1, read on the forward strand.
ATGCCGCCACCCTCTTCTGCCAGTTTTTTGGCTTCGGCAGCAAGCAGACTGGCTTCCTGAGCATTATCGGCATTACGGCGCACTGTGCCGGTCATCTCCTCCATACTGGCAGAGGTTTCCTCGATACTCGCCGCCTGTTCCTCAGTGCGCTGCGACAAGGTCACGTTACCTTGAGCAATTTCAGAAGCGCCCGCCGTAATGGTGTCGCCAGCGGCCTTGATATCCATTGCCAGCTGGGTGATGCGTTCCATGGAGGAGTTCAGTGCATTACTGACTTCAAGGAAGTCGCCTTTATACACCCCTTCCATCCGCTGATTCACATCCCCCTGAGACATGGAGATCAGCACACGACGTACCTCACTCATGGGCTCGACCACCGCATCCAACAGCTTGTTGATGCCCCCGGCGACATTGCCCATAAAGCCTTCATATTCTTCAGGCTTCAGGCGCTCATCCAGCTCACCCTGGGAAGCGCGCGCAATCAGGTCTTCAATCTGACGTTCGGCGCGCATCTGCTCAGTGACGTCTTCCCATTCAACGACTGTTCCCAGACGGTTACCGCTTTCATCATTGACGGGATTGGCCGTGAGGGAGAAATTACGCCCGCCCACAGCGATTTTGGTGCGAAAGGTCGTACTCAGTGCAGAAAGCATCCGGCGCTGATGGGAAGGATCTTTATGGAAAACATCGATATTAGCCCCCACCAGTGTATCCACATTGAAATGCGGCAAATCCCTGCGAATCTGGCTCTCGGCACGCTTCAGCATGGTATTCACAGCACGGTTGCAGTAGATGATGATGTTGTTCTCGTTGGCGAGCATCACGTTCGAGGTCACGTTATCCAGTGACTGCTTGATACGTGTCATCTCATTATTGCGCTCAGTCGCATAGGCGATCTCAAAACCGAGTTTCGTACCCAGCGCTTTCAAACTGCGTTTTAGTGCACCAATTTCACCGGACTGCATGGTGTCAATTTCGCGGTAGTAGTCTCCCTCCGCGACTTCAGTCATCGCCTGAGCGATTTCATTGATGCCTTTGACCTGACGGGTCATCAACTGATTAACGCGGAAGGCAAAAACACCCAACGACAGGAAAACCACGGCCTCCAGCCATTCAGGCGGCAGCAACTCGACAGTGGCAATAGTGATAACAATGGCCAGCACAACCACAGCCGCAAGATTGATATACCACTGCTTCATAAGATTTTTGGAGAGCACATCCTTGGGATTGGTCAGGGTTGCCGATCCCTGACGGATTCGTGAAAAACGTGTTTCTGTCCCACGAATCTGCTCATCCGTCGCCATAGTGGCCACATAGATGTACTCCGTGACCCGGCCATTAGTCGTCGCAGGCACCACATTCACCTTGAGCCAGGCTTCGCCTCCGGACTTGGTCTGAATTTTGGTCACGCCCTCCCAGGGGCGGCCCATTTGCAGGCTGCTCCAAATTTGCTCGTACAATCCGGCCGGAACATCAGAGTGACGAACCAGCTCCATGCTGTTGCCCATCAGGGATTTGGCGTCATAGCCTGTCACCTGACAAAAGCCCTGATTCACATAGGTCAGATTTCCCTTGAGATCGAGGCGAGCGATGATCTCATTCGTTACCATCCGGTTTGCTTCCGGAGTTTGTGTCTTGTTGTTTGTCATAGATAACCCCCGGTCGGTATCACTCAATCAGATCATCAATCGCCAGTTCGGCAGAATTCAGCAATTTGTCGACATCAAGCAGCACAATCATCTTGTTATCGACGGAAATCAGCCCACGAATAAACTCGGCATCAATCACATCCCCGACGTGCGGAGCAGCATGAATTGACGCAGGGTCAACGGCATAGGTTTCTTCAACAGAGTCGACCACTATCCCCATCACACGGGTCTGATCACCACTGTTCACCTTGAGGATGACCACGACAGTTTGCGGGCCATAGTCGCGCTCCATCAGTGCAAACCGTGTGCGCAGATCGATAATCGGAATAATGGTGCCGCGAAGGTTCAGCACCCCCTTCAGATAGCGCGGTGAATTAGGGATCTTGGTCACCGGAGTCCATACCCGGATTTCCTGTACCCGCAGGATATCGACGGCATATTCCTCATCCTCCAGACGAAAAGTGAGAAATTGCTCATGATCTGTGCCCAGTCCGTTGGCATCTTGCCGATCCAAGGATGTCGCCACTTGTGACATGGTCTGTCTCCTGCTCCGACCTTAACTGACGGCTTTAAGTGAAGGCTGTGCCAGAGCTTCCCGGCACAGGCTGGTAATATCGATAATCAGGGCAACGCTGCCATCACCGAGGATAGTCGCGCCCTCAACGCCGATGACTTTCTTGAAGTTAGCCTCCAGGCTCTTCACCACCACCTGCTGCTGGCTCTGAAGCTCATCAATCAGCAAGCCGACTTTGCGACCGCCAGCATCAACGATCACCAGCAGTGGCTTCGCACTTTCTTCAATACCGGTGTTGCCAAAGAAGCGCTGAATATCAACGAGAGGGATGTAGTCCTGGCGGAACTGATAAAGGCAGCGGCTACCGGCAATTTTGTTGATATCGGCCTGGCGCAGCTGGATAGACTCAACAATGGAAACCAGCGGAATGATGTAAATCTGATCGCCAACACGAATGAGCTGTCCATCAAGAATGGCGAGAGTCAGTGGCAGGCGAATCGACAGCGTGGTGCCCTTGCCAATCTGGGAATGAATACTGATATCACCGCCCAGTGATTCAATGTTTCTACGCACCACATCCATGCCAACACCACGGCCGGAAATGTCGCTGAGTTTGGCGGCGGTGGAGAATCCGGGCATAAAAATCAGCTGGCGAAGATCATCATCCGTCAGGTTCTGCTCTTCGCTGATCAGCCCTTTTTCAATCGCTTTGCTGCGAAGTTTTTGTGGATTAAGCCCGCGGCCATCGTCGGTGACTTCAATCAGGATGTGTCCACCCTGCTGGCTCGCCGATAATGAGACCGTACCCATCTCAGGTTTACCCAGTGCGATACGCTCTTCGGTCGGCTCAAGGCCATGGTCCAGCGAGTTACGAATCAGGTGAACCAGAGGATCGCCAATCTTCTCAAGGACGGTTTTATCCAGCTCGGTCTGTTCACCGAAAATGACCAGCTCCACCTGTTTACCCAACTGCTTGCTGACATCGTGTACCAGGCGCGGAAAGCGATTGAATATCGAGGCAATCGGCATCATGCGGATGCGCATCACCTCCTCCTGCAAGTCGCGCATATTGCGCTCAAGCAAGGAGAGATTAGCGATCAGCTTTTCCATGGCGGGGTGATTGACATCACTCATTTCAAAACTGACCTGGCCCAGCATGGACTGGGTGATCACCAGCTCACCGACGCGGTTAATCAGTGCGTCAATCTTGTCGATCCCGACCCGAATAGAACTGGCCGCTTCAGCGGATTTACCTTTAGCTGGTGAAGCCGATTTAGTAGCCGCTGCTGCTGGGGCTTTACCCTCTTCAATATCGCTTTTTACCACCGTCTCCGGTGTGGTGTTATTAACAGCCACGGCAGCCGATGGCACCGACGCAGAGTTGTCAGTAATCTCTGCCACAGGCGCTTCGCTAACCTCTTGCTTCTCAGTGGGGGCAGAATGACTCGCCTCTTCCGAAGTGTCGTCTGCAGCCACAACAGCATCAGCGTGGGTATTGTCTAACGGCGTGATAATCAGTGCGCAGTCATCTTCAACCCATTCAAAGATCTCGCGAATATCGGACTCGGCACACTCGCTGAACAAGCGCATTTGCCAGCGCAAATAGCAGGACTCAGGGTCAAACTCCGCCAGACTCTCAGGCCAATGACCCGAGACCTCATCAACATGCAGTTCACCCAATGAGCGCAGAGCATCAATTAAAAAAGCAGGGTCATTGCCGGTCTGTAAAAGATGGGGCTCGGGAATAAAAGTAATGTGAAAACCTGAAGGGCCAGCGGCTGAGCCATCTCCCTCTGAGCTGCCACCTTCCATTGCCGGCGTCAGTGTGTCGCTGTTGTCATCCGTTGAGTGAGCAGAACCAGCGCCTCCATCCAAAAGCTGCTGCATCCGCGCTTTCGAGGCTTCAATTTTCCCTGTCGCTTCATCGCCCAGGCCATCAAGGGACTCGAGCATGAGGCGGATACAGTCTGCAGACTGAAGCAGTGCTTCGGTGACGTCTGAGGTTACGGGCCGTATACCCGCACGCATCTCATCCAGCAGTGTTTCTGCCAGATGGGTGTAATCACTGATCTCACTGAAGCCGAAGGTTCCGGCACCTCCTTTAATAGAGTGAGCCGCCCGAAAAATGGCATTGAGTTCATCCGGATCATCACTCTGCTCCAGATTGAGCAAGCGAGATTCCATGAGTTCAAGGCCTTCCAGGCTTTCCTCGATAAAGGTCGGGATGAACTGTTCGAGATCAATACTCATGGCGCTTAACCCACGACGCGCTTAATGGTGCTGATCAGCGTATCCGGGTTGAAGGGCTTCACCAGCCAACCGGTGGCACCGGCGCTTTTCCCCTTTTGCTTCATGTCGGATGAGCTTTCTGTGGTGAGCATCAGAATGGGCGTGAACTTGAAGGCGGGAAGCTTGCGAAGCTCGGCGCAGAGGGTAATACCATCCATGATTGGCATGTTCACATCCGTCAGCACCAGATCGAACTTATTACCCTGAATTTTGGACAGTGCATCACGGCCATTATCGGCTTCGGTCACCGTATGGCCTTGTTGCTTTAGCGTGAAGCTCACCATGCTTCGAAGGGATGCGGAATCATCGACTACGAGGATAGAAGGCATAGGATTTCTCCAGATGAAAGCATGTGGGTTTGTGATAATCGCTAAAGTCGTTGTCTTATAGTTTTACTGCGATTTCCTTGTCAGATGACGTCCGCAGAGTCGGCTGCGTCAGTGTGCTAATGCTGCAATACCGAGCATTTGTGCCTTATCGCCAATCACGTTCTGATGATCAGCGCTGAGCGTCAGTGTCTTCCCTGAACCTTCGCAGTAATGCTTAAGCCCCAGAAGTAATTGCAGGCCAGCGCAATCCACCATCGCGACCGATGCGCAATCGATCTCAATAGAGGAAGCGTTCTCTAACAGGGGAATCAGCACTGACCAGGTTTCAGCCACATGGCTGATGGTCAGCTGTTCAGGAAGTTGTGCTGAAGCATGGCTCATGGTGGTTCCTTGCACTTTGCTGTGACCCAGATCAGACGACTTGGAGAGAATGTCTCATGTTGTTTTGCTTCCTGCTGGCCTCAACCCGGTTAAGACTTGCATCCATTAGAAGCTGCTAATACAAGGCGTCTGATCGCCGCTTAAAACCTGCTACTCCCTAAACATAGTGGAGCTAATGGAAGTTGCAAAAATTATTATTGTCTTGATTGTCACGATATACTCAATATATATCAAAAGAACATTAAATAAACAGGACAAGCAATTTGGCGTCAACAAGGTGAAATTATGGCGCCATCCCTCTATATCCCTATGTTTTGCAACACTTTCCCCTAGGAATATCCCTACAAGGAAAAGCTACAATCCTTGATGCTCGACATTGATAAGCATGAATAAAATTCAGTTAGCCCTTCTTGAGAATGCGTAAAGCGTTGTAGTGGATGAGTTCAGGAGCCTTTGCCGTTATTATTGGCGCCTTCTGCGTTAGTCCCTATTTCAGCGTTACGGATGCATAAAACTCATGAATCACGCACCTCTTACCCATCTTGGCGATATGCCGATCGAGACTTTTCTCAAGGAGTATTGGCACAAGAAGCCCTGCGTTATCCGTAATGCCCTGCCGGATTTTGAGCCACTACTGAGTGCTGATGAGTTAGCAGGTCTGGCTTGTGAGGAAGAGGTGGAATCCCGTCTTTTGATCGGTGAGCAACAGGGACACTCCTGGCAGCTGAAGCATGGACCATTCGATGATGACGCCTTTGGCTCATTGCCGGAAAAAGGCTGGACGTTGCTGGTTCAGGCCGTGGATCACTGGCTGCCTGAAGCCGCCGATTTTCTTGATAAATTCCGTTTTGTGCCTTCCTGGCGCATGGATGACCTAATGATCAGCTATGCCGTTGATGAAGGTGGTGTTGGCGCTCATTACGACAACTACGATGTTTTCCTGGTGCAGGCTGAGGGAACGCGCCGCTGGGAGTACGGCGGTCTGTTCGATAGCCACAGTGAGCTGAAACCTGACCTGCCCGTTAAAATTATTGCGGATTGGGCGCCTGAAGAAGTGGTTGAACTGAATGCAGGCGACATTCTTTATCTGCCGCCCCGTGTCGGCCATAACGGCACCGCTGTTGGCGATGACTGCATCACCTATTCCGTAGGTTTCCGCGCTCCGTCAATGCAGGAAATTCTTCGCGACTACACCGATTATCTGGGTGAGCGTATGCTTCCCGAACAGCGCTATGCCGATGCCAATCTGGCACTTCAGGCCAACAGCGGCGAGATTTCTGCAGCAGCTATCGCTCAGCTCAAAGCCCAGCTGATTGCTTCTATCGAGAAGGAAGAGAATCTCGCTCAGTGGTTTGGTAAAGCAATGACAGAGCCTAAGTACGCCGAGATTGATCCGGCTCCTGAAGAAGAAATGGATGCCGAGACCCTGGTTGAAATGCTGCAGGAGGGAGCGGTTCTGCGCCGTACCGAAGGCTGCCGTTTTGCCTGGACAGCCGTAGGTGATGGCGGTGTCACACTCTTTGCCGATGGCGCTTCTTTCCCTTGCCCTCCAGCTGCGGTCAGCTTTGTACAAGAGCTTTGCCATCAGCGTGAACTTGAAGGCGCGAAGCTTGTTGCACTACTGAATGACCCCGCAGCTCAGGCCATGCTGCAGATTCTGTACAACCAGGGTTCCCTCTACCTGGAAAATCTGGACGGCTGAACAGGGCCTAAGCGCTGTTGAGTATTGATCAAAACGCCCAAGGCAGCAGCTTTCCGGGCGTTTTTTATTGCCTGACAACACCAGAAATGCCTCACACTCAGTCTTATTACACTCGTGAACACGTCTGACTTTGGCCTAAAGTCGTACGCTGCAACTGCACAATGAACTATTACGCAGCAACGAAACAAAACCGCTGATTTTTCCTCAGGGAAAAATACTACCTTCCCAAAAGCGCTTTCTAATCATGCGTTTAGCAGGCTTACTTCAGCTGTTTTGCGGTGCAGCGAGGCGAGTAATTCGTTCATGGGTTTTTTAGATCATTTTCTGCTATCAAGGTCTGAATATATTCCTTGTAAGTTCTTAAAAAGATAGCGTCAAAAACCCGTTGAATATTACCTTGTCAAACTCCCACTCAAGCTATAAGCCACGCCAGTGCTCAATTCTTAGCCACGTAAACCTGCTCAAATCTGTAGTCTGACTACAAGGAAGTATCTTCTGGCAAGGTAGTCTCCCTACCCTTTTGCTGCGTCGCGGAAAATTACTTTGACGGTCTTTTCAGTCACCACCATGATTGCCTCAACGGGTTCGCCCTCCTTCGCATCTCACGAAGACAGGGCCTCAGGCAAGCTACCCACTCACCTGAGCGAATCGGACTTAACCTGGCCGCATAGAGACCCAACCGAGATTCACCTGCATCGCAGACCAATAATTACAAAGAATCGAGGTCCTGATTATGACCGCTCAACAACCCCTGCACAGTCTGACCATGACAGGCCCTATGAAAACGGGCTACGAAACCATCCTCGACCGCGACGCCATGGCTTTTCTTGGCGCGCTGGTTCAGGAGTTTATGCCACGCTATAACGAGCTGATGGAGCTTCGTCATCAGCGTCAACGAATGGCCGATGAAGGCGTGCTTCCACACTTCGACAAGGAAACTCAGGACATCCGTGAGAGCTATTGGAAAGTGGCGCCGATTCCTGAAGACCTGCTGGACCGCCGTGTTGAAATCACCGGGCCGGTTGAACGCAAGATGGTGATCAACGCCTTAAATGCTGACGTGAATGTTTTCATGGCAGACTTTGAGGATGCCCAGTCTCCCACCTGGGATGGCATGATCGAAGGCCAGATTAATCTTCGCGATGCCAATCGCGGCACTATCAGCTACACCCATCCTGAAACCGGTAAAGAGTATCGCCTGCAAGACAAGCCCGCGATGCTGATTACCCGGGTTCGCGGCATCCATTTGCCAGAGAAGCACATGCGCCATAAAGGCCATGCGATTCCCGGCTGCCTGATGGATTTCGCGCTCTACTTCCATCACAACCTCAAGGCTCGTCAGGAACGTGGCACCGGTATGTACTATTACCTGCCCAAACTCGAAAGCCATCTCGAGGCCGCCTGGTGGAGTGATATTTTCCACTTTACTGAGCACTACTACCGCGTGCCTACCGGCACCATCCGCGCGACGGTGCTGATTGAAACACTGCCTGCGGCGTTTCAGATGGATGAGATCCTCTTCGCCATGCGCGACCATATCGTCGGCCTGAATTGCGGACGCTGGGACTATATTTTCAGCTACATCAAGACCCTTCGCCGCCATGGTGACCGTGTCCTGCCTGATCGTGAAAGCGTCACTATGAGCCAGCCTTTCCTGGATGCTTACTCACGCCTGTTGATCCGTACCTGTCACCAACGCGGCGCCTTTGCGATGGGCGGCATGTCGGCCTTTATTCCCAATAAGGATGAGGCCGTGAACCAGCAGGTCATGGAGAAAGTGCGTCAGGACAAGCAGCGCGAAGCCCGTAATGGTCATGATGGCACCTGGGTTGCTCATCCGGGCCTTGCCGGACTGGTCCGTGAGGTCTTTGATGAGGCTCTCGGCGAGCATCATAACCAGCTTCATGTGAAGCGTGACAAGGATGAACCCATCACCTGTCGTCATTTGCTGCAGCCCAGTGAAGGTGAGCGCACCGAGCGTGGCCTTCGCTCCAATATCCGAGTGGCCCTGCGCTACATCGCCTCCTGGCTTAACGGTAATGGCTGCGTGCCGATCTACGGGCTGATGGAGGATGCTGCCACTGCCGAGATTTGCCGCACCTCCATCTGGCAGTGGATTCAAAATGAAAGCCAGCTCAATGATGGCCGCACTGTTACCGTGAGTCTTTTCCGCCAATGTCTGCGCGAAGAATCAGCGATTGTTCGTCAGGAAGTCGGTGAGATGGCCTGGCAAAGTCAGCCTTACGATAAGGCTCTGACCCTGCTGGATCAGCTGACCACGGATGACCATCTGGTGGAATTCCTGACCCTGCCCGGTTACGTCCTGCTGGACTAACAAACCGGATTAACGGCTGCATCCCGGCAGGTGCAGCCTTCCCGAACCTGACCCTTTGCGGATTGCCAGGAGCAATGCGCCAGAAAACTGCGCCCTAAAACCTTCGCCCTGAACCTTTGCGGTCAGCTGTATTGAGCGACTCTTTGACTGAAGGTTGTGACGAAAACAACGATAAAAATGAGGTAAACGCCATGAAACCGAATCGCCAGGAACAAGTACAACAAATCAAAAACGACTGGGAAACCAACCCGCGCTGGGAAGGCATCTACCGTACCTATTCTGCTGAGGATATCGTGCGCCTTCGCGGTTCTGTTACTCCGGAGCTAACACTGGCTCGTCAGGGTGCAGAAAAACTCTGGGAACTCGTCAATGGTAAAGCGCGTAAGGGCTATGTTAACTGCCTCGGCGCTCTGACCGGCGGACAGGCCATGCAACAGGTGAAAGCCGGTATTGAGGCCATTTACCTTTCCGGATGGCAGGTCGCGGCAGATAACAACTCCTATATGGGCATGTTCCCTGACCAGTCACTCTACCCTGTTGACTCGGTACCCAATGTGGTCAGCCGCATTAATAACAGCTTTCGTCGCGCCGATCAGATCCAGTGGCAGCGCGGTATTGAAGCCGGTCATCCTGACTACATCGACTACTTCGCGCCCATCGTGGCGGATGCAGAGGCCGGTTTTGGCGGTGTACTGAATGCGTTTGAACTGATGAAGGCGATGATTGAATCCGGTGCTTCAGGCGTACATTTTGAAGACCAGCTGGCATCCGTCAAGAAATGCGGTCATATGGGTGGCAAGGTGTTGGTGCCTACACAGGAAGCGGTTCAGAAGCTGGTGGCTGCCCGCCTTGCGGCCGATGTATGCGGTGTTCCCACCCTGATTCTGGCGCGCACTGACGCTAACGCAGCCGACCTGATAACGTCAGATTGCGATGAGTACGACCGTCCCTTTATCACCGGAGAGCGGACAGCTGAAGGTTTTTACCGTACCAAGGCAGGACTGGATCAGGCCATTGCACGCGGTCTGGCGTATGCACCCTATGCCGACATGATCTGGTGTGAAACTGCGAAGCCTGATCTGGAAGAGGCGCGCCGCTTTGCTGAAGCCATTCATCGCCAGTATCCCGGCAAGCTATTGGCCTACAACTGTTCACCTTCCTTTAACTGGAAGAAAAATCTCGACGAAGCCACGATTGCGCGCTTCCAGGCAGAACTGTCTGAGATGGGCTACAAATACCAGTTCATCACGCTGGCAGGTATACACAACATGTGGTTCAACATGTTCAACCTGGCACATCAGTACGCTCAGGGCGAAGGCATGAAACACTATGTGAATATGGTTCAGGAACCTGAATTTGCAGCGGCCAGCAATGGTTACACCTTCGTTGCTCACCAGCAGGAGGTCGGCACCGGCTACTTTGATGATATTACCACCGTGATTCAGGGGGGCGTTTCCTCCGTCACTGCGCTTAAGGGATCAACCGAGGAAGCCCAGTTTGCCTGAGCACATTCTGTCGACCAGCATGGCGCAACGTCTGATAGTTAGAATGCGCCTTACTGATCAGATGTCAGGTTAGTCACCACCTACGACTTTAGACGTACAACTGGACAAATTGATCCTGTTATCGTCTGTCATATTCGTGACAAAGCTTGGTTCACTCTGCATTTTTAAGGCCCCAGATTGGGGCCTTTTTTTATTCACAGAGATTTACGAAACCTCAGGATTTGCTCAAGGCCGCATGGTTACTAGCCTTGCGGACGTTATCCAAAAATCGTGTGGATAACCTTGTGGAAAGGGTTATGGATACGTCATCTGAGCCTTTAAATACTGCTACCCCTCACAGATTGATCATTTTTTGATCAATTTTAAAACAACGTAAAAACAATAACTTAGCCACGTTTTTTTTGCTCCAGAGAGGAACAACCGCATTTTTGAACAAGTGGCCAGTATTTTTTGTGATGCCGGTCAGGATATAACCAGCGCCTCTGAAAACGAGTGGATAAAATGCGGTGTCAAGGGTTGACTTATGGATTTTATCATTTTGTATCTAACCCTTCTGTTGCGCGCTAAACCACGCCTTTAACGCCCTACGTAAGATCCACCACCGACGCCAATACTCTTTTGCGCAAAATCTATGCTTTAAGCTTTTTTGTTATCAGCCAAGGCAGAAATGGTCATTGAGAGAAGCCGTACCAACGCCTAGATTTAACCCAACAGGATCATCATTCACGCCTCACATTTGCTCCATTAAAAGCGACTACGTCTATAACAATAATCAGGATGCTTGCCCATGGAACGAGAAGTCCTCACGGTAGATGTGCTCATTGTTGGCGCCGGGCCTGCCGGGTTAGGTGCCGCTTGCCGCCTCAAGCAGTTACGCCCTGAGCCTGAGTTCAGCGTTTGCGTCGTTGAAAAAGGCTCAGAAATTGGTGCCCATACGTTGTCAGGGGCCATTCTCGACCCAAAGGCCTTGAATGAGCTTTTCCCTGACTGGCAATCGCGACAACCTCCTGCCTTTACACCTGTCACTCAGGATGAAATGCACTGGTTTCGCTCTGATTCTGCCAGTACCAGTCTTCCCCACTGGCTAATCCCCAAGCCCATGCATAATGAGGGCAACTTGCTCATAAGCCTGGGTATCTGGGTGCGCTGGCTGGCCGAGCAGGCTGAGGCGCTGGGTGTTGAGGTGTTTCCGGGCTTTCCTGCCCACGCCTTGATTCTGGAGGATGATCAGGTTCGTGGCATTACCACAGGAGACTTTGGGCTCGATCATAGCGGGCAGCCCAAAAGCTCCTTTACCCCGGGGATGGAGATTCGTGCTACCGCCACCCTGCTGGCTGAAGGTGCTCGTGGTCATCTGGGTCAGGAAGTCATTCGAACTTTCTCACTGGATCAAAACACCAGCCCCCAGCATTACGCCTTAGGCATCAAGGAGCTTTGGGAAATCCCCGAGAGCCAACATCAGCCCGGACGCGTTCTCCATAGCGCAGGCTGGCCACTGGAGGAGCATGACGCCAGTGGCGGCGGCTTTATGTACCATGTGAATGACCGTCAAGTCGTCGTCGGGCTGATTACTGACCTGAACTATGCCAATCCCTATCTCAATCCCTATGAAGAGTTCCAGCGCTTCAAACATCATCCGCAGATCAGTAAAAGCCTCTCCGGCGGTCAGCGGCTCTGCTATGGCGCCAGAGCCATTGCCAAAGGAGGCTGGAACAGCCTGCCACGCTTAACGTTTCCGGGCGGCTTACTCATCGGCTGTGATGCAGGTACTCTGAACTTCGCCAAAATTAAGGGCATTCATACCGCCATGAAATCCGGAATGGTGGCTGCAGAAACACTGCACCGCCAGCTGAGCGATACCAATGCGGCTCTCGATTCAACGCCCTCTTTTGATGACGATTTCAAAGCCAGCTGGGCAGGTCAGGAGCTTTATCAGGCGCGTAACTTTGGACCAGCACTGCATAAGCTCGGCACATGGTTCGGTGGCGCCTTTAACTGGCTGGATCAGCGTTTAAACGGCAAACTGCCTTTCACTATCAAAGACTCTACAGCAGACCACCTCACCCTCAGGGACAAACAGGAATTCAGTGCGATTACCTATCCCAAACCCGATGGCGGACTGAGCTTCGACAAACTCTCCTCGGTTTATCTCTCCAACACCAACCATGAGGAGGATCAGCCGTGCCATTTGCAGCTGCATAACCCAGACCTGCCTCTGGGACAACACTGGGTGGATTTTGATGAACCCGCTCAGCGTTACTGCCCTGCTGGCGTCTACGAAATAACAGAAAGTGCTGAGGGGAGACACTTTCAGATCAATGCGCAAAACTGCCTGCACTGCAAAACCTGTGATATCAAAGACCCATCACAAAATATTCGCTGGGTAACCCCTGAAGGCGGCGGCGGGCCAAACTATCCATCCATGTAAGCCCACTCCGGTCCGCCGATCTAACGCAGACTACGGATAATCCGGGTTACCACGCCAAGAACATGGAATACGGTGTCACGATCAAGCTTGATGGCGTGCTCAGCACTGTCCTCTACCCCAGTGGTCAGAATGATTTCACCATTGGCGTAATGGTACTGGCGAAGCAATGTATCCTCTTCCAGTCGAACTAGGACCACATCACCCGACTGCGGTTGTAGTCGCCCATTAATAATGAGCGTATCGGCAAACTGGATTCCTGATGGCAGGACCCGATCAAAGGCTTCGTAGAGAAAGTCATGCCGGTCACGGCACAGCAGGTCACTACAGGGGACTTCGGGTAATGAGCCGTCATCTTCAACGCCCTCACTGCTGAATACCGCCAGCGTTAACTGATCAGGTTTAATCCAGGCAGCATCAGGAAGAAGCCGCGATGAGCGGACGCGAGGGCGCGTATTTTTACGGCCAGTAAGTGCTGGTTCCAGAGTGGGAAGTAGAGATTGCTGCATAGTTGCCTCCCGTAATCTCGACAATTACTGGACAAATATACAGCATCAAAAAAGACTGTCCAGAGAACTGTATATAAATACAGTTAACGGAACTAAAGTGCAGGATACTCAGGAGTTGAGGTGTTGGGCGTCATCCACATCATTGGAGACCCATACGGCAACATGATCACTGGGGATTTTAAAATCATGCACGCGCTCCCACTCGGCTCCGGGAAGACGCTCCCAGACAGTGCCGGCATTGTATTCCAGCAGTGCTTCAAGAGAGTTGTCATTGGCACGAAGGGCAGCAACCGGATAAACCGTCATGAACTCCGGATCTTCAAGCTGCTCCGGGGTTTCATAACCGGAATACATACGCCACCCGGTATCATTCAGGTGGGCAGGAACGGTTTTATACATGAAGCGAATTGGACAGGCGTCATCCCCGAAACACAGGGAAGAAACCAGAGCGAGGAAGCCTTGTTTAGTCTGGCCTTTTTCAGTGGAGTCCACGGTGATTACCTTTAGATGCTGTTGCGGGGGTACTATACCCCCGAGCTACAGCTGAGGAAACCCGCCGCTATTTCATCAGGCTGATGCGATAGCCGACCTTGGACTTGAAGGCTTCGGTCAGACGCCAGGCGATACGATCACCCCGGCCGGACGTGTTACCTTCAGGTACGGTTTCTTCGATCTGGAGTTTTTCTGCCAGAGCTTTACTGGAGAGATTCGCCAGAATTTTTTCAAGACCTCGACGAGATAAACCCGTTTGCGCAATCATTTCACGCATCAGCGCCTGTTCTTGTTCCATCAAATAGGAAATGACCAGGGAGGCATGAAGGGTAAGAATGCCCTCTTCGGTTAAAAGGGTCGCAATCTCAACAAAGTGCTGGAGTTTTTTATTACGGCGCACAATTCAATCCTTCTACAGGGTCAATAACTACGACGATCCCTGTCGACGGCAGAATTTGCCTTCGTTCTTATTAGTCGCCATCCAATTAACGAATAGATAAAAGGATTTCCCTGGCGCTTAGAGATCATAGTATTTGTTCACAGTCCACTCTAGACTGTGCACGAAGTTAGGAATCTTAAATGGCTATTCTGACGTTAGAGTGCGCTTTTCCCTACAAATCAACTTGATAATCAATCTCAGGTAAACAGCTACTCAAACTTTAACCAGCCAGAGCTTATAAGGAATATCCTTATACTTGCAAGAAAAATCTACTATTCCCTTCAAGAAGACCCTTTAAAAATCAATATCCTAGCGCTATACACTGGAACAGGATTTCATAAGCCGTTCTCAAAGAGCAAGTAAAGTACGGCCAAAGTCGTGGAAGTCTGCATCTTTTAAGGTCAGGCCTGAGTACGCCCAACGTAGGTAAAACGGCACTTTTACAACACAACAAAGCCTCCGGTCGGCTTCATCTTTTACCTATGGCGCCAATACATGACGTTAGTTCAGTAGCTGAATAGCCCTGCTGAATATATAAACGACAGCTAAATGAATTATCGGAGAATAGCTCAGTTTGGTAGAGCACTGCCTTCGGGAGGCAGGGGTCGCAGGTTCGAATCCTGTTTCTCCGACCATGAATAACAAAAAGCCGGTCGCTTAATGCGTACCGGCTTTTTTAATTGATAATCAATTCCAACTATTCGAGCATTTATTTAAAAAATCATCGCCTAAG
The DNA here is from genome assembly GCF_046614695.1 of Pokkaliibacter sp. CJK22405. NCBI lineage: Bacteria > Pseudomonadati > Pseudomonadota > Gammaproteobacteria > Oceanospirillales > Balneatrichaceae > Pokkaliibacter > Pokkaliibacter sp. CJK22405. Next base: position 372,700 of record NZ_JBKKHQ010000001.1, read on the forward strand.
CAACGAATTTCCAATTCTACCCCAGACTTTCGCTTAATTAATTAGTGACACAGGATTGATGAATCGACTTTCAAAATTCATTGCTTAGTCAACGAATAGCATTTCTGTAAAGATATTCACTGGCGTATTCTCAAAGGCATGCTGATCAAGACAAAGCTGCTGAATTTTCTGACAACGCCATTCGGGATATCGAGTGCGAAGGTTATCCAGGAACTTGGCCTCAAGCAGAGGAATGCCCTCGTCGCGGCGGCGGCGATGACCGATGGGGTACTCCACCGCAATCTCCTCCGTGGAGGTGCCGTCCGTAAAGAAAACCGTGATGGCATTGGCAATAGAACGCTTGTCTGATTCCAGATACTCGCGGCTGTACCGCTCATCCTCGACAATCACCATCTTCTCACGCAGCTTATCAATGATGGGATTTGCCTGATGGAAGCTGTCTTCATAGTGCTCCGCCTTCAATGCTCCCAACGCCAGGGGCACGGCAATCATGTACTGCAAGCAATGATCACGGTCAGCGGGGTTCGCCATCGGCCCCACTTTGGAGATGATACGGATGGCCGACTCATGAGTTCTCACCTGAATCTTCTCAATCTCGTGCAGACGGTCTTTGACCAGCGGGTGCAATGTCATGGCCGCTTCTGCAGCGGTTTGCGCATGGAACTCTGCCGGGAAGGAAATCTTGAAGAGCACGTTTTCCATCACATAGCTGCCAAATGCCTGCGGCAGGCTAAAGGCACGTTCGTGCTCTGGTTTCAGCTTCTGATCCTTGTTGGTCTTGCTGAAGAGCACATCATAAAAACCCCACTGCGGCGCCGTGAGCACAGAGGGCAAGCCCATCTCCCCTTTCATCGTGATCATCGCCAGCCTGACCGCCCGGGAAGTGGCATCCCCAGCGGCCCAGGATTTTCGCGATCCCGCATTGGGTGCATGCCGATAGGTACGAAGAGCCTGACCATCAACCCATGCCTGCGATAGCGCATCAATGATTTGTTCGCGACTGCCGCCAAGAAGCTTGGTCACGACCGCCGTCGAGGCGACTTTCACCAGCACCACATGATCCAGCCCCACGCGGTTGAATGAGTTTTCGAGGGCCAGCACACCCTGAATTTCATGCGCCTTGATCATCGCGGTGAGTACTGCCTTCATCGTTAGGGGCGCCTCACCGTTGGCAATACGCTGACGGCTCAGGTAATCCGCTACTGCCAGTACTGCTCCAAGGTTATCGGAAGGATGTCCCCACTCTGCCGCCAGCCAGGTATCGTTGTAGTCCAGCCAACGGATAATGCAGCCAATATCAAATGCCGCCTTGATCGGGTCCAGCACATAGTTAGTACCAGGTACGCGTGCACCATTGGGAACCACTGTGCCCGGCACAACAGGGCCAAGGTGCTTGGTACATTCCGGGAAACGAAGCGCCAGCAAGCCGCATCCCAGTGCATCGATCACGGTATGACGTGCGGTACGATAAGCTTCATCACTCTGGATTTCGAACTGATCAACATAATCGGCAATCTGAACCAGCAACTCATCAGGCTCAGGGCGGTTACTGACATCAAAGGTGGCACTCATGACTTGTCCTTATTCTTTTAGCTGCCCGGCAGGCAGACCTTGACCAACGAATGACAATAAAAAATAGTTAGCGGGCTTTCATGGGAACCCAGGCGGCAGTCTCAGGACCGGTGTAATCGGCGCTGGGCCGAATAATACGGTTGTTACTGCGCTGCTCCATCACATGGGCAGCCCAGCCCGTCAGGCGCGAGCAGACAAAGATGGGGGTAAAGAGCGGTGTCGGAATCCCCATAAAGTGATAGGCCGAAGCGTGAAAGAAATCCGCATTACAGAAGAGCTTTTTCTCCCGCCACATCACCTCTTCACAGCGAAGCGACACCGGGTACAGCACCTGATCCCCCACCGCATTCGATAGTTTCTCCGACCATGCCTTGATGATGGCATTACGCGGATCACTCTCCCGATAAATCGCGTGACCGAAGCCCATCACTTTCTCTTTACGTGCCAGCATGCCCAGTAGCTCACGTTCAGCCTGCTCCGGAGATTTCCAGTCCTTGATCATTGCCATTGCCGCTTCGTTGGCACCACCATGCAGCGGGCCTCGAAGCGTTCCAATAGCAGCGGTAATACATGAAAACATGTCCGATAAGGTGGAAGCACACACGCGCGCTGCAAAGGTGGAGGCATTGAACTCATGCTCGGCATAGAGAATGAGTGATGCATTCATCACACTGACGGACAGCGCATCCGGAGTTTTGTCGTGGAGTAAATGCAGGAAGTGGGCAGCAAGACTGGGCTCTGTGGTGTGGGTCTCAATGCGGACGCCATCATGTGAGTAGCGGTACCAGTAGTTAATGATGCCCGGAAAGGCTGCGAGCATCCGGTCGACGACATTCAACTGCTCGGAGAAGTCCTGCTCCGGCTCAAGATTACCCAGCACCGAACACCCGGTACGCATGACGTCCATGGGATGGGCGCTGGCCGGGATTTGCTCCAGGATCGCCAGCAATGTATCAGGCAGTCGTCGCAAACCTTGCAGCCGCTTCAGGTACTCATGATATTCCGCTTCATTGGGCAAGTGGCCGTATAACAACAGATAGGCGACTTCCTCAAAGCTTGCTTCCTCAGCCAGAACCTTGATGTCATAGCCGCGATAAGTCAGGCCTGCACCAGACTTGCCCACGGTGCATAATGCCGTCTCGCCAGCGACCTGCCCGCGAAGACCCGCGCCACTCAGAACTTTGGAATCAGCCATCATCCGCTCCTTATTATTGTTGCGATGATAGTGAAAACAGCAGCTCGTTCAGGACGAGCAATTCCACTTGATGGATTACTTAGGGTATTTCTGGTCACTCCAGAGAGCGCCGACAAGCACAATCCAGAGTTCTCCAGCCAATTCTTTAGCCTTATAGCGGCTGCTATTTATTCTTGCCTTCAGCGAACAGGCCATCCAGCTTCTGCTCAAAGGCGTGATAGTTGAGGAAATCATAGAGTTCCATACGCGTCTGCATGGTATCCACGACAGCCGTTTGATCACCTTTCGAGAGAATGGACTCATACACGTTGAGGGCAGCCTTGTTCATGGCGCGAAAGGCGGACAAGGGATAAAGCACCATAGAGACACCACTATTAGCCAGCTCAGACTTATTAAAGAGAGGCGTTGCTCCAAACTCGGTGATGTTCGCCAGTAAAGGCGCGCCATCGATGGCCGAGGAGAACGCCTGATAATCCTCCAGGGTGTGCACAGCTTCAGCAAAAATGCCGTCGGCACCTGCGGCAAGACAGGCGCGTGCCCGCTCTACAGCGGCATCAATCCCTTCCTTCTGAAATGCGTCAGTTCTGGCCATGATAAAAAAATCACTGTCGGTTCGTGCATCAGCTGCTGCCTTGATACGGTCAACCATTTCTTCCTGACTGACGATTTCCTTATTAGGGCGATGGCCGCAGCGCTTCTGCGCTACCTGATCCTCAATATGAACCGCCGCCGCACCGGCACGCTCCATTTCTTTAATAGTGCGGCCAATGTTAAATGCCCCACCCCAGCCAGTATCGATATCGACAAGCAAGGGCAACTGTGTTGCTGCAGTAATACGGCGAACGTCTTCGAGCACATCGTTCATGCTGGTCATACCCAGATCCGGCAGACCGTAAGAGGCATTGGCCACTCCGCCACCGGACAAATAAATCGCCTGGTGTCCTACCCGCTCAGCCATCATGGCGCAGTAGGCATTAATAGTGCCGACAATCTGCAGGGGCTGGTTGTTCTTCAATGCCTGACGAAAACGCAGACCTGCGCTCTGGGTGCTCATAGAGTTATCCTCTTTCTTGTTATCTTCGTGAATCATGCTGTCTGACGTAGGCTTTACGTCTCTTGCCCAAGTTCGCTATCGGCTCGGGCCAGAAGGTTCTTTCTGGCGCGGGAAATGTGTCGACGCATTAGCAACTCTGCCAGTTCGCCATCGCGCTCAGCGATCGCCTCGGCAATACGACGGTGCTCAGAAAGTGCTTTCAAAGGGCGACTGCTGGACGTACTGAATTGATAGCGATACATACGCAGCAGGTGGTACAGCTCTCCTTGAAGCAGGCTGATCAGCTTTCGGTTTTTACTCCCCACGATGATGCGGTAGTGAAAGTCGAGATCGCCTTCATGCTGGAAGTAAGCCCGATTCTCCTGCACTGCCTGCTGTTGCTCATGAGCATCAATCAGCTGTTGGAGTTCGCTGATTTCAGTATCACTCATGTGCTCGGCGGCCAGCCGCGCAGCCATACCCTCCATGGCCTCTCGCACGGCATAAATGTCGACAAGCTCTGCCAACGATAGCGACACCACTCGCGCCCCGACATTAGGTATGCGTACCACCAGCCCCTTACTTTCCAGCTGGCGTAATGCTTCCCGTAAAGGAGCACGACTGACCTCAAAACGTCGGGCCAGTTCTGGCTCGCTGATCTTCTGACCGGCGGCAATCTCACCGACCACTATGGCCTCGCGCAAGGTATGACTGATCTGCTCAACCAGTGGCAGATCCATTGCTACTGCCGCAGGTGGGGTTTGTGCACTCATCAAATAGTCTCGCTAAAAGACCGAATCAGTGAATGACGCCAATGTCGACACTAATCCGAAAAATTGATCTATATGAATATAAAAAGGCTTACTCAACCCAGGATTGTCGACAATATAGCAAACAACGTCGAAATATCCCAAATCTGCGTCTTATATCAAAAAGTCTTACGAAAGGTTAAAAAATGACTGTCATTCTCTTACAGGATTGCTTATAACAGCGACTTTAGACACCAACTTTACGTGTATAAGCAGCGGCGCTGAACGCAAAGCATGGTGTCTTTATCTTCTTGTCTGCAGTCAAGGAAGTCCCATGTTGCTCAATCGAATGACACTTCAGTCACGCCTGATCCTGGCCGTTCTTATTCCCTCGCTTGCGTTGGTCCTGGTAGGACTTAGCAGCCTGCGCAGCATGTCTGCCATGCAGGATGAATCCAATGAGCTTTACGTCAATACAGCAGCTCCTTTGAGGGCGATGGCCGAGGTTAACTCGCGCATACCCCGCATGCGCGTCGGTATCGACATGATGATGTTGCAACAGCAGGAAACGCTGAAAGATGAACGCGGAGTGCTGACCCGGGTTAAGGAAGCCAATACTGAAGATATTCCGGAAATGCGCGAGGCGATGCAGCAGGCCGTGAAGGCTCAGGTGAAACCTGAACTCAGGAAGCAGGCCCAAGCGCTGCTTAACCAGTTTGAAGCCATGGTGAACGATGAAATCACCCCGATGCTGAATGCCTTCGATCAGGGCGATATGAATCAGGGCATGCTGATTTACCGCGACCAGTACGCAAAAACCTATGGCCAGATGCGTAAGGCGGCTAATCAGCTGCTTGATGAGCTGCTACAAGAGGCCCAGTTGCATAATGACCTTAGCCACCAGAGTTTCAAAAGTGGTCAGATTTTTATGATCAGCGTTATTGTGCTGGGCCTGCTGATTTCACTGGTTTTCTCATACCTGATCATTGTTCATCTGAAACGCCGTGTTAACCGTATGCAAACCGTTATTGGCGGTGCAGCAGATACTCTCTCCCTGACAACTCGCTTACCTCAGGACGGCAATGATGAGCTGTCGAATATCTCCAGCAGCTTTAACCGCTTTATCGACAAGGTGCATAAAGTGATTGATCAGCTGGCAGAAGATGCGCGTGCCCTTTCCTCAATGGCGCATGACGTTGCAGAGAAGGCACAGTTAACCCAGTCCAATTGCACTTCTCAGCGCGATCGTACGACACAGGTGGCGACCGCCATCCATGAGCTGGGCTCGACTGTAAACGAAATTGCCGGCAATGCTGAGCAGGCCGCAGGACTTGCCAAAGCCGCTTCCGAACGCTCCGCAGAAGGCCGAAAAGTAGTGAGCCAGTCCGGCACACAAATTGGCGAGCTTAGCCACGAGCTTGATCAGGCAGGTCAGGTGATTGGATCACTGGCTGGCCAGATTGATCGTATCAGCACCACACTGGACACCATTCGGGGTATTTCTGAGCAGACTAACTTACTGGCGCTGAATGCTGCCATTGAGGCTGCGCGTGCCGGTGAACAAGGCCGTGGATTTGCGGTCGTAGCCGATGAGGTACGTACGCTGGCTAATCGCTCAGGGCAATCCACCAGCGAAATTCAGCAGATTATTGACTCATTGCAGAGTGAATCCCGCCGGGCGGTTGAAGCGATGAATAAAGGGCTGAGCCAAAGCCAGAGTGTTGTCAGCCAGTCGCAGCGCACCAGCAACACACTACAGGAGATTGATAACAACATCGCCCAAATCAGTGATCAGAATATTCAGGTGGCGACCGCGACCGAAGAGCAGTCCTCGGTGGTGGAAGATATCAGTCGCAATATTGAGGATATTAACCAGTTCACACTGGAAACAACGGATATCGCCAACCAGCTCAACCAGTCCAGCAATCAGCTCAAGCAATTATCAGGCAAGCTGGATGCGTTGGTTGGGGGTTTTAAACTCTAGGCAGACGTAAGCCTGCATCGGCATAAAAAAACCACTTCAATTGAAGTGGTTTTTTGTTTCTGAGGATTGAGAACCCGGAGCGGGCTTAAGCCTGACGGTGGCGAATCTCAAAACACTGATGGATACGCTGGTTACGGCTGAAATCCGGATCAAAGCTTTTGCCGGTGACATCCTTGATGTCAAACTGGCCCAGCGCTTCAGTATCCATCTTGAAGGTACGAAGGTTGTTGGAAAACAGTAGCAAACCGTCCTTACTCAAACGCTTCATTGCCAGGGTGATCATTTCAACGTGATCCCGCTGGACATCAAGCACATCCAGCATTCGCTTGGAGTTGGAGAAGGATGGCGGGTCCATGAAGATCAGATCAAATTCGTCTTTATTGGTCTTTAGCCAAGCCAGACAATCCGCCTGCTCAAACTGGTGGAAGCGCTCACCAAAGCCATTGATGGCCATGTTTTTACGCGCCCATTCCAGATAGGTTTTGCTCATATCCACTGACGTGGTTTTGCGCGCACCGCCCATCGCAGCATGTACCGTTGCCGTGGCGGTATAACAGAACAGGTTCAGGAAGCGCTGATCACGACTACGCTCTTGCACCCACTGACGCACGGGACGGTGATCCAGGAAAAGACCGGTATCGAGATAGTCCTGCAGGTTAACCAACAGCTTGCAGTCCCCTTCAATCACCTCAAGCAGCTCACCCTGCTGACCAATACGTTCGTACTGCGCTGTGCCACTCTGACGCTGACGCTGTTTAAGCACGATACGTTCCGGAGCAATACCGGTAACACCTGGCAGCGCGAGCATAACTTCTTCCAGACGCTTGCGAGCCTTGTCCTGATCAATGGTCTTCGGCGGCGCATACTCGGAAACATGCAGCCAGTCACGATACACATCGACGGCGACGGAATACTCCGGCATATCCGCATCATAAAGGCGATACGCATCAATCTTCTGGCGCGACACCCAACGGCTCAGTGACTTCAGATTTTTCTTAACGCGGTTGGCAAACATCAGTGCGCCTTCCGGTAGCTCAATTTCCTCTGAATACTGAGCGGCAGGTGCTTTTGACGGAGCTGCAAAAATGTAAGGCTCAGAAATGTTGAGCAGTACCAGCTCACAAGGCAGAGCACCATTAAAGAACTTATATTGCTTGGTGGAGCGCAGGCGCATCTTCTTACAAAGATCGGGGTTACCGGTGAAGATACCGGCATACCAGCCCGGAAACTCGCTAATTAAACGCTCACCCAGCGAACGATAGAGATGAACCAGCACGGGCACATCACTCAGACGCTCACCGTAGGGTGGGTTACAAATCACAAGCCCCGGCACCTCGTCCTGAATATGGGTCGGCTGCACCAGATGGGCGACATCCTTCACACTCACACGCACAAACTTTTCCAGACCGGCGCGCTGAATGTTCGCTTCAGCAGTACGAATCACCTGAGGGTTATCATCGTAACCGCGGATCTCGCCGCAGCCTTTTTCAAGCCCAATCCGCTTACGCTGAGTCGCCTCTTCCCGCAGCTGTTGCCACAGGGCTCCGTCATGCTTCTTCCACTGGTTAAAGCCAAAACGCCAACGGCCAAGCCCGGGTGCGATATCCATTGCCATCAGCGCAGCTTCAATCAGCAAGGTACCGGAGCCGCACATGGGATCAATCAACCGACCGCCAGCGCTGGCGATCTCTTCCCAGTTCGCACGGCGCAGGATTGCCGCGCCCAGGTTTTCCTTCAACGGCGCCGCACCGGCCTGCTGACGGTAGCCCCGACGGTGCAAACTGTCACCGGACAGATCAATACTCACCGTTGCTTTCTGCTTAAACAGACTGGCAGAAATACGAAGATCCGGTGTTTTGGCATCCACACTGGGACGTTTGCCGAATTGCTCACGCATCTGGTCAACAATGGCATCCTTAACGCGCAGAGCACCAAAGTGGCTGTGGCGAATGTCTGCTGCCTTGCCATGGAAATCGACCGCCAAAGTGCCATCTGCCGACATATGCTCAATCCAGTCGACGGCTTTCACGCCGGCATACAGGTCATCGGCATTATCCGCTTCCCACTCATTCAGAATCAGTAGCACGCGGTTCGCAAAACGTGACCAGAGGCATAACCGGTAGCCGACTTCCAGATCACCTTCGCAGAAAACTCCAGCTACTGTCTGGCGAGCGCTGGTCGCGCCCAGGGATTGCACTTCGGCTTCCAGCAGTAACTCAAGCCCTTTCGGACAGGTAACAAGGTAACGAGAAAGGTCGGACATAAACGCGGTAACCTGCGGGTCAGTGGCAGTGTGCTGCCAGAAAAGTCATAGCCGCGTATTCTACCCAAGCAGGCAGCTTCGACCAAGGAATGAAATTTTTCCCCGATTCAAGGGCTTGGGTAATCTGCGGAAACGAAGGTGAATAGAGTTCAGCAGCTTTCATGCACTACGTGAATAATTTTCTCGATATATGCATGCCAGGCAATACATTGAAAAGAGCGTTATAACCACCTGATTTTGTTGGATTTACGCCAGGTTTCAGCACCCATAATTCGCATCTTAGACTTTTTTATAACCCTTCAGTATTCGACAAGCCTTTTACAGTACTGCTAAAAAACAATGACAACGTTGTTAAGGCTTTGTGCTGCGGAGACGTCTTCAACGCATTGCCACTGACTGAGTCACAGTTCAGCCCGATCAGATGCAAAGTTGATCATCTGCTTTTCTGATCACACGCAATGTTGTGCATCGCGATGAAATCGCTCTGCTGAAAACATGAAATGAGGTCACACGGATATGAAAAGACAAAAACGCGACACCTCCAACCGCATCTTTTCACGCGGCTATCAGGCAGGCATTGCGGGCAAGTCCCGAGATAACTGTCAGCTGAACAATCTGGATCAGCGAGCCAACTGGATGACAGGATGGCGTGCTGGCCGTGAAGACTATTGGAGCGGTCTGGGAGGCGTTTCGGCCATCCATCGTGATCCAGCAATGCATATCAACACTATTTAGAGCTACTTCACCAAGACAATCTGCTTATCTCAACGAAGCCAGATTATTCATATCTGGCTAATTCAGGGCGGAACATCACCGCCCTTTTCTATTCTGTCAGACAGTATTTCTTCGATTGAGCCGCTCTTCTGTGTATCGCACTAAATCACTAAAACAAAACACGCGCCTTGTCTTATCACATGCCTGGATCAGCGTTCATTGGCTACCTTGTAAAGGTACTCAGGCGCCGCATCGATAGGAGCTGGCTTGGCGATGGCGTAGCCCTGGCAGTAATCCACGCCCAGTTTAGCCAGTCGATTATAGATTTCGAGATTCTCAACAAACTCTGCAATCGTCTTAAGCCCAGCCACGTGGCAGATACGATTGATGGAGTCCACGATGGCTTCACTCATGGGATCTTCACAGATATCGCGGACAAAACTGCCATCTAGCTTGATGAAGTCCACCGGCAGGTTTTTCAGATAGCCATAAGAGCTCATGCCAGAACCAAAGTCATCCAGCGCAAAATGACAGCCCAGTTCACGCAGACTGGCAATCAGCCTAGAGGCTTGCTGAAAGTTCGAAATCGCGGCGGTTTCTGTGATTTCAAAACACAGGCTTTCAGCGGGAACGCTATGAAGAATCAGCTGTTCGGCTACAAAATCCGGGAAATTTTCATCGCTCAGAGTAGCCCCTGAGAGATTAATGAAATACAGACAGCGATGACGTTGTGACTGATGATCAGAGATATGACCAAAGCAGAGTGTCACCATATGACGATCCAGCTGGTTCATCAGGTGATAGCGCTCAGCGGCCGGAATAAAGGCACCAGGCGGAATAATCTTACCTTCATGCTCCAGGCGCAGGAGAAACTCATAGAACGCGGGTTCGGTGCTGGAGTCACTCACTGGAATGATCGGCTGCCAGTAGGCCATGAACTGATCACGCTCCAGTGCCTCATTAATAATCTGTACCCAACCCAGCTGCTCACGCATGGTCAGAATGGAGCTATCCTGTTCCTGATAGACATGGACTCGTCCTCTGCCAGCATCCTTTGCCGAGTAGCAAGCCATATCTGCGGCACTGAGAATCGAGCGGCTTTCCGCAAGCTGCGCCGTTATTTCCACCGCGCCCATGCTCGCGCCAATGGTAAAAAGGCGATTTTCCCAGTTAAAGCGGAATTGCTTGATCTCATCCTGAAGTTTGTTGGCAAATTTAAGCCCGTCCATCAGGGCCGTGTTTTCCATCAGAATAGTAAACTCATCCCCACCCACCCGGCAGAGCTGAAATTCTTTAGGAAGGTGATGAGCAAGCAGCATCGCTACCTGAACCAACAGCTGATCGCCCGCCAGATGCCCGCAGCAGTCATTAACGACTTTGAAGTCATCCAGATCAATAAACACCAGGGTATGCACGGAAGATGGGCTGAGCTTTTTACTGAGCTGATCAAGCTCGCGCTCAAATGCAAAGCGGTTATAGAGCCCGGTCAGAGAGTCATGGTAGGCCATATAATGGAGACGCTCTTCTGCAGAGCGACGGGCACGGTTACTGGCAACTTCACGCAATACTCTCTCAATCGCCGCGGAAAGGCGGGTCAGATTATCCTTGAGCACATAGTCATCAGCACCCGCTTTCAGGGTCTCTACCGCCATCTCCTCACCAATACTTCCCGAGATCACGATGACGGGCAGATCAGGACAACGCGTTTTGACCAGCTTTATGATATCGACTGACTGATAGCCCGGCAGGCTGTGATCCGTCAGCACCAGATCAGGTCGCCAGTCTTCCTCAAAAACGGCGAGCACATCATCCCAACGGGAGACGCGGCGTATTTCGGTGATGTAGCCCTGCTTTCGCAGGTAGCGCTCCAAAAGGAGCTCATCATCCAGAGAATCCTCAATCAGCAAAATGGCCAAAGACTGCATATTCATTAGCCTCCTGAAGGAGTGAGATTGGTATCCAGCCAATAACTGAGCACATCTCCCAGGGATTGTGCAAAGTCAGCAAAGTCTACGGGCTTTCTGACAAAACTATTGGCCCCCAACTGATACGAGGCGGTGATATCCGCCTGCTCGTTCGAGGTGCTGAGCATGACTACGGGACAGGTTCGTACTTTCTCACGAAAGCGCCGCAGGACTTCATGTCCATTCACTTTAGGCAGGTTCAGATCCAGCAGAATCAGTACAGGTTCATCGAGCAAGGAACGTTGCCTGAAGTCACCCGCTCTGAAGAGATAGTCCAGCGCTTCCTGGCCATCACGGACAGTAATCACCTTGTGTTCGAGTTGGTGCTTACTAAAAGCGCGATGCGCCAGCAGCTCATCATCAGGGTTGTCCTCAACCAGTAAAATCACGCCGTCACGCAACATGTATGTCTTGCTCCATTTCCACGGCTGATCCTGGATGCCCCGTCATGTTAGTCCACGGATCCTGACAGCGCTGAGCCAGATAGCGCCAGCGTCCAAATTTGTATCAAGACTAAATCGATTCCTTACACAATGTAAAGGAAAAACAACAACCCTTATCAGGAAATCCCCTACCCCGTATTTGTCCGCCGTGGCGCCTGATAATCCGGGCTACTGTGGCAAGCCCAATGCCAATTCCATCGAAGTCACGTCGGTCATGAAGGCGTTGGAAAGGCTTAAATAACCGATGCTCCTGAGAGGGTTCAAAACCTACCCCGTTATCCTCCACATAAAAGTTGGTTACCCCGTCTTCGATGCGCTTCCCAACTTTTATTTCAGGCTGGCTGCTTTTAGAAGAATACTTCCAGGCGTTCGTCAGCAGATTCTGCATTACACTGCGAAGTAGCGCCGGATCTCCCTCTACCACCAGGTTTTGCTCGATTTGAGTAGTCACTTTAAGTTCAGGGTTTTCCAGCTCCAGATCGGTTACCAACTCTTGTGCCATCTCAGACAGATTAACCTGCTCGCGGCGGATGGACGATCGGGCAACCCGCGAGAGTTCTAACAAGGCATCTATCAATTCACCCATTTGCTGTGCGGCATTTCTCAGGCGCTGCAAATATAGTTGACCGGTGTCATCCAGCTGAGTCTCATAATCTTCAAGTAACGCATGACTATAGCCATCCAGTGCACGAAGCGGCGCTCGCAAATCGTGGGAAACCGAATAAGCAAACGCCTCAAGTTCACTATTAACAGCTTCGAGGGCGCTGGTACGCTCCTGCACACGTTGCTCAAGCTCATAATTCAATGCTTTGAGTGCATCAACCGCTTCATAGCGTTCCATTTCCGAAGCAACACGGTCGGCAAAAAAGCCCATCAGGGTGGTGGCTATGTCCTCTGAGGGTAACGCCGTATTAAACAACGCCCCCATCACTCCGATATAATCTCCTTGCTGATCCAGCAAGGTCGCTGCCACGTAGCCTCGTGCGCCATAGCGACCCAGCGATTCATCTTCTGGAAAGCGCTGCTGAACTTCATCTTTATAAACGCAGAAGCTGGTGGTCAGCGTCTCAGCGCAGGGTGTCCCCGCGATGGGATGGCTAAAGGGAGTCATTAGCCCTTGCTGATTACAGAGCGCCAGCATCATTCCCGCAGACTCTTCAGGCTTAATACGTGAGATAAAAACGTGAGAAGCCCCCAGTGCATCACGCATGTTGAGGGCCATTTGTTCAAAGAAATCCTGACCATAACGGCGGGACACCGCCTGGGTGATACTGTGAGTCAGCTGCTTAAAAACACGACGCTCCGTCACATCGTGACTAATGGAGCAGATACCCACCAAAACATCCTCTGCATCATAGACGGGAAATTTCTCGGTACTTAGCCAAACGTCCTTACCTGTCAGAGGGTGAACAAAGTGCTCATCAAGTAACAGTGTTTCACCTTCGGCCAGAATGCGAAGGTCGGCCTCATGATAGCGGGCATCATTATTCTCAAAGATTTCATCAGCAGTTTTGCCGATGACCTCCGCTTCCCGGAACTTAAAAAGCTCGAGGAAGCTTTCGCTGACACGCGTAATGACCAGATTAGCGTCTTTATAAAGCACCACCGCTGGCGTACGCATTGCCATGGCATTGATCAGTTCCGGATCGAAAGACTTCATGGCTACCTTCCCTGGTGAAGTGTGGTGAATAATCTTGTCAGAGACGCCATTCACCCGTCTGCTCAAACTCATCAAGTCTGGTCAGAACAGGGGCAATGTCTCCAATGTGCTGCTGCACCCAGACATCGTCATAATAGGTATCGGGATAGCGCTCGCCGCTGTCACAGATCAGGGTAACAATGGAACCTTTAAGTCCCTGCTGCTGCATGCGATGAGCTACTTCCAAGGCGCCGAATACATTCGTTCCGGTACTGGCACCACACCGGCGGCCAAGGATTTTTTCCAGCCAGCGAATCGTCGCGATGGATGCCACATCCGGGACATGACGCATTTCATCAATGACGGTGCGGATAAATGACGGCTCAACCCGCGGACGTCCAATACCCTCAATACAGGAGCCTTTGGCTGATGTCAGCGAGCTATCGCCGGTCTCAAAGTAGCCTTTGAAGACGGAGTTATTAGGATCGACAACCGTCAATTGCGTTGAAAGCCGCTGATATCGCAGATAACGACCAATCGTCGCAGAAGTGCCTCCTGTACCTGCACTCATGACAATACAAGCCGGGATTGGAAACTCCTCCTGTTCCATCTGGCGGAAGATGGACTCGGCGATATTGTTATTGCCTCGCCAGTCAGTTGCACGTTCAGCAAAGGTAAACTGATCCATGTAATGACCCTTTAACTCTGCCGCTAGCCGGTGTGACTCTTCATAGATTTTAGGGCCCGAAACCAGATGACACTTGCCACCATAAAACTCAATCTGACGAATCTTTCGTGACGCGGTCGTTTCCGGAATCACGGCAATAAAAGGCAGACCTAACAATCGGGCGAAGTAGGCTTCAGAAATGGCCGTGCTACCACTGGAGGATTCAATAATTGGTGTGCCTTCACGAATCCAGCCATTACAGAGGCCATAGAGAAACAGGGAACGGGCGAGACGATGCTTCAGACTGCCTGTGGGATGAGTACTTTCATCCTTCAGGTATAAAGGAGTATGTTCCAGCCAGGGTAAGTCCAGTTTGATGAGGTGAGTGTCAGCAGAGCGCTGGAAGTCTGCCTCAATTTTACGAATCGCCTCATAAACCCACGGGTCTTGCATCTACAACTCCTGGTACGCCTGAACCAATAAAAAAGGGAACAAAGAATGTTCCCTTTTTTACCGACTTGCTGACGTCAGCGCCAGAAGACTTTTCGGTGAGTGTTTGAAAACTCGCCGTTATTTAATCTTTTTTGGACAAATTGGCTGAGTACCATCCGCCCATTTCAAAACAGTTTTCGCCACAGGCTCCCAGCTCAAACTGGCAAATTTGACCTTAACCTGCGTCTGGGACTTGTCATATTGCTCAAAGCGCGCAGTTACTACCGGTCCGATGGAGTCGTTAATGACGATCTGACCAAAGCCGCCAGAGTCTTTAACCAGTAGCGCATCCAGATGGCTGATACGACCAGTATTGCAGCCGCGCATAAAAGGCAGCACTTTGCGATAGACGGTTTTATAGTCGCCCGCCATGACCATTCTTACTTCGTCAGCAGGAATAGGCTCAGGCTTTTTAGCCACTTCCTTTTTGGGCTCTTCTTTGGTGCCCGTGCCCATGCATCCTGCCAAAATTGTTGAGAGTACTACTAACGCGATTTTCTTTTTCATACTAAGACGACCTGAAGAGACGACACCCGGTTCCCGAATCCCTGTGGAAGACGAACAAAACGTGCTCATCTTCAACGCTTTACTATCCGGTTGCAAGGGTCTGAAACAAAACCCTTGGTAGAAAAGCGATAAACCTTGCCAAAGTTGAACGTTACTCACTATTTCGGTGCAGAATGGCGCCCAAACAGCCTTCAGCGCCTAATAAATAGGCAAACCATTCTGATCATCCCCATCTCTGGCAGAGAGATCCGAATCGGTTACACTAGTCGCCACAGTAAATATTATTCATTAGAAGCAGACTCTTTCTCTCTTAAGCCAAATACCGCTGGCTTACCGAAGGCTATAACGTCTGCAAGCAACAGCTCAGGATCCGAACGACTCCATGAATATCATTTCTTTTAACATCAACGGTATTCGCGCTCGATTGCATCAGCTGGAAGCAATTATTGAGCTTCATCAACCCGATGTGATTGGGCTTCAGGAAATCAAGGTTGCGGATGAGCAATTCCCGCTTAGTGATGTAGAAAAACTGGGCTATCACATCTATCACCATGGCCAGAAAGGCCACTATGGCGTCGCTTTTCTAAGCAGGTTTCCCGCCAAATCCTTACAGAAAGGATTTCCGGACGATACGGAAGATGCTCAAAAGCGCATGATCATCGGCACTTTCGTTGATGCCAACGGCATCGAAGCCACCGTGCTCAATGGCTACTTTCCGCAGGGTGAAGCGGTTGACCATCCGGTAAAGTTCCCAGCTAAACGCGCCTTCTATTCGCAGCTGCAGAACTATCTAGAAACCCAGCACCATCCCGATCAGAACATTATTGTCATGGGGGACTTCAATATTTCCCCTGAGGATACGGATATCGGCATCGGCGAACCTAACCGCAAACGCTGGCTGAAAACCGGCAAAACCAGCTTTCAACCTGAAGAGCGCGAATGGTATCAGCGTCTGATGAGCTGGGGTTTTCAGGATACCTGGCGGATGCAAAATCCGGACGATAACAGCTGGTACAGCTGGTTTGATTATCGCAGCAAGGGCTTTGAGGATGAGCCGAAGCGGGGTCTTCGTATTGATCACATTCTGGCAACGCCCCCTATGGCAGCCAAATTAGTCGGTACCGGTATCGATTATGTAAGTCGTGGCATGGAGAAGCCTTCGGACCACTGCCCTATTTGGGCCAAGTTTGAGTAAGGCTTAACGCCAGCACTGAAACTGTTCTTATTTTATTGGCTTGCATTGCAGCAGAGTTTACCTTGCTGAGGAGCGGAGGCTTTAACTTATGTCACTAACCACACGCCTGCTGATCTCAGACTCAACAGACCCTTGGTTTAACCTTGCTGTTGAAGAGAGCATTTTCCGTCTGATGGAGCCTCAGCAGCGTGTGCTCTTTCTGTGGAGTAACGCCGACACGGTGGTCATTGGCAAGGCACAGAACGCCTGGAAAGAATGTAATACCCGCCAAATGGAGGCTGACAATATTAAGCTGGCTCGCCGGCAAAGTGGTGGTGGTGCGGTCTTTCATGACCTGGGCAATACCAACTTCACCTTTATGGCAGGCAAGCCTGAATATGACAGACACACCTCAACCGGCATTGTTCTGAAAGCGTTGCATAGTTTAGGGCTGGAGAGTTATGCCTCAGGGCGTAATGACCTGTTGCTCGATCTTGCCGACGGACCACGCAAAATCTCCGGATCGGCTTACCGTGAAACGCCGGATCGGGGTTTTCATCACGGCACCCTGCTCGTGAATGCCAGCCTGGATCGTCTCACCAACTACCTTACCCCGGATCCTAAGAAGCTGAAGGCCAAAGGCATCAGCTCAGTACGTGCCCGTGTCGGTAACCTGACTGATAAAAAGCCTGCACTGACCCATGACATGATTTGCGAAGCGCTAACGGAGGCCTTCTTCGCGTATTGCAATAGTCGCGTCGAACCGGAGATGATTTCTCCGGATCACCCCCTCGCACTTGAAGGTTTTGCCGAACGCTTTGCTCAGCAAAGCTCTTGGGAGTGGAACTTCGGCCAGGCGCTTGAGTTCGACCATGAGCTCTCTGAGCGCTTCAACTGGGGAGGAGTGGAGCTCTATCTCAACGTCAATAAAGGTCATATCACTGAGGTCAAACTATTTACTGACACCCTTCAGCCCGACCCCTGGCTACTCTGGGCAGAGTCCCTTAAAGGCGAGAAATATCAGCCTCAGGCACTGATTACCAAACTGCATGCACTGGAACTGAATCATCCTGAAATGGGCCCAATGACCGAGGATGTTTCCGCCTGGCTGAAGGTGGCCTTAGCCTAGATTAGCTAGAGGTAGAAATAAAAAGGCTTTCTTATCAGGAAGCCTTTTTATTACGAGTAAGAATTGGTTAATGACGCCAGAGGCTTTAGCGACAGGAATAGCCCTCTGGCATTTCTACCTTGAAGTTACTGGCGCTGTTTCTTTCCGGGGTGAATCGGTTTACCGCCTGCTGGATCAAAAACGCGTAAATCCGATTTGGATCACAGCCCTTCTGTGTAGTTTGGGCCGTAACCTGCAGCACTGACTCCTGCTTGGCAGAAGCTTTAGTCTGTCCCGACTTTAACGGAAACCAGTTCATGGTAAGGGTATAGTTATCGACCTGCTCATTAACCGGGCGATAGCCAACAACATCCCACCGCGTTTCAGGCCGGCTTATGCATCGGGTCGCTCCCTTCTCTTTTCTACAGTCCTGAACCCAGCCACCAGTATTCACATTGCCATAAATAGGCTCCTGGCTCTGAATGATCTGGGACTCGGTTTTTGCGTCCACATCGACCTGATAATCCGGATAAACCTTAGCTGGCAGCGTCTCTCGTGGGTATGCCGCTTTATAACCACGCATCAGGAAAGCCAGCTTGAGATTCTCCAGATAGGCTTTCGTTTCCAGATTAGCATCCAGCACCAATACCGAATTGGGCTTAATAGGCTCATAAGGATTAGCCACAGTTTTGATATTGCCTTGCATAACCGTGACACACCCGGAAAAAAGAGTCGTCAAACCGATGAGTACGCAGCTTTTCAGTAACTTCATTGCCATGGCCTGCAAGCCTGTTATTGGTTATGTGAACACATTAAAGAGATCAAATTATGATCCATATTGGCTCAGATTTTCAGTAGTACGAGACATACCGTCACATACGTCAAGGTACTTAAAGGATCAAAGCCTGTATAGCCTTACACGATGACTTCGCTGAGTTCGAAAGCATCTCGAAAACCAGCCACCCGACCTTATTAAAAAGCCCGCTGGGCGCGGGCTTTACGGACTATGGAATAGTCTCAGGCACGCTGCCAGGTCGTACCTTCCCGGCTATCATTTAGCTCAATGCCCTGCTCAAGCAGCGCCTGTCGAATGGCGTCCGCTTTGGCAAAGTCTTTCGCTTTCTTGGCTTCTGCCCGGGCCTGAATCTGTTCTTCGATATAGTCGCTGGAAAGCCCTTCTTCAGCACCACTTTGCAGGAAGGCTTCAGGGGATTGTTGAAGCAGCCCCAATACACTTCCCAAACGAACCAGTTGACCAGCCAGTGAAGTGGCACGCTCGTTTTCCTCGGCCTTACGGCAGCGGTTGATTTCACGAACGATATCAAACATTACCGATAACGCTTCACGGGTATTGAAGTCATCGTCCATGACCTCAGTAAACCGCTCCAGATACTGAGCCTCAACATCAACGCCATTAGCGTTATAGTCCAAACCACGAAGGGCATTGTAGAAGCGCTCTAGTCCCTGGCGCGCTTCTTTGAGAGAGTCCGGACTGTAGTCGATCTGGCTCCGGTAATGGGTTGAAGTCAGTAAATAACGGACAATTTCCGGGTTATTAGCAGCCAATACATCGCGTATCGTAAAGAAGTTGCCCAGCGATTTGGACATTTTCACCTTGTCAACGCGAACGGCACCCGCATGCATCCAATAGTTCACATACTGTTGTCCGGTCGCGGCCTCAGACTGGGCAATCTCATTTTCATGATGCGGAAACGGAAGATCCGGGCCACCACCATGAATATCAAAGGTGTTACCCAGACAGCAAGTCGACATGGCAGAGCACTCAATGTGCCAACCAGGACGCCCTTCACCCCAGGGCGAGGACCAGCTAATCTCACCAGGTTTGGCCATTTTCCAGAGCACGAAGTCCAGAGGACTTTCTTTATCTTCAGCAACTTCTACACGAGCCCCGGAGCGCATGTCTTCAATATTGCGATTCGTTAGCTTGCCGTAACCATCAAACTTTTCGACACGGTAATAAACATCACCAGAAGCTCCCTGGTAGGCATAACCTTTCCCGATCAGGGTTTGAACCATGGCAACAATATCTTCGATGTGAGCGGTCGCTCGTGGTTCCTTATCCGGACGCAGCACAGACAGGGCATCTTCATCTTCATGCATGGCATCGATAAAACGCTGCGTCAGCGCATCAACGCTTTCACCGTTTTCAGC
The DNA here is from genome assembly GCF_046614695.1 of Pokkaliibacter sp. CJK22405. Classification (NCBI taxonomy): domain Bacteria; kingdom Pseudomonadati; phylum Pseudomonadota; class Gammaproteobacteria; order Oceanospirillales; family Balneatrichaceae; genus Pokkaliibacter; species Pokkaliibacter sp. CJK22405. Next base: position 392,376 of record NZ_JBKKHQ010000001.1, read on the forward strand.
CGCTCGCACGATAATTTTATCGTCCACATCCGTGATGTTGCGCACATAGGTCACATCAAAACCACGAAAACGCAGGTAGCGGGTAATCACATCAAAAGAAACCATGACCCGAGCATGACCAATATGACAGTAGTCATACACGGTGATACCGCAAACATACATGCGGATCTTGCCAGGCTCGATAGGTTTAAAGGCTTCTTTCTGATTGGTGAGGGTGTTGTATACCTGCAGCACCGAAATTCCCCTGCTACTGAAATGAACGAAGATAAAGCTGTTTCAAAATACAGTTAACGAAAAAGGCACGCAAAGCATGCCTCTTTCGTTATTTAGCCAGAGCGTCGCCGCCCATTTGCTTAGTTCTTTTGCTGTTCCTTGGCCCAGGAGTCACGAAGGCCAACGGTACGGTTGAAGACCTTACGACCTTCTTTCTGATCAAAACGATCAACAACAAAGTAACCCTGACGCTCGAACTGGAAGCGAGTCTCTGGCTCAGCATCTGCCAGAGTGACTTCGGCCACCGCATTACTGAAGACGCTCAGCGACTCGGGATTAATCACGTCCAGGAATGAACGCTCTTTATCACCCTCAGGATCAGGCTCAGTAAAGAGGCGGTCATAGAGACGCACTTCACAAGGCACGTTATGAGTGGCAGATACCCAGTGAATAACACCATTGACCTTATACTCAGGCTTAATACCCGCTGAGTCCGGATCATAGCTGCAGCGCAACTCAACCAGATTACCTTGTTCATCAAAAATCTGTTCATCACACTTGATGACATAGGTACCACGCAGACGAACATACTGCTCTGGTGCCATACGCTTCCACTTGCGTGGAGCTTCCATCGCAAAGTCTTCGCGCTCGATGAAGATTTCACGGGTTAACGGAACAGAACGTACTCCCATGGTTTCATCTTTAGGATGATTAGGCAGCTCGATCTGCTCGACCGTATTCTCATCAAAATTGGTGATGACGACTTTGACCGGATCGATGACACACATTGCACGCTTGGCGGCGCTGTCGAGATCATCACGGATACAGAATTCCAGTGTACCGACATCCACCACACCATCACTGCGAGTAACACCAATACGCTCACAGAACTCACGCAGAGAAGCCGGCGTGTATCCACGACGACGCAGACCAGAGATAGTCGGCATCCGCGGGTCATCCCAGCCGTCAACATGCTTCTCATCGACGAGCTGCTTCAGCTTGCGCTTGGAGGTCACTGTGTAATTCAGGTTCAGGCGAGCAAACTCGTACTGACGTGGCTTGCAAGGTGCACTGATATTGTTCAGGTACCACTCGTACAGCGGGCGGTGATCTTCAAACTCCAGCGTGCAAATAGAATGCGTAATACCTTCAATGGCATCACTCTGACCGTGGGTGAAGTCATAGGTGGGATAGATACACCATTTATCACCGGTCTGATGATGATGAATATGACGCACACGATAGATGATCGGATCGCGCATATTGATGTTAGGCGATGCCATATCAATCTTGGCACGCAGAACCGCTTCACCTTCTTTATATTCACCAGCACGCATGCGGGCGAATTCAGCAAGGCTTTCCTCTATCGGGCGATCACGATAAGGGCTGGGTTTACCTGGCTCAGTCAGAGAGCCGCGGTACTCACGCATCTGCTCATTAGTGAGATGGCACACAAACGCTTTACCATTCTCGATCAATTCGATTGCCCAGGCATGGAGCTGGTCAAAATAGTCAGAGGCGTAATGCACCTCGCCTGCCCAGCCAAAACCCAGCCAGTGAATATCTTCTTTAATGGAGTCGATATATTCCTGACTTTCTTTTTCAGGGTTGGTGTCATCAAAGCGCAGGTTGCACTCGCCACCCGTCGCTTGCGCCAAACCAAAGTTCAGGCAGATGGATTTGGCATGACCGATATGCAGGTAGCCATTGGGCTCGGGCGGGAATCGGGTAATGATCTTGGTATGTTTGCCTGAGGCCAAATCCGCATCGACAATCTGTCTCAGGAAATGGTTAGGCGCATTGGATTCGTTGCTGCTCATAGCACCAGTTATTGAATTCGTTGAGGCGCGGCGCCACTCGCCGACGCAGATAGGAAGCATCCTAGTGTAAGGCGTCACTGGAATCCATACAACTCAGCATCCATAGAGAGCAGGCTATACTTCAAGGCTGGCGCAGGTTGCCGAGGTTTGCACTACTTTGGGCCTTGGGATAAAGTGCCGCACTGGTCCCCTCCGGGGCGCAACAAGTAACAATCTGACAGGTGTAAGACGCATGAGCACTGTAATCCTGCATACCAATCACGGCGACATCACGATCGCTCTGGATCATGACAAAGCCCCAAAAACCGCAGCGAACTTCGAAGCTTACGTTAAAGACGGCTTCTATAATGGTGTGATCTTCCACCGCGTCATCGACGGTTTCATGGTTCAGGGTGGCGGTTTTGAGCCAGGCATGACCCAGAAAGAGACCAACAAGCCTATCGAGAACGAAGCCGATAACGGTTTGTCCAACACTGTTGGCTCCATCGCCATGGCACGTACCATGGACCCACACTCTGCTTCCGCCCAGTTCTTTATTAACGTTTCTGATAACACCTTCCTGAACCATCGTGCCAAAACCATGGACGGCTGGGGCTACTGCGTATTCGGTAAAGTGACCGAAGGCATGGAAGTGGTTAACAAAATCAAAGCAGTCGCGACGACTTTCAAAGGCGGCCATCAGGACGTCCCTGTTGACGACGTCATCATCGAATCTGCTGAGATCGCCTAATGACTACGCTGTTCATCTCTGACCTGCACCTGCAACCTAACCGCCCTGAACTCACGGAAGCGCTACTCAGACTTCTTGATACTCAGGGGGCGTCGTTGAGCAAGCTCTTTATTCTGGGAGACTTGTTTGAGTACTGGATCGGGGATGACGGCATTCAGCCCTGGCAGCAACCTGTGCTTGAGCGCCTGCGTGCACTCAAAGAGGCGGGCTGCCAGGTCTACTTTCAGCACGGCAATCGGGATTTCCTGATTGGCGAGCGCTTTGCGTCGCTGACTGGGGCGGAATTGCTCCCCGAAGAGTACGCCACCGAAATTAACCATGTCCCTGTGCTGATTATGCACGGTGACAGTCTGTGCACTCGCGATGCAGCCTATATGGCATTCCGCGCACAGAGTCGTTCGCCACAGTGGCAAGCCCAGATTCTGGCAATGCCATTACCTGAGCGCATCAAGCTTGCCCAGTCTTTGCGTGAGCAGAGTAAAGAAGCCAGCTCCAATAAGGCGGAAGACATCATGGATGTGACGCCTGAAGAAGTGGATAACGCCCTGGCACGCCACAACGCAGCTGTGATGATTCACGGCCACACTCATCGCCCGGCACGCCATCCTCTGAGCAATGACGCCGAGCGCATTGTGCTTGGTGACTGGGATCGCTTCGGCTGGGGGCTCTGGATCGAACCTGACACCCAGCCTCAGGACTGGCAGATGATCCGCTTTGAGCTTTCAACCCTAGAACCTGTCGAGACCCTGTGAAATCTATGAAGTACCCTATTCGTCTCGATAAATTTTTGGCGCACCACACCGGCCTTAGCCGCAGCCAATTGAGAAAAGCGCTGCGCGAACAGCCGGTGCAGGTTAATGGTGATGTCGTTAAAGATCAGGGCATGCATATTCACCGTGAAGACAAAGTCGTCTGGATGGGCGATGAATTCGGTGAAGCAGGTTTTAGCTACATCATGATGAATAAGCCGGCGGGCTACGTCAGTACGGATGACGCTTCTGAACACCCTTCAGCCATTTATCTTATCGATGAGCCTTTTGTTGAAAGACTGCATTGCGCGGGCCGTCTTGATCTGGATTCCACCGGCATGCTGTTGATCACCGATGATGGCAGCTGGTCACATCGGATCACCTCACCGAAGCACCAAAAAGCCAAAGTCTATGAAGTGACGCTGGCCGATCCGGTAACAGAGGATCATCTGGATCAGCTTCGAAAAGGCATTCTGCTTCGCAACGAAGAGACGGAAACCCTGCCCTGTGAAGCCACCCTACTGGATGAACAACATGTGCGCCTGACCATCTATGAAGGTCGCTATCATCAGGTGAAACGCATGTTCGCTGCCTTGGGCAATAAAGTAGAGGCGCTTCATCGTGCGCAGATTGGCGACATCATTCTGGATGAAGACCTCGAACCGGGCGAATGGCGCTATTTAACCGATGAAGAAGTGGCTGTTTTTTCAGGCAATACCTGAGTTTTCCCGCCGACTTGGCTTCCTTCAACTCCCCCACTTGGCAATACCGCTCGGCGCGCTGGACAGTCCCCCGGCACGCCGAGTAGCATCTACCTTCCCTCTCATTCCCCAGTTGGATCGGTAGAAAATGAGCAAGTACTGGAGCCCCATCGTCTCCCAACTTACACCCTATGTACCCGGTGAACAGCCCAAGGTCACTAATCTGGTGAAGTTGAATACAAACGAGAACCCTTATCCGCCTTCTCCAAAAGTACTTGATGCCATCCATCATGCAGCGAACGAACATCTTCGCCTGTATCCTGATCCTTCCAGCAGCGCTCTTCGTCAGACCATCGCCAGCTATCATGGTGTAGGCGCTGATAACGTCTTTATCGGCAATGGTTCCGATGAAGTGTTGGCCCTGGTGTTTCAGGGTCTGCTAAAGCATGACCTGCCGATTCTGTACCCAGACATCAGCTACAGCTTTTATCCGGTGTACTGTGGCCTTTACGAAATTGAGGCACGAGAAGTTCCCCTGCGGGAGGATTTCACGCTGAATGTTCAGGATTACACCCAAGCTAACGGTGGCATTATTTTCGCCAACCCGAATGCACCGACGGGCATTTCTATTCCAGCGTCAGATATCGAATGGCTGCTTCAGCAGCACCCTGACTCAATCGTCATCATCGATGAGGCCTACGTCGATTTTGGTGCAGAAAGTGTTATCCCCCTGACGCAACGCTATCCCAACCTGCTGGTGACGCAGACGTTATCCAAATCCCGCTCACTGGCTGGCATGCGCGTGGGTCTGGCGATTGGTCACGAAGATCTTATAGATGGCCTGAACCGGGTAAAGAACAGCTTTAATTCCTACCCCATTGATCGTATCGCCTCAGCAGCCTCCGTGGCCTCCTATGAAGACGAAACCTACTTCCAGAAAGTCCGTGAAAAGGTGATGGCTACCCGTGAACAGCTGGTTGCCGACCTTCGCTCGCGCGGCTTTGAGGTACTGCCTTCTCACACCAACTTTGTATTTGCTCGCCACCCTGAGCATGATGCCAAAGCCATTGCCAGCGGCCTGCGTGAGCAATCGGTGATTGTCAGACACTTCACCATGGCGCGTATTAACCAGTACCTTCGCATCTCCATTGGAACCGATGCAGAATGTCAGGCACTGATTAAAGCACTGGATTCGATCCTTGAGCATTGAAACAAACGCCTAGTCATGGTCTCTTTAGACCCTGATCTGCAACGTTATTGATAAAGGGCGGTCATCCGCCCTTTATTGGTTTTTTACACTGGAGTTGGTTATGGATATCCTGCTTGATCCAACCTTACTGATGTACGCTGGCGGTGGCCTGGTTGCCCTGCTTCTGGTTGTCTGGTTTCTCAAGCGCAATAAATCCTCGCGCAAACCCAAAAGGCAGCTCAGCGAGCTAAACCGCTATCCGCTGAAAGCCAGCCAGCTCTTCCTCTGGCAACAAACCAATCAACTATTAAAACCACCCTTCAAGGCCATCCCTGCCCTGTCTCCTGAGTATGCTTTTACGCCCTGGCCGTCGACGCTTGAGCATCCTGCCTATATTGATTTGGCTATTGTTCATGGGGAAAGCGGTGAGCTGAAAGGCATTCTGGTATTGCCTGAGAATAACCAGATACAAGAGCTTGAAGAGCTGTGTCTTGGTGTGGATCTGGAATTCCATCACCTGAGCTCGCACCAGCTGGAAACCTCTAATGTGCTGGCAGAAATTCTGAGCCGTATGGTGGGTCGCGGCGGCGTGGTCGATTTTCAGGAAGTACCGATTGCAGCTTCCACTCCTTATGCCCCCCCTCAGGCAACAAGCCATGAGGCGATAGCTCCAACAGCTGAAGCCAAGCCTAAAAAGCGTCTCTTTGGCAAACTCAAGCAGAAATCCGCCGAACCTCAGGTCTATGACCGCTCGGAGAGTCAGGCCGTCCCAGCCAGCTATTTTCTGAATGCAGGCAATTTCGCCCGTCAGGGGGCTCTTGGTGCAAGTGCTGGTTTCGCTGCGGCTTCGGTCTCAAGCCACTTTGAAGAAAGTGAATCACAGTTCTCTGAACCAGAAAGCTATCAGCTCCCTAAAGTCGAGGAAGAGAATCCCTTTGCTTATGGTGAGGAAGAGACCGATTTTTCCGGATGGCAGCAGTCAAACGCCGAGGAGGAAGACGAGGCTATCGAATCGTTCTCCGCGATTTCGCAAAGCAGCTTCTCCGATGAAGCTGGCGATGTTTTTCTCAGTAGCATGACTACACAGGCTGATGATGAGGTTAATGATGCCCCCTCCTTCGACGAGGAAAGCCGTGATCTGACCTCAGCGGCAATGCCTGACGAACCTGTTTTTGCAGAAGACGATGCCGCGGCAGATAACGACAACGAACTGGCGTTCCAATGGTCAGGCACAACAGCTGCAGATGAAGAAGCCCAGGCACCAGAAATAATAGCCAGTGCAGTAACTGAAAGTACGCAAGAAGAGTCCACTTCCAGCCCCTTCAGCTATGACTTTGAAGAGGCCGAGTCAGTCGAGGCAGAAGAACAGTACGAGGCTGAATCTGCAGTGAATACTGAGGCTGAAACACCGGATCAACTGACTGAAGTTTATGCTCTCTCAACATCCAACCCCGTAGAGGAAGAGCCTCAGTTATCCGACGCACCGGCTCTGACAGCAACCTTTGCTGAGGAGCCTGCCACTGCGAGCGAAGATGAACAGTGGGAGTTTGAATGGACAGGTGAGCCCTCAGAGCCCGCTCAGCCTGCACCAGAAATCGCAGCACTGCATGCTCTGACTACTGAAGAAGATGCATCTGCCACCCTCGATGACGAAACGTCTGATGGGTTCAACGAAGCGGAGCTTCCACTGGCAGAGGAGCCTTTCGATACTTCTGACGTCGTCGAAGCTGATGATAAGCAAGAGCAAGCGGGTGCCTTTGACTACAGTGCTGACGAAGATCCAGCGGCTGCATTTTTCACTGCTCAGGAAACCCCTGAGGCTACTGAGACTTCAGAAGACGAAGAAGCTCTTACAGACGGCATTTCTCCCACAGCATCAGCCACTGAAGAGGATTCTGAATGGCAGCAGGCCGAATCTGCAGATGAAGCTGCAGAGACTGACGATAGCATGCCTGAGAGCGGTATCTTTGCCTACCAAGCCGATGAGGACCCAGCCAATGCCTTGCTGCAGGAAAGCCTGGGAGCTTCGACGGCAAATGCTGAAGATACTGACGCCGAAGGCAGTCCCCAGTTTGAATATGACTGGGCAAACAGTGCTCTGCAGCCAACATTTGAAGTGGACTCTGTTCTGACTGAATATCCTGCTGTGGCGCAGGAGCCCACTTTCTCAGAAGAGTTTCCCGTCGAGGAAGACCCCGCCGTTGCTGCGTTTTCCTATGACCTTGATGATTCTTCAGACAGTACGGATTCAGACGATGTTCCGGTTCTTACTGAAGACAGCTGGCTGGAGGAAAACAGCGATGAAACGCCAGCGCCGGCGACTCCTGAGCGCCAATACGCCTCGTTCTCTTTTATGGAGGATGATGAGGACATGCCATCCTTAGGTAGCGCCGTCGAAGCGGATACCGAAGATGACCTGAGCCTGAGTTATCTCAAAGGAGCCCGAACCAGCACCAGCTTCAGTCTGGAGGATGAGGACAGTGACGAGGATTTAAGCTCAGCACCTGCAGTTAAGGCAGAAGAGACACCGAAACCCGTTTATCAGTCCAACTTCCGCCTTGAAGGTGACGAAGACGAAAGTCCCTCAACGACGAGTGATAATGCGCTGACGGATCTCATTGATGATGAGCCCAAATCCAGTAGCTAATCACCTTTATAGATAAGCGAAAAAAAAGAGGAAGGCCTGCGCTTTCCTCTTTTTTATTTCACTTTATCTGTAGCTCAGCGCTGAGCATTTACTCCTTACGCTGGCTTTCTAAGGATAGGCGGGTAATGAGATAACTAGCCCAGACGGCGTACGCGAACCTTGCGGCCTTTGAGTTTGCCCTCTTCCAGCGCCTTTAACGCCTGCTTAGACACCGCGAATCGCACCGCAACCACCGCGTGAAAATCAAAGATCGCAATCTTGCCAACATCCTGACCGCTCAAACCCACAGTGCCAGTCAAAGCGCCCAGAATGTCACCGGCACGAATCTTGTTCTTTTTGCCCTGGTCAAACTGCAGCGTAATCATCTCCGCTTTGTAAGGGGCAAAAGGCACATCAATCCACTTCTCGGCACGATCATTCTGCATCTGCATGCCAAGCTCGCTCTCAGCCGCTTCGCGCTTGTACGCCTCGCTTTCCTTGTAGAGATTATAGACCCAGCCGCTATTCCCCGCGCGACCCGTTCGTCCGCTGCGGTGAACGTGAACTTCTGCATCGCGGGTCATCTCAAAGTTGATGACCCCTTCGACCTGATCAATGTCCAGTCCACGGGATGCCACATCTGTCGCCACCAGTACGGAGCAGCTTCGGTTGGCAAAGCGCGCAAGAATCAGGTCACGATCCTTCTGATCCTTATCACCGTGTAATGCCAGCGCAGAAAACCCCTGATAACGCAGGGTATCGCACAGCGCCTCAGCACTCTGACGGGTATTACAGAACACCACACAACTTTCCGGTTGGTAGTGGCTTAATAAACCAGTGACCACCGCTTCACGCTGGTCATCTTTAATCTGGATGGCGGTCTGACTGATCTGCGCCTTCACATGCTGAGTATCGACTTCAACCTGCACAGGCTCGCGCAGGAAGTTGCTGCCCAAACTCTCAAGGTCATCCGGAAAGGTTGCTGAAAACAGCAGATGCTGCGCTTTCGCAGGAATATGGCTGAGGATGGCCTCGATGCTGTCTTTGAAACCCATATCCAGCATGCGGTCTGCTTCATCAAGAATCAGCATGGATACCTGATCCAGCTTCAGTGTGCCTTTGCGCAGGTGATCCTGAATACGGCCTGGAGTACCGACAATGATTTGCGCACCGTGCTCCAGAGAGCCAATTTGCGGGCCAATCGGCATACCGCCGCAAAGCGTCAGAATCTTGAGATTTTCTTTCCAGCGGGCAATTTTACGGCTTTCCTTGCTAACCTGATCCGCCAGCTCGCGAGTCGGGCACAGCACCAACGCCTGAGGGGCGTAATTATTGGTGTCAGCCTTGATTAGCATTGGCAGGGCAAAAGCCAGGGTTTTACCACTACCGGTCTTTGCACGTGCAACGACATCTCGCCCCGCCAGCGCGTGAGGCAGTGCTTCCTGCTGGATTGGCGTCATCTGCTGGAAGCCAAGCTGCTGCAGGTTATCCAACACAGCATCGGAAAGTTGAAGAGCGCTAAATTGAGCGGAGGAATCGTGCGACACGGGCGAAATACCAGAAACAGAAGAAAGATCGCGCAGTTTAGCAGATCAGCGGCAGGAATGCTGCGCGCACCTGCTTATTGAGAAACACAGTGCCGACTCAACACAGGGAGTAACAAGACTGGATTCAAGACAAAAAATAAGGGCAGGTATTTCCTGCCCTTACGTTCTTTTCTAAGGCTGCATCTCAGGAAAAGGAGGATTCTTCAAACGGATTTAGCGGGTATTCACGCTTGGCATCACGCTCGCTGTAGAGCTTGTCATTACGCATCACCAGCCCGTGCTGATGGAACCACCATTCAATCTCTTCAAAACGTTCCTGAAGTCGGTTCACTGCCATTTTTTCACGGAACAGCACAAAGAAGTGCACATAGAGGAATGCCAGCGCACCGCCTAAAAACACATCAGAGTGGAAAGCAAACAGCGCACAAAGAATACCGAGCATCCACCAGCGAGACTCACTGGCCGCTTTGCGTGCCTGACGCGCTTCGGCAAGACGCTGAGAAAGGGACACCGCCCGGCGATACTGTTGTTGCAGGGCATACCGATCAGAAGGGTCAAGTCGATAATCCATAAACCACCTTAAAGTCATCGCCCCTTGCGAGGCGAATTATGTTGATTGACCTAGCTTTACAGAAAAGGTCGACCGCCAGCTCAAAGTCTAGCGGCTTTTCCGACGCTTTCCTCAATCACACCAGACTTTTGCTGACGATCTCGTAGACGTCCTTGGACAGCTTCTGCTGTGATAAAAACTCCAGCGCCGCTTTCATTTGCTCCTGACGCGTGCCGGGATAACGCTTCCAGCGGGTTAGCGGCGTCACCAGACGCGAAGCCGTTTGCGGGTTCATTCCATCCAGATGCAGCACCTTTTCTGCCAGGAACTGGTATCCGGCGCCATCTTCACGATGGAAGCCCACACCGCTCTGACCAAAAGCGCCCAGGACAGAACGCACTTTATTCGGGTTGCGCCAGTCAAAAGCTTCATGCTCAAGCAAGGCTTTGACCTTATCCAGTGTGCCTTCGTGACCATGAGAGGCCTGCAGAGACAGCCACTGGTTAATAACGAGGGCATCTTCTTTCCAGCGGCGATAGAAATCTGCCAGCAACTCATCCGCCAGCTCAGCATCGCCATTCACGACAACGTTAGCCAGCGCGCCCATCATATCGGTCATGTTGTCCGCCTGCTCATAGTGCAGCTTGGCGATACGGCCCATACCACTCTCTTCACTAAGCAGCATGTAGCTCAGACAGAGATTATTCAGCGCACGACGGCCAATGTCATCGCCATTGAACTGATACTCTCCTTCCGGCCTGGTCGCTTCATAGCGCGCTTTAAAGCGAGGCAACAACGCCTGAGCCAGACGTTTACGGACGCGAGTACGCGCCTGATGGATGGCTTCCACGTAAATTGTGTCGGCGTTTTCACCCAGATAGGCTTCACTTGGCAGCATCAGCACTTTGGCGGCAACCGCCGGATCCAGCCCGGTATCACGCAGCACGCGCTCAAAGGCATCAACCAGGCGCTGATCAATCCCTACTACCGAATCATTCAGAATCGCATCAATCTGCTCATTCAGCACCGACAGCGCCAGACGCTGTCCCGCTTCCCAGCGATTAAAGCCGTCCGTGTCATTGCTCATGAGGAAAGACAGCTCATCCCGGGTGTAGGGGTAATCCAGCTTCACTGGCGCAGAGAAGTCACGCAGCAAACTGGGTACAGGCTTGGAAGCCAGCCCTTCGAAGGTGAAATCCTGAGAGGATTCGGTGACATCCAGCACCAGGGTCGACTCACCGTTAATCAGGTGCTCTGAACCATCGGGGTTAAGCAGGCCGACGGCCAGAGGAATATGGAAAGGCGCCTTTTCTGCCTGCCCCGGTGTCGCCGGGCAGCTCTGACGGACATGCAGGGTATAGATGCCCTTGGCATCATCAAAACTGTCCGTGACATGCAGGCGCGGCGTTCCCGCCTGAGAATACCAGCGCTTGAACTGGCCCAGATCACGACCGCTGACTTCTTCCATGCAGGCCAGGAAATCATCACAGGTGACGGCTTGCCCATCAAAACGCTCGAAGTAAAGATCGCTGCCTTTACGGAACAACTCCGGCCCCAGCAAGGTGTGGTACATGCGCACCACTTCCGCGCCTTTTTCATAAATAGTCAGGGTGTAGAAGTTGGAAATTTCAATGTAGTTATCAGGACGCACCGGGTGAGACATGGGGCCTGCATCTTCCGCAAACTGCGCGGTGCGAAGCAGGTTCACATCCTCAATACGCTTAACAGAGCTTGACCCCATATCCGAGGAGAACTGGCTATCACGGAATACCGTGAAGCCTTCCTTCAGGCTGAGCTGGAACCAGTCACGGCAGGTAACGCGGTTACCCGACCAGTTATGGAAGTATTCGTGAGCCACGATGGCTTCGATGCGCTGGAATCCGGCATCCGTGGTGGTATCGGCGCGCGCCAGCACACAGCTGGAGTTGAAGATGTTCAGGCTCTTGTTTTCCATTGCGCCCATGTTGAAGTCATCAACGGCGACAATGTTGAAGATATCCAGATCATATTCACGACCATAGGTGTCCTCGTCCCACTTCATGGAGCGCTTAAGGGCAGCCATGGCAAATTCGGTTTTACTGATGTTGCGCGGCTCGGTGTAGAGGCGCAGCGTCACATCACGACCGCCCATGGTACGGAAGCTATCCTCGATGTGCTCAAGATCACCAGCGACCAGCGCGAACAGGTAGGCGGGTTTAGGGAAGGGATCATGCCAGGTGGCAAAATGACGACTGTTCTCAAGCTCACCGGACTCCGTCAGGTTACCGTTGGAAAGCAGCACAGGATACGCAGCTTTGTCAGCCTCAATACGGGTGGTAAAGACGCTCATCACATCAGGTCGATCAGGATAAAGCGTAATCTGGCGGAAGCCCTCAGCCTCACATTGTGTGCAATACATGGCGCTGGAACGGTAGAGACCTTCCAGCGTGGTGTTATTTTCAGGCACCAGCGCGGTATGAATTTTCAGCTGAGCACGGTCAGGTAGCCCGGAGAAGTGATAGTCCTCACCTTCCACCTGGTAATCACCGGCAGACAATGCTGTGCCATTGAGCTCAATAGCAACCACCTCAGCCTGGGCACCGCCATTCAGCACCAGATCACCCTGATGGCGGCGCTCGATTTCCAGTGTACTGATGACGTCAGTGCGCCCTTCATTCAGTTTGACATCCAGATGTACTGACAGCACCGCAAACGCAGGCGGCATATAGTCTTTGAGATAGACTGCGGATGGAGATTGTTCGCTCATTGCATACCTCTGTCGTCAAATAAATTCTGTTTGTTGTCTTTATATCGCAGCAGCCTGAATGCTTCGGGTGTTACTCCTCAAATAATGAGGGCGTTGTTGCCTGACCTTGTTGCTGATCTTGCTCATTGGCAAGGGCTATAGCGGGCGATTCACAGACCACCTCTACTTCATAACCACCAAATTTGCGCAGATTGATCACGCCAGTATCGAGAATCCAATATTGTCCCTTGATACCCAGCAACTGCCCTGCGACTTCAGGCTGCTTATCAAAATTAAAAGAGGTCACCTTGGTGGGAAACTTCAGTACCGGATAGTGAAGATTCCAATCCTCACTGTCGGAAACATCCTCAAAAGCCTGCAGGCCAAAACGCTGGGTCAGGCCATCAAGCGCATCTTGATGTTCGACTTTCAATGCCTGCCAGAGTTCACGAAGATTCTGCTCCTCAGCGTTCCCTTTCAGCATTTTTTGCCAGGCGGTGCGATCCGTCAGGGACTTTCGCAACACATCTTCGATACAGCCGGCCTGATGCCTTGTGCGGGTGCGCATCACCGCCAGCGCCTGAGTCGCCCCCTGGTCGATCCAGCGTGTGGGCATTTGGGTAATGCGGGTGATGCCCACTTTGACCGATGAGGTCAGGGACAGATACACCAGATGATCACTCATGCACACGGTCTCGGCCCACTCAGGCTCACGGCAAGTGCCCTGATCATAATGGCAAGTCACCGGGTCCATCATGCAGGTATCGCAGGCAGCAAGCTTAGAGAAACAGGGATAACAAAAGCCCTGATTAAAGCTTTTTTTAGTGGCCCGACCGCACTCAACACAGTAGATCCTGCCTGTATGAGAGAGTCGAATCTGCTGGCCTAACAAAGCATTCAGTGGAATCTTCTGGCGGGAGTCGCCATCAGCCAGCACGAGAGAATAGGCAATCTCCCCGGAGTCATACTGCGAGGCCATCTTGCGAAGCTGGCCTTTGACACTGCCCGCTTTGAGCGCGGAGGGGAAGTCAGAACTGATCGACATGAAGTACTCTTGCTGCCCTTGGAAAGAATAAAAAATCGTACAAGCTGATCAGTGTTTGATGATCAGGTTAGGGTCCGGCTGGCCCAGTTTTTCCAGCGGATCGGAACCATGCTGAGTGCCATCCGGCTTGGTGCGGTCAATAAAACCGATACGCTGCTCGGGCGGCAGATTACGCTCGCTCCAGGTGATGATCGCCTCGAGGCAGAGCGCACGCTGCTCATCACTCAAACGCTCACCATTTGGCCATTTGCCCAGCTCAACGGCACGCTTAAGATTTTCATAGGTTTCGTGCGTCAGGGAACGCGCCAGGGTTTCAAAATCCATAATCTTCAACTCAGTGATTAGCTCGGCGTATGCACGCTGAAAAATAAAAAGCAGTGTCTGGTTAATAACGGCGGCGGATCACATGGCTGCCCAGCGCCAGCAGTACACCCGACAACAGTCCACCCAGGTGAGCCATATTGGCAGTCTCGCCCATACCCAGCTGGGCGGAGAGGCCGAAAAAGCCCATTACCAGCCAGATCAACATGAAGATGAATACTCCCGAGGGAAAGCCCAGATCCTCACGGGGCCGCAAGACTCCCCACAACCAGATAAAACCTAATAAACCGTAGATGATGCCGGAGAGGCCACCAAACAAGATGGTGCCAGTCCAGTATTGCGCCAGATTGGAAATGATTCCGATACCGACCATGGTCAGAAGTAACCAGACTCTACCGAAGACAGGTTCAAGTCGCTTGCCCGCTTCCCAGATCCATAAACCGTTAAAAATGATATGCAGCCAGGAAAAGTGCAGGAAGACCGGCGTCAGCAAACGCCACCACTCCCCTTCACTAAAGGTCGATTGCAAAGACCCCACATAGACCTGACCTGCACCGGCATCCTCAATAGGTACAATGGTGAACCACTTCAGTATTGGCAGATAATCACCCAGCGAGGTGATCAGGGTGACCAGCAAGGCAATCCCCAGCGTGATGGAGGTGACAGGAACGCGTTTGAGCTGGTTGAGCACGCCATTCATAAGCTGACAGGTACCTCTTGCTGTTCGGTATCATTAGGTTTGACATCCACCCAGACAAACTTGCCCGGATGTAAACGGTGTTCAGAATCCATACGGTAAGCCACCAGCTTGCCGTACTTCACCGCGCTGTAATCAAGACAGGCGATATTGCCGGTCAATGGCGCGGGGTTGCCTTCACGCCAGTAGTGGCCGATAAACAATGGCCGGTGCTCTTCACCGTAATAGAGCAACTCGGCACGGTCCTGACCTGAAATCGGCATACGCGCGATGTCCTCAGGCAAAGGGTCCGGCTGGAACAGCACCTCGCCGTAAGTGACAGGTTCTGCGACCCAGTAACTGGTCCGGAACGCCCGACGATGAACCCCATCACGGCTTTGAATAAACCGCCCGTCGGGCAAGCGCAGATTGGTCCCGCGAGTCAGGACATCAATCACCTGATATTCAGGGCTGCCTGGCTTCACCGACGCCTGTAAAAACTCGTAATCCATCACTCCATCGGGCAAACGCTTTACCAGATCGCGAATCAATTCTTCATGCCAGCAGGCGTGCACCACACGAAAATGAGGCTCTTCGATGAAAAGTGGCAAGGTCATAAACCACTCAAGAAAGCCTTCCCACTCTTTAGGATGCATGGCGAAGGCGGCCAGCGTTTCACGAATCATGCGCTCATTACGGGCATTGTGCTCACGCAAGGTTTCCCAGGGCCTGTCCTCACGTTTGGTGCAATAACAGAGCGCATTGTATTCATGGTTACCCATGACCATTCGCGCCTGCCCCGCCAGCACCATATCGCGCACGATGTGCAGTGCTTCACGGATACGCGGCCCACGATCGACAATATCCCCCAGGAAAACAGCCTGACGCTGTGGGTGCTGGAAAACGCCATCTTTACGTCGATAGCCCAGCTTTTTCAGTAACCGCACCAGGGTGTTTGCACAGCCGTGGATGTCGCCAATCAGGTCATAGCCCATAGATGGTTGCTGCAGCGACAAATTCAACCTCCCTGCCCTGTTGCCCAACCCAGCTTGGTTCGGCAGGTGTCATAGAAGTTGTAGCTAAGAGGATGGATAAGACGCAGCTTGTGCGGGCGCTTGCGAATGGTGATCGCATCACCGGGGGCGCAATGGATATGGGTCTGACCATCACAGCTGATGTGCGGATAGGTCGGGTTCTGCTCACTGATCACAATTTTAAGCTCTGAATTACCATCCACCACAATCGGACGGCTACTCAGGGTATGGGGGAACATCGGCACAATCACCAGTGCATCCAGCTTCGGATGCATAATCGGACCACCGCCTGAGAGCGCATAGGCCGTCGAGCCGGTCGGGGTAGAGATAATCAGGCCATCACTGCGCTGGTGGTACACAAACTGACCATCAATATAGAGATCAAGGGCAATCATGCGAGTCGATTTGCCCGGGTGAAGAATCACATCATTCAGGCCGACACCCTCACCGACAACTTCACCTTTACGATGCACCTGAGCCCCTAACAGGAAGCGACTCTCCGAGGTGTAATGCCCCGCCAGCACATCGGCGATTTTATCTTCAATATCGTCAGGGGAGATGTCAGTCAGAAACCCCAGACGTCCACGGTTCACACCCACCACAGGAACACCATGTCGTGCGATGGCCCGCGCTGCGCCCAATAAAGAGCCATCACCACCAATCACTACCGCAAGATCCGCTACTTCTCCCATGGCTTTCAGAGCGGCAACCTGCTGGTTATGTCCGGGCATAACCGAGGCAATACTCTCCTCCAGAATGGGATTCAGGCCCTGCTGTTGGAGGTAGCGCGACAAACGGCGAACTGTGTCGATGACCTGTGGGCTTCCAAGCCGCCCGATCAACCCGATGTTGTGAAACTGTTCCATGAACGTCCCGATCTTCAGCAGAAAGTAAAATGCGCCTGTGTTACCAGCACTGATCAATAAAGCATCAGCCACGCAGAGAGCGCCTGACTCAAGGGTAACACGGCTTCAGAGAGTAGCACGAGCCAGCGCTGAAGACGCAATGAGTACGCTGATTCAGCGCCTGCGCATGGCTGCAACGCCTTGATATGTGCCGTGACTTTGAGCACTTCTCGCGCTTCTGGCATGATGACCACCCTGCCAACTGCCGCATGGAATATCCCTGATGACTGCGCCCGTGATAGTTCTCGACATTGACGATGTCCTCACCGTGACCCGCGACAAGGTCTATGAAGCCCTCAAGCTGGCGACAGGCCGTGATATTCACTGGCGCGAATGGTCCGAGTACGACTTGCGCCCCCGCTTTGAACTCAGTCATGAGGAAGTAATGGATGTGTTCAATGAGCACGACATTATTAATCAGGTGACTCCCGAACCCGATGCCAAGCCCTTTATTGATGCCTGCAAAAGCGCAGGCTATAGCGTCGTCGCTCTGACGGCCCGTGGCTGGCACCCCAATGCCGTGGAGGATACCCGCGCCTACTTTGAACGCTACGCTTTGGCGGTTGATGATGTGCATGTCTGCACTCCCGCCGAAGACAAAGCCGACTATATTCGTCACTTGGGCAACGTGCATCTCTACGTCGACGATCATCTGCGTCACATCACTCAGGTACTGGCGAGAACCACCAATGTTGGCCAGTGTGTTTTGATGGATCGCCCCTGGAACCAGACGGTTGAGCCTATTGCACGTGCTTACCGACTCAACGACTGCCTTGTTTATCTCTGATTACTGATCGGTCTTTCAGCCCCTTTCAAGGAGGACGCTTGCCATGCAACACAAGGATAGCCATTACGATGTCATCATCATGGGCGCCGGCGCAGCCGGGTTGTCCATTGCTCAGGGATTGCTGAAGCGTCAGTCGACTCTGAACATTGCCATCGTTGATCCTGCCGACAGCCACTTCTATCAACCCGGCTGGACGCTGGTCGGTGCTGGCGTGTTTTCGGCAAATGAAACCGTTCGTCCACTGCGCCCGCTCATTCCGGAGAAAGTGCAGTGGATCAAACAGCGCATTACCCGCTTTGAACCGGACGACAACCGTGTTCGTCTTGATAACGATACCTTCCTTGAATACCGGGCGCTGGTTATCGCACCGGGGCTAGAGCTGGACTGGGATGGTATTCCCGGTTTGAGTGAGGCGCTGGGCAGTTATGGGGTGACCTCCAATTATCGCTATGATCTCGCGCCTTATACCTGGGATCTGGTTCAGACACTTAAGCGTGGCAAGGCACTCTTTACTCAGCCACCCATGCCGATCAAATGTGCTGGAGCACCGCAAAAAGCCATGTATCTGTCCTGCGATCACTGGCTTAAAAACCACGTTCTACCCGACATGGAAGTGAGCTTTCATAATGCCGGCGGCGCACTCTTTGGTGTGGCAGCCTATGTACCGGCGCTGATGAAGTACGTGGAGCGCTATGGCATTGAGCTTTGCTTCAATCAGCAATTGATCCGCGTCGACGGCCCCAACCAGCAAGCCGTCTTCAATGTGACCAGCGCTGAGGGTGAAGTTGCCGAGCAAACCCAAAGCTTCGATATGCTCCACGCAGTTCCGCCACAGCGCGCACCGGAAGTGATCCGTAGCAGCACTCTGTCAAATGCAGCGGGCTGGCTTGATGTCCACCCCAACACACTTCAACACACCCGCTTCACCAATATTTTTGGCGCCGGCGATGTGATCGGCACCAGCAATGCCAAGACAGCGGCAGCGGCGCGCGCGCAGGCGCCCATCGTCGCGGACAACCTGTGTTCTCACCTGGCTGGCCGCGTTATGCCGGGCCTATATCAGGGTTATGGCGCCTGTCCACTTACCGTGGAGCGTGGCAAAGTGGTACTGGCAGAATTCGGCTATGGCGGCGAGCTGCAACCGACGTTCCCCACCTGGCTGCTGGAAGGCAAAGAGCCTTCGCGGTTAGCCTGGCACCTGAAAGCCAATGTCTTGCCTCCGGTGTACTGGAATCTGATGCTCAAGGGTCATGAATGGCTGACTCCCTGAGCAAAGGAGAAGCAAGCCACTGATCCGAAGGAGCCCCTGGGCTCCTTTTTTTATTTTTCCAACGGTTTATGAAGAAGCTGCGGCGTTAAGAGTGCGACAACCTGTCGCATGGCGAAGATCGCTTTTTGCCGCTACGCTATTGGCCGAATATTTTGAGCCTTGCCCTTGTTACACCCTCAGGGATCACGCCATGTCAGAACAGCCAGCCTCCTCAAATACAGCCCCCCAAGAGCTGAACTTTTTCCAGCGCTATATCTTCTGGATTATTTTCGGCTGCGCCCTGACGGCTGTTACCGGCGTCATCAGTTATCTCTCTTATGTGCAAAGCACCGCCCCTCGTGGTCCTTTTGCGCACATGGGCGGCGACTTCACCTTACAAAGCGTGAATGGCCCGGTGTCACTGGAGGATTATCGCGGCAAGGTGGTCGTACTCTACTTTGGCTACACCTCCTGCCCAGATGTTTGCCCGACAGAAATGGCCTTACTGGGGAATGCCATTCACTCGTTAAGCAAGGAAGAACAAGCCAATGTTCAGGGAATTTTTATCGGCGTGGATCCTGAGCGCGACAAGCTCGATACCCTCGATGGCTACGCCAAATTCTTTTATCCCAACTTTGTCGGTGTAACGGGCACGGTGGATGAACTGCATCAGGTCGCTGGCGCTTACGGTGCCTACTACCGCAAGGTCGAAATGAAAGACTCCGCCCTTGGCTACGGCATCGACCACAGCTCCTACTTCTTTGTGATCAATAAAGATGGCCGTCTGGTCAACACCATTGGCCACTCCAGTGATGTGAAGGCAATCGCCGCGGGCCTTAAGCCCTACATCGACGCCAAAAGTTAAGCCTTCGTTCGCGCCATATTTGAGTAAAGGTAGTTCTGCATGACATTGAAAACGCTGATCGCATCCTCGGTACTTTTCTCATCCACGCTGCTGGCGGCCACTCAGGCCATGGCAGAAGTCAGTATCGACAATGCTTATGTTCGCGCCACGCCTCCCGGTGTTACCAGCACCGCGGGCTTTATGACGCTGACCAATAACGGCGATCAGGCGGTGACTCTGACTGGCGTGGATAGCACCATCTCGATGATGAATGAAGTCCATAACCACGAGATGAAAGACGGCATGATGGCGATGCGCAAAGTGGAGAATTTCATACTGGAAGCGCACCAGAGCATCACCCTCAAACCCGGCGGTTATCACCTGATGATGATGGGCCTTGAAGCACCGGTAAAAGCCGGTGAGAAAGTTGGCCTGACGCTGCACTTTAGTGATAACTCGGAAGCCAAAACTGAGGCAGAAGCCAAATCCATTATGGCGAACTAAACATCACCCATTCCTCAGACACTGGCCAGATCGAAATTAAGCGACTGGCCAGAGTTGCTCAGACCAGCACAGGCAATACAGCAGCGGCTGCGCATTTTTTGTGGGGGATGAATCTAAGGATTGGCAGTCAACGGCACCCCGTCACAGATCAGCCATTGCCTTTTGCTTTCCAATAACTTTTTAACCCCGACAACACCTTATTAGCCGTATGGGGTGGGCTTACCTGCATCTCCTGATAGGCCTGCTCCAACGCTTGCAGAAAACTTGCCGATGCCGGGCGCCCTGAAAAGTCGTCCAGGCTGGGTGAAAACTTAAGCCCCACAATCTCGCAAAGGACTTTTTCCAAGCCTTGGGGCCTTGCTTCAACCACCTCAAAACGCTCCTGTTCTTCAGCGCTTCTGCCGCACGGGGCGTACCAGAAGCCAAAATCATCCAAACCTCTGCGCCGATCACCCGCTAGGCAGTAGTGTGACATTTCATGCAACAGGCTTCGGGGATAGTTGCTTCTGAAATAAAGAACGGCGCGGGTACTGGCTGTTGGCGCTTCGTAGAAAGGCTCTTCTGCGTCACCTTGTATGATTAAGTCGGGGAGAATGTGCGCAAAGGCTTTGATCAGATGCTGGCAGTATTCATCATCGGTGGTGCACAAACTCATGTACTCATTTCCTAACGCGAACTAAAAAAAAACTCAAAAGCATCCAAAAAACAGCCGACAAAACACGCTTCTGTGAATCCACTGCTTGCTGTGGGTGTAAGCCCTTTCTGCTGCCCAATCTTACCATCAGTCATTGTCAGTGCAGGATCATTTGCGCTCTGGCATTCCTGCCTTGTTAAAGCTTCACATTGTCGCGGTGAAGATCGAACCCAGCGTACTGATAACGCAAGCTCATCCCAAACCAACGGGAAGCCAGTAAAAGCTGAACTTATCGACGGGTTAGTACAGGGCTTCGTAAGCCTCGCCCCTCTGTAAAGTTCCCCCACTGACCATGGAGGTCTCATTAAAAATACTGATTAGCGAGTTAGAATTATGTTCCATGTGGATGATAAATAACGCCTCAAGATTGGTTATAATCGGCGCCCCCTGCCATCCATGCGAGAGCCGTGTTTATGCCGTTAACGACTTCAGCAGTGTTTCCTTCCGCTCATCGTCGGCAGGAGCTGCGCGCATTAACGGCTCTGACCTTGCCGATTCTGGCGGGGCAGCTGGCTCAAACCGGCATGGGCGCCGTCGATACACTGATGGCTGGCGCGGTTGGCGCTGAAGACCTTGCAGCCGTTGCCGTTGGTTCAAGCTTTTGGGTACCCGTCTTTCTCTTTTTGATCGGTACGCTTATGGCGACGACCGCCAATGTAGCCCATCTTTTTGGCGGTAACCGCCTGTCAGAAATAGCCCCGATGGTACGCCAATCCCTCTGGCTGGCGCTGACACTGGGTACTATTGCCGGATTACTGCTCAGTCATGCTGACCGGGTACTGGTGTATTTTATGGACGGCAACCCCGACCTACAGCGCCAGGTGCAGATTTATCTGAATGGTGTTGCCTGGGGCATGCCGGCCATCGCGCTTTACCAGACCCTGCGTTATTTCTGCGAAGGCAAAGGCAATACCCGTCCGGCCATGTGCGTCGCGATTTTAGGTCTGCTTTGTAATATTCCCCTGAACTATCTCTTCATTTACGGCGGCTTGGGTATTGAGCCTATGGGCGGTGCCGGTTGTGGCTGGGCGACGGGCATTGTGATGTGGATTATGCTGATCACGCTGGCAACCTACGTCACCCTTGCTCCGCGCTATAAGGATTTTGAACTGCTACGTCACTGGACCGCCCCGAAGTTTGAGCCGATCAAAGATCTACTCAAGCTCGGCGTCCCCATTGGTATTGCCATTTTTATGGAGTCGAGCCTGTTTGCCATTATCGCCCTGCTGCTCACGCCGCTGGGAGAAACCGTGGTGGCATCGCATCAGGTCACACTCAACTTCAGCTCCCTCACCTTTATGCTGCCGCTCAGTGTGTCCATGGCCATTACCATTCGCGTTGGCCAGTCACTGGGCAGCGGTTCCGCTCATGAGGCTCGCTACCGCGCCTTGACCGGGCTGATCCTGACCCTGAGCTGCGCGGCGGTCAATTTCAGCGTGATGATGTTTGGCGGTCACCAGATTGCCGATTTCTATTCCAATGATCTGGAAGTCGTCACGGCTGCCAGCCATCTCATGATTATCGCCGCCCTCTTCCAGTTTTCTGACGCCACACAGGTCTCCATCTCCGGTGCTCTTCGCGCCTATAAGGACACCCGCATTCCCATGGTGCTGACCTGTTTGGCCTACTGGTGCATTGGCCTGCCACTTGGCTGGACTCTCGCCATGACCGATACCCTGACCGCTGCGCCACTGGGTGCGACGGGTTTCTGGCTGGCTCTCTTTATGGGTCTGACCGTTGCGGCGACGCTTCTGGCATGGCGCTTCACCCACGTAAGTAGCATGGCTATCCGTAAGGAAGACGCTAGACTCCAGAACTGACTTTTCACTCTTGCCACGGTGGAGCTGACGCCGAGCGCTGGAGATACGGCACATGGGATTCTTGTCACGCCCGATTCCTCGGATCGTCCTTTTCCCTCTACTACTCACTCTGAGTGGATGTAGCGGCTCTGCTGATGACTATTTCGATGACTTTGAGTCGCGAATTCGTCGACCACTACAAAGTGAGCTGGCTGAGAACGATATTGATCACCCTCCTCCCAGTTGGCCAGCTTATCCTGAGCGGCGTCATCGTCTTCAGCCGGTAGCGGATATCCGTGAAGGCGTAATTGATGTTCTTGCCTATCGGCGTTGCAACATGCTGGAGCTCATCGCTGAGCGTAATTCGATTCTGGGTAAAGTCGCGCCCTTCTCTCAGCGCCTGCTCTATGAGCTTCGCTTTATTGATCAGGGCAGTCACTGCCTGCCCTCCCTGAATGAGCAGGATGAAGCTGAGCAAGAGTTTCGTCAGCAGCTTCAACGCGTCCTTAATATCAAGCGAGCACACCTGCCTGAGCGCGCGATTGATCTGGTTTATAACAGCGAGGAAGTAGAGCATCAGTTCAGCCTGGCCGTTGACCCTCTGGACTTTGAGCAACCACTGCAGGCTTTCCCACCGGTGCTCGCGGCGCTGGATACGCTAATCAGAGCAATGGATGAAGCCAGTCAGGCTACAAAGCCCGGAATATTCACTCACAGCATTACCTCTGCTGAGCTGGAAGAGGCGCTGGCAACACTGCACCACCAGCAGGAAGGCGCACGCCTGCTGGCCAGTATGCGACTGGTGACCAGGCATCTTGAAAGCAACGCCGCCATTATCAATCAGCGGCTAGACACTCAGGCCGTCTGCACCGATGGGCCGAACACCACCAGCCGTATCATGCAGAATGTCTTTTTTCGCTATTACGCTGATCCTGAAAAAGGTATTCAGCCTTACCTTGCCGCTATCTATAAGGGTGTTCAGGAATGGCGCTCTCGCTGGCTCGCCCTGCAGGAAAAACTTCCCCTTCCGCCTGTGTTGAATAACCAGCAAAACTGGCTCTGGTCAGAGTCCGAAGGCTATTACGGTCGTTACCTTAGAGCGCAACAGGCTCACACCACAGCCTGGCAGCGATTGCTAAAAGAATGCCAACAGATGCCGGGAAGCAATAACTAAAGGCCACCAAATGGCAGGAATTACAGCGCTTGACCAGAATGTCAGCGCGGAAAAATAACGGCAGGAGAAAATAGAGAGGTTTGAATACGTTAGTGAAGGGCGGGCTATTGCGGCAGTAAACGGTCAAGCAGATGCTCTGCCGAGGTATCAACCCAGCAACGGCCGGCGGCTTGTTCATTCATCAGGCCAGCATTCAGGCTGGTATTAATGAACTCCAGCAGCGAGTCGTAATAGCCATCCACGTTTAACAGGCCAATGGGCTTTTCATGCAATCCCAACTGGCGCCAGGACCAGACTTCAAACAGCTCTTCGAGGGTTCCAATACCACCGGGCAGCGCCAGAATGGCATCACCCTGTTCTAACATGCGCCGCTTACGAGCGGTCATGTCATCGACTTCTTCGAAGTGGGTAAGGCTGTCGTGATTGACTTCTTTGGAGAACAACAGGCGGGGCATGATGCCATGCACTTCACCGCCTGCTTCCAGCAAGGTATTAGCGAGAATACCCATTAACCCACTGCGAGACCCACCGTAAACCAACCCAATGCCTCGGGATGCCATGGCTTCGGCGAGCACCCGTGTCTGCTCGGCAAAAACCGGCGACACACCGCTGCGTGAAGCACAGTACACGGTAAGCCATCGCGTGGGCGTCAAACTCACGACTGATGCTTCTCAAGCAGCTGGTGAAGTTTGTTTTCCATGCGCTGATCAGCTTTGGCCTGACGCTCTTCCGCACTTGGGCGCTTCGGACGCTGCTCTTTCTCTTTGCGAGGCGCTTTTTTGCCAGCAGGAGCTGGCGCTTTGCCGTAGTACTTCTCGAACTGACCTGCGGCGTACTGCGCATCCTGCTCGCTAATGGCACCGGCATCCTGACCATCAAGATCAACGCGCTCAACGCCCGCCTTGAAGGATTTCAGGTAGTAAGGTGAACGGGTATAGCTGGCCAGACCACGCTTGATTTTACCGGCGGCATCAGGCTTGCGCTCCATCAGGTTTTCCTGAATACCGATCTTCAGCGGACGAGGATTCTCGCGACTGAAGGTCAGAGGGAACTCGTCCATCAACCACTGGACGGCAGCACGATTAGCAGCCTGGTTCTTGCGCTTGTTACGCGCTTTTTTGTTATCGCTGTTCTGGGCCTGCTCGGAGTTTTGATCAGCCTGTGCAGGTGTAGAGGTCGTATCTGTCATAGGAGGTGGGGTCAGCTCGAAGTGTGCTTCATCATCAGAGGGTGAATCATAAACATCAGGACTCTGCAGCGTTTCCGCAGAAGGCTCGATATCCGTCGGTTCAGACCAGTGCAGGTTATCTTGCAGCTGCTCTGTTTCAGAATTATTGACCGGCTCTTCATCAGCAAACGCTGTCTGCTCCGTCACGCCGAATGGCAGAGCATCGACGCTTGGGCCGGCGCTGTCAATGTTGTTGGGCTCAGAATCGCCGGATTCAGGCAAGACACTGTGATCATCTTCACCTGTTTCGGTGCTCTCGGCATCCACCATGGACCACTGATACGGCAGCGTTTCAGTACTGGCACGCTGAGCTTCGGAAAAGCTCTGCTCAATCGCCTGATCCATCAGATCATCTGCGCTGAGATGATCTCCCGCCTCAGAAACGGTGGTGGCACCCTTGTTTTGAATCATCTGAGACAGGGCTTCGTGGGCATCGTCGAGCAGACGCTGTTTCTCTGCCAATGCTTCACGCAAAGAAGCAAGCTCGGCTTCCAGTGCCTGACGCTTTTCGGTTTCAGCGACCATACGGTCTTGCTGCTCATCAAATTGATGCTCAAGACGTGTAAGGACTTCATTAAGGCTAGTCGGGGCTGATTGCTGTCCCGCCATTGCATGTCTCCTGATAAGACTCGACTTCATACCCGTCGGGTAACTGGCTTAACCCTTTCTGACCAGGTACCAGTACACTTCATCCTGCTCGCCCTTACTGACCAGTTCGTGGCCCAGAAACTCGCAGAACTTGGGAATATCACGTGTGGTTGAGGGATCAGTTGCTTCAACGCGAATCAACTCACCACTTTGCATCTTGCGAACTGCCTTATGCATCAACATGACCGGCTCCGGACAGTTGAGGCCTTTGGTGTCCAGCTCATGACTGTGTTCAAGCGCTTGGCTCATAGTACTCACGACGTACCTGTACCTGGTGTTTATGACGGCCAAAGGTCAAATGTCTTGACCATCATAGACGGCGTTTTCAAGAAATGCCCAAGGAAATCAATCTTTGAGAGCAGATTTAGCGGTATTGCCAGCCTATCTTCCCAGCTGATCAAGCATCAACTGCCAGTCCTGTTCCTGACAAGCAAACACAGTGATCTCTTCGCGGTCATGATAGAGATGGCGCACCTGGCGATGCAGCGGAATACCGGCTTCCTTACAGGCCTCATCCAGCTTGGTAATACACTGGATATAGCTCTCATAGCGCTTATGCATGGGTAACTTCAGGTTAAATACCGTGAAGCGGCACCAGCCACGCACAATCCACTTGATCATCAGGTCAATGACACGCCCCGGTTTATCGGCGATGTCGCACACCATCCAGTCCACTGGACTTTGCGGTGTATAGGTAAAGCCATCCGTCACCGCATGGGTCACCTGCCCAGACTTCATCAGGGCATCATCCATTGGGCCATTATCAACGGAAACCACTTTCATGTAGCGATTCACCAGCTGCCAGGTCCAACCACCGGGGCAAGCGCCCAGATCCACGGCTTTCATGCCGGGTTCCAGCACCTTCGGCCAGGCCTCTTCGGGGATAAAAAACCGCCAGGCTTCTTCCAGCTTGAGCGTGGAACGGCTGGGTGCAGCAGGAGGAAACTTAAGACGCAGGATACCTTGCGGCCAGGGTGAAGCATGACGTGGCAAGACATAACCGATATATAACTGGCGCTCATCCATCCAGCCGATATAAAGGCGCGGCAAACGCTGGTTACGCTTATTGCTGAGAACACCCTGCTTACGCAGAGCGCTGGATAATGGCGGTACGATCTTGCGACACAACCCCTGTAGTGCAGAACCCTGCTCACTATCTGCCGCTTCCACCCAGACCTCACCACACAGTGGAAAGCCTTCCAGCTGTTCGGCGATAAAGCCCACGCGGTCCTGTTTCGGAATGTCCGTCAGCACAGGCAGGCAGGCGGCCCACTGACGCACAAATACCAGTTCATCCCATGCTACGCGTTCGGTCAGAGCCAACGCATCGCCGGGGACATGGCAGATAAAGGTGACAAAGCCGGTTTCGCCTTTGAACTTGGGGTAACCATAGATACCGACGGCTGCTGCCCGTTCCTGGATTTCCACGGCGCATTCACGTTCAAATCCGGCGCGACACAATAACAGCAGGTGGTTCAGCTCGGGCATAGTCTCTCTCGGGCCAGCAAAAAAGGGGTATTTTACCTGCTCAGGACGCCTTAAGCGATGGCGGACTGACGCTCAAGCCAGGCCAGTAAGTGCTGGTGCGCCTTTTCGATCATGGCGGCCTGAGTCAATCCGGTTCGCTTGGGTACGTTGAAGTCGTGATCTGCTTCCTCCAACCATTGAATTTCCAGAGCTTTCGCCCACTCTGCCGCTGCCAGTTCTTCCCGGGTGCCAAACTTGTCACGCGTTCCCTGCACAATCAACAGTGGCGCCGCCATGGACTCCAACGGCTCAAGCCGCAGTTTCTCCGGCTTGCCAATGGGATGGAACGGATAGCCTAATGCCACCGCTGCACAGACTGCCGGATGAGACCGTAATGCGGCAGCAACGCGCCCGCCCATTGATTTGCCCACTAAAAGCACGGAGTTCTGTTCAAGCTCATCCAGTCGCTCGCTCACATCAATAAGTAGCTTGTCGAAGCGATCCGGCGGTAGCCGACGCCCTTCAGCCTGCATCCGTTTCATATAGGGGAAATCGTGGGCCTCGTAGCTGAAACCACCTTGTTCGCCCTGCACAGACGCTTGCTGCCACAGCGAAGCAATCTGCTGCAAAAAATCACTGCCATGGCCCGCGCCTGCGCCATGCAGGACAATAACCTGTTTAACCTTCATTCCTGAGTCCTTACTGCGATGGCTCTACTGTCAACCAACGTGATCACTCCGATACGTTAAAAGCACCTACGCCCGAGGTGAAGACCTCACTTTTTCAAGCCAATCTCACCGGAAGTTGATCCAGGTCATCTGGCACGAAGTATGGCTCCTTATAATTTTTGTTGTAGAGCAACATCAGGAGCCAAACTGTGAGCTACGCCCTTAATGAACAGCTTCAGGCTGCCCCCCTTTGGGAGCCTGAACTGATAAAACGCTATGATCGCGCCGGACCAAGGTATACCTCGTACCCCACTGCGGCAGATTTCAAACCTCAAAATGCCGGCAGTCTACTCGGACTGGCCGAGCAGCGCAGCGACCGGTCTAAACCCTTGTCGCTGTATCTGCACGTGCCTTTTTGCAGCAGCATCTGCTATTACTGCGCCTGCAACAAAATCATCACACGTCAGCATCAGCGTGTAAGACCCTTTCTGGACACTCTGTTTCAGGAGCTTTCTTACTATGCTGAGCATTTCGCCAAAGGCCGCACGGTGGAACAGCTGCACTTTGGTGGCGGTACGCCGACGTTTCTGAACGATGCTGAAATCGCGGAAGTGATGGTGTTCCTGCGCAAGAACTTCAACCTCAGCACTTCTGCCGACGCAGACTTCTCCATTGAGATTGATCCGCGCAGTGTCGATATTGCCCGTCTGGGCACACTTCGGGAGCTTGGTTTTAACCGTCTGAGTTTTGGCGTTCAGGATACCAATCTTGTCGTTCAGCAGGCTGTTAATCGTATCCAGCCAACAGCACTTATTGATGAGCAACTGAACGCCGCTCGCGAGCTGGGGTTTCGTTCCATCAACTTTGACCTGATCTACGGCCTGCCCAAGCAAAATCTCATGCTGTTTGGGGAAACCCTCAATACCGTTATCGGACTTCGTCCAGACCGGATCTGCGTCTTTAACTATGCACACCTGCCCGATCGCTTTCGGCCCCAGCGCCATATTAATGATAGCGATCTCCCCAGCCCGGCAGAAAAACTCGACATCCTCGGTCTGAGTATCGAGCGCTTACTGGAGGCAGGTTATCACTACATCGGCATGGATCACTTTGCTCTGCCAGATGACAGCCTCACCAGTGCCCAACAGGATGAGATGCTGCATCGTAATTTTCAGGGCTATACCACCCATGGAAATTGTGACCTGATTGCCTGCGGCCCTTCTGCGATCGGCCAGCTAGGAGATACCTACTTGCAAAATGCCCACGATGTGGATGACTGGAGCGAGAAAGTCCATCGCAAAGGTCACGCAATTACCCGGGGCATAATTCTGAGTGATGATGACATCATGCGCCGCGCGCTGATCAACCAGTTGATCTGTCATTTCCAACTCGACTTCAGCACATTTTCTGAGCAATGGAAGATCCACTTTCACACCGAGTTCGCCCATGAACTCAGTTTGATGAAACCATTCTCAGACGATGGTCTGATTAATCTTACGGACGATGGCTTGTATATCCTGCCTCGGGGGCGTTTACTAATACGCTCGCTTTGTATGTTGTTTGATATTTATCGGCAACCCCAGACAGAGCAACGGTTTTCCCGCATTGTTTGACAGCAGTGGTCGCGGCAAGACACCCGAGCTAACACCGATACATTTGCCATTTGATGGACCCAGTGCAAGGAATACGATCATGGCTGAACGCAGCACCATGGAGCCGATCATTCGCAATATTCGTCAGGCGCATTGCCAACATTGCAGCCTGAATTCTTTATGCCTCCCCCTTTCGCTCAGCTTCACCGATATGGAACGCCTGGATGGCATCATCGATAAAAGTCGCCCTTTAAAGAAAGGTGACCATTTGTTCCGACAGGGTGAAGATTTCAGCTCTGTCTATGCCGTACGCGCCGGTGCCATTAAAACCTATACCGTTACTGACGAAGGCGAGGAGCAGATTACCGGCTTCTATATGCCAAGTGAGCTGATTGGTCTGAGTGGTATTCATGAAAGTGCCTACCCTGTCTCGGCCAAGGTGCTGGAAACAACCACCGTCTGCGAGATCCCGTTTGAAAAGCTGGATTCCCTCTCCGGTCAGCTGCCAGAACTTCGCAAAAACCTGCTGCGCACCATGAGTAAAGAGATCCGGGATGAGCAGCAGATGATGCTGCTACTCAGCAAAAAGAGCGCGGATGAACGGATTGGTACTTTCCTGGTGAGACTGTCACAACGCTTCAAGCTGCGCGGTTTTTCTCCCACCCATTTCCGCCTGCCGATGTCGCGTAATGAAATCGGTAACTATCTGGGATTGGCCGTTGAAACGGTCAGCCGCATTTTCACACGCCTGCAAAAACAGGAAGTGATTGAGGTGGATGGCAAGGACATTCGTGTGATCAACACGTCCGAACTGTATCGGATTGCTGGCGAATGCGAGCACGCAGAAGCCCATTTGATCAACGTGGCAAACGGTTAATCCTGCCCTTCGGGCGATCCTTCCATGGGTCGCCCTCTTCGCCCACACAAGAAATTGCGGTAGTCTGTGAGCTTTGCCGAAGCGAAGGTTTGAGAAGCTGCCGTGGCTGTGATCAAACTTTAACGTTGAAGCCCCACCCGCTCACCAGTCCAAGGATGCTCTCAATGGCCTTTGACGTTGAATATGTAAAATCAGTAATTCGTGCCCTGCCTGACTGGCCTGAGCCCGGTGTTACCTTCCGTGATATCACCCCGATTTTCGCGGACCCCAAAGCCCTTCGCAAAGTGGCGGATGGTTTTATCGAGCGTTATATCAGCTCTGATATCACCCACATTGCCAGTATTGATGCGCGCGGTTTTCTGATCAGCGCGATTCTGGCCCACCAGCTTAACAAGCCGCTGATTCTGGTTCGCAAAAAAGGCAAACTGCCCGGCGAAACCATCAGCGAGTCTTATGATCTTGAGTACGGCTCTGCCACATTGGAGCTACAGACCGATGCCTGCAGTGAAGGCGCTCGCGTACTGCTGTTTGATGATCTGATCGCAACTGGCGGTACGCTGATGGCCGCCTGCAGCCTGATTCATCGCCTCGGCGGTAAAGTCACCGAAGTAGCCAGCATCATTGACTTGCCCGAACTTGGCGGCTCGCAAAAACTGCGTGATGCAGACCTGCCGGTATTCTCGCTGGTCGCCTACTAAGCGAACACGATACCTGTACAGAAAAAGGCATTGCCCATGGGTAATGCCTTTTTTATTGCCAACGAGTTACTGCAACTTGATCAGGATCAATCAATCTTGCCTTTTCCGCAGTCTTCGTTGAGTCCCCTTCGGATATTTTCTAGCATGAAGGGTGAGCAACAGCTCAGCAGCCTTGCCTGCACCAATACCAAGCCCATCGCATCCTGTGGTGCGAAGACCTAATGACGATTGCCCACTGTCTACAGAGGACAAGTTGTGAGCCCTACTGAGAATGCATCGTCTGCGCTACTGCAGCACCCGCCGGAAGATCTGCATCAGGTCAGTGAGGCAGGCGCACGTCTGCTTAAAGCCATCGCCAATAAAAGCCGGTTGCTGATTCTCTTCAAACTGCTGGGGCGTGAGCTTTCGGTTACCGAGCTGAATACCGAGATTGATATCAGCCAGTCGTCGTTGTCTCAGCATCTCGCCGTACTGCGACATGAAGGGCTGGTGGCTACAAGACGGGATGGCCAAACCATTTTCTACTCATTAAGTGGCATCGCTCCGGCGCAACTGCTGGCGACACTGGCGGAGGTTCTGCCTTCCTGAGGGATGATCACGACAGTCGGTGAAACTGCCAGTCCTCCTTGGGCTCATTCAGCGGCAACCGCATTTCCACCACTTCTTCATCGGCGTTGTACTTATTGGTGAACCCCAGTGCGCTGGCGAGTTTTTGCATACCGGAGTTAGATGGCAAGGTCGCGCCCTCCAGCTGCAGGGTGCCGCGCTCCCGACAATAGTTGATAACTTTTTGCATCATCATCCGCCCCAGACCTTCACCCTGCATATCGTCACGAATCACGATAGAGAACTCCGCTGAAACGTTATCGGCATCGGTGATCGCACGGACAACACCGAGCGTTTCAGGCTGGCCATCATTTCCCTGACGGGTCGCGATAAAGGCCATTTCACGGTCGTAATCAATTTGAGCCCAGTTGGCCAGCTCCTGATGCTCAGGGACTGCCCGACTATAGAAGTAACGCAACCTCACAGTCTCAGGGCTGAGCTGTTTGTAGAAAAGCAGGTGCGCGGGCTCATCCTCACCACGAATAGGCCGAAGCTCCACCTCAGTGCCACTGCGCTTGAGTGTGATCCACTCTCGCAGCTCTTCCGGATACGGCAGAATACAGGGCGATACGGCATCACCGAGTGAGACCGATGCATCAACGGCCAACAGTCCCTGCTTGTTCAGCAGTAACGGGTTAATCTCAAGGCCCGATACCTGCGGCAGATCCACCGCCAGCTGCGCCAGCTTGACCAGTAGCCGGGCAATCTGCTCGATATCCTCCTCCACCTGATAACTGTTCTCGGCGATGATACGCGCCACCCGGCTTTGCTGAATCATGAGCCGGGCGAGGGTCAGATTGAGCGGAGGAATACCCAACTGACGGTCCCCCAGCACATCGACGGTATAACCACCGACGCCAAACAGGATTAACGGGCCAAACACCGGATGCTGGGTAATGCCGACATGCATTTGCATGGACTGGAAACCGCGCTTCATCTCCTGAATCAGGAAACCATCACGCTGGTCATCGTCGTAACGTTCAGCCGCCCGGTAATTTAGCGACATAACCTTGCGCTCCATTTCCTCCTCACCCGCCAGATCCAGCGCCATGTCCTGCCAGCGTTTGGTGGTCAGGCGGTCATAAGCGAAGGGATAGCGGTTTTGCTGATGCAGGACTTTTACCGCAACGGTCCCTGGGAATTTCTGCGCTTCGGCGATCACTCCTGCAGGATCGTTTGCATAGCGACAGATCGCAGTGGAAATACCGTAGTGGTTCAGAAGCTCCATCACTTCTGCATGAAAGAGAAAATCTCTGCCTTGAGATTGAGCTTCTTCAACGAGCGCCTTCGCTCGCATCCGATACAGGGACTGCTCTTGTGGAATCCAGTTCGGCGGTGTCTGCCGTGTCGCTTCCTGATTTCGGCGATAGTGCACCAGATGCATAAAGCCTTCGATGGCCTTTTCAGGGGTGATATAGGTAGGAATACCGGAAGCACTGACCAGGTTTCGTGCAGCTATGGCACTGGCTCGGCCCATAAAACTGGTCAGCAGACTGGCGGTAACCTTGGGCGAAATACGCAAAATGGCTTCTGCTGTATCAATACTGGGTGCCATCCGTGTTGGCGCATGAATCACCAGAATGGCGTCCACTCCTTTGTCCCGTGCGAGAATTTCTATGGCATGGGCAAAACGCTCCGGGGTTGCCGGTGAATTCAGATCAATGGGATTGGAGCGATTCCAGAACGGCGGGAGAATCCCGGCCAGCTGGTTAATACTCTCCTCTGACAGCTCAGCGAGTGTGCCGCCGGACTGGTGCAAGGCATCCACCGCCAGTGCATTTGGCCCCATGCCATTACACAGAATCGCCAGGCGCTCCCCTCTCAGAGGCTTACTGCGGCTCAACGTTTCCAGCGCATTAAAGACCTCATCGGAAGTGGTGACACGCAGCACACCCGCCCGTCTCAGTACCGCATCGTAAACGGCATCCTCATCCACATTAGCGGTTGTACTCTGGGCATCCAGCGTATTTCGATGCAGAAAACCACTTTTGAGTATCAACACCAGCTTGTTGCGGGAGGCAGCACGAACGGCAGAAATAAAATGCCGTGCGCGAGTAACCTGATTGAGCTGCAGAACGATAGCTTTGGTGTAGGGGTCAGCGGCGAGGTAATCCAGCACCGATGGCAGATCCACATCCACTGAATCGCCAATAGTAAGAAAGTGAGAAAAGCCGATGCCTTGACCATTCGCCCAGTCAATCATGGCCGTTCCCATGATGCCCGACTGACCGACATAACCGATCTTGCCCTTATGAACATTGAGGTGACTGTAACTGGCATTAAGGTTACTGGCCGGTACCAGAATACCTAAGCAATCAGGCCCGATAATACGAATCCCGTAGGGACGGGCCGCTTCCTTGACGGCCTCTCGTAGCGACAGGCTTTCCTCACCCTGAGCAAGATAACCGCCGCTCAGCACCAGGGCGGCCCGCACTTCATTGGCGCCAAGCTTACGAATCAGCTCAGGTACCCGTTCCGCATCGGAGCAAATAACCGCCAGCTCCGGCATTTCCGGCAGCGTGGCAATTCCCTGATAACAGGGCACGCCAAAAACATCCCCTTCGGCATCCCGATGAACGGCATATAAATGACCCTGGTATCCGCTGTCCTGCAGATTACGAATGACAACGCCGCCAAGACTGTCGGGGGAAGAAGATGCGCCAAAGACGGCGATACTGCGGGGGTTAAAAAAGCGTTTCAGATAGCGAGTGCTCATGATCACTCCTTATCTCAGAAGAGAGGCTTAACGTTGCCGGTCAACCCAGAGATGATCAATCAGCACTCGCTGGATATTACCGCGAACGCCATCACTGGCGAGACTGTCATTCACATAATCCCTGACCTGCATCAGCAGTAGTTCACGTGCCTGCTGATCTTTCACCTGACTCATGTCGACCTGAGACAGCGCCACCGTCAGGTAATGCTGAACCAGCGGCATGTTATCCGACAGGTTGCTTTTACTGGCGTAGTCGGGTGTTTGCAGGGTAATGGAGATTTCCATCAGCGGCATGTTGGGCACACTAATGGTGGTTTCGGGGATTTGCAGGAAGTTTTCTGGCAACGGGTCGCTGTTGCCTGAAGGTGTGGTGTGCTGATTAGTGGTCAGAATTTTAGCGAAATCGCTGTTTTGTGGCGGACCGCTGTCATCGCAACCCGCCAGCATGACGGCCAGCGTAAGCACTACTGGCCGCGACATCATCAGATCAGCTCCAGACCGCGGTTGATATCACGTTTGATGTCATCAAGCGCTTCAAGCCCCACTGAAATACGAATCAGACTATCAGCGATTCCCGCCTGTGCGCGTGCCTCAGCCGACATTTTGCCGTGAGTCGTCGTCGCCGGATGGGTAATGGTGGTACGGGTATCACCCAGATTACCGGTAATGGAAATCAAACGAGTGGAATCAATGACCTTCCAGGCTTGCGCCTGACCGCCCTGCACTTCAAAAGCCAGAACGCCACCGAAGGCTTTCTGCTGCTTACGTGCCAGCGCATGCTGCGGATGGCTTTCCAGACCTGAGTAATACACCCGACTTACCTTGGGATGCGCTTCAAGCCAGGTCGCCAGCTCCAGAGCCGCGGCACTTTGCGCTTCCATACGCAGTTTCAGCGTCTCAAGCCCTTTCAGGAAAACCCAGGCATTGAAGGGACTCATGGACGGACCGGCTGTTCTGAGGAAGGCAAAAACCTTCTCCATGTCATCATGATTGCCGACCACAACGCCACCAATACAACGCCCCTGACCATCCAGGTACTTAGTCGCCGAATGGATGATGATATCGGCGCCCATCGCCAGTGGCTGCTGTAGCGCAGGGGTCAGAAAGCAGTTATCAACCACCAGCTTCACACCCGCTGCGTGGGCAATATCCGCCAGCGCCGGAACATCCACAATTTCTGCCAGTGGGTTGGAAGGCGTCTCAATAAAGAAAAGCCTGGTTGTCGGGGTAACCGCTTCTTTCCATGCTGCGAAGTCCTTGGGGTCCACATAAGTTGTGGTGATGCCGAATTTCGCCAGATATTTATCAAAGAAACTGATGGTAGAGCCAAAAACACTGCGGGAGCAGACGATATGATCGCCCTGCTCCAGCATGCCGCAGGTCAGACTCATAATGGCCGCCATGCCGGATGCCGTTGCCACCGCACGCTCGGCGCCTTCAAGGGCTGCAATTCGCTGTTCAAACGCGCGAACTGTAGGGTTGGTGAAGCGGGAATAGATGTTGCCTTCAGCAGAGGCAAAACGCGTTGCTGCTTCCTGAGCACTGCTGAATACAAAACTGGACGTGGGGAAAATCGCTTCGGCATGCTCGGCCTCTGGGGTGCGCATGTGGCCTGCGCGCACCGCAAGAGTGTCCATCTCGACGTCGGTCAGATCATTCTGCAAACGGGGATCGAGACTGCCAAAGGAAGACTGAGAAGACATGCGTACCATACTCCATGAAATAACCGCTCTGCGGGCCACTGCCAGCGCAGATATTCACTAACCATAGCAAGCTCACGAGCCTTGATAAACACTCTTTACCCTATCGCGCCAGAAAATCCCAAATCCTCGGGTTTTCAATTACCTGCCGAGCTAAAGCCGCCTGATGCCCGTAGCGTCATTGTACTTTAGCCGACTACTGAGCCTGCTGTTGAATCTTCTCATCCCAGTACTTTTTCCAATGCAGGATGTCCGGATCATCAGGAAAGGCTTTCAGTGCTTCAGTTGCATGACTGGCCGCTGTCATTGGAATTGCAGCAGTGTTAGAGAGTTCTTTGACGATGACCTGCTTCGGATCGGTAAGTGTCATGGCGAAGGTTTTACCCTCACTCTCAATAACAAGAATTGAATTCGGAGAAATCTCACCAAAGGCAATACGGTACAGGGATTTGTCCGCATCGATCGCCGTCACACGGGGAGACTGCAGGTCCCGTGAAATCGAGAAATCCAGCGGGCGGGTGTAGACGAAAAGGATGTCGGGATTAAAGCCCTTAATCTTGGCCACAAGCTCCAGAGGCTGGCTCACATGACGCCAGGGAATCGTCCCAAGATCAGAGTAATTAAAGGTGTAGCCGTCATACTCAGGGAGGGGTTCAAGACCCTTATCGGTCGAGATATATAGCCCTTCCTTCTTCAAATCCTCAGGCTTGGTGGCAACCACTTCAGCCTTCAGCTTATTTTTCTCCGGAGTCACTTTGATCGCTTCGGAAGTGGTGGTGCCGCTGACGGCAGTATCAGGCAAGGCGGTGATATCAGCAGCCTGCGAAACGGCAGGAGTGACAATGCCAAGGGATAGCATCAGGCTTAGCATCCAGGATGCTGATAAACGACTGTCACGACTCCCTTTTTGTAAGTAATTTTGCATGGATAACCTTCTCCTTTCCCCGCTCACATAGACATCGTCCCTAACCATTTCCGGGCTCCGATGACGATTTTAAAGGCTACGCTATTGCTCTGAAGAAAAGCGACACGGCTCGCTTCGAGATGTCACGGACTTTATCCCGTTAGAAACACTTCTGCAGGAATTACCTTGAACGCCCACTGTAAACACAGCGTTATGAAAGGAAAAAAGGCAGCCCGCGGGCTGCCTGGAAGGGATGCACAATCTTGTTTTTATTGAGGGCTTTCGGGTGCCTTGTGCAAAATAAAAGGTTTAACGGTAAAACTCAGCCTTGCTCTGCAAGATAAAGCCAGGTATCGACAACAGAATCAGGGTTCAGTGAAACAGACTCAATCCCCTGCTCCATCAGCCAGCGCGCCAGATCCGGATGATCCGAAGGCCCCTGACCACAGATACCGATGTATTTACCCTGTTTACGACACGCCTGAATTGCCATGGACAGTAGCTTCTTCACCGCTTCATTTCGCTCATCAAACAAGTGCGCGATGATGCCGGAATCGCGATCCAGCCCAAGCGTCAGCTGTGTCATGTCGTTGGAGCCAATCGAGAAGCCATCAAAATGCTCAAGGAACTCATCAGCAAGCAGCGCGTTCGCTGGCAGCTCACACATCATGATGATACGCAGGCCATTTTCTCCACGCTTGAGGCCGTGTTCCGCCAACAAATCAATGACCTGAGCCGCTTCACTTACCGTGCGAACAAACGGAATCATGATCTCAATGTTCGTCAACCCCATCGTATCGCGAGCACGCTTGATCGCCTGACACTCCAGCGCAAAACACTCGCGGAAGCTATCAGAGATATAACGTGATGCGCCGCGGAAACCCAGCATGGGGTTTTCCTCACCTGGCTCGTAGCGATGACCGCCGATCAGGTTCTCATATTCGTTCGATTTGAAGTCGGACATACGCACGATGACTTTTTGCGGAGCAAAGGCGGCGCCCAACGTCGCAATGCCTTCCACCAGACGATCGACGTAAAAATCCACCGGCGAGCTATACCCTGTCATGCGCCGCTCAATCGCCGCTTTGACATCCTGAGGCTGCTGGTCAAATTCCAGCAAGGCTTTAGGATGAACGCCAATCATGCGGTTGATAATGAATTCAAGGCGCGCCAGTCCAACACCTGCGTGAGGAAGGGAAGCAAAGTCAAAGGCGCGGTCCGGGTTACCGACATTCATCATGACCTTGAAAGGCAACTCAGGCATGGACTGGATATTCAGCTCGGTATGATCGAACTCCAGCAATCCGGCATAAACACGGCCGGTATCGCCCTCAGCACAGGAAACGGTAACGCTCTGCCCTGCGTGCAGCTTTTCAGTGGCATCACCACAGCCCACGATCGCAGGAATACCCAGCTCACGGGCGATGATGGCAGCATGACAGGTTCGGCCACCACGATTGGTAATGATCGCCGCGGAACGCTTCATGACGGGCTCCCAGTCCGGATCCGTCATGTCTGTCACAAGCACATCACCCGGTTGAACCAAATGCATATCCTCCAGACTCGCGACAATACGCACCTGTCCCTGACCAATGCGCTGACCGATGCTTCGGCCTTCGACCAGGACATCACTACGCGCTTTAAGCTGAAAGCGCTCACGAACCTGGGCGCTGGCACGGCTTTTTACCGTCTCAGGACGCGCCTGAACAATATAAAGCTGGCCATCATCACCATCCTTCGCCCATTCGATATCCATTGGGCGACCGTAATGTTTTTCAATAATGAGAGCCTGGCGTGCCAGTGATTCTGCCTCTGCATCGCTGATGCAATAACGTGCACGCTCTTGTTCATCAACATCGACTGTCAGGACGGAGCGGCCAGTCACCCCCTCGCTACCGTAGATCATCTTGATTGCTTTGGAGCCCAGAGTACGACGCAGCACTGCCGGACGATTTGCAGCCAGATTGGGTTTGTAGACGTAAAACTCGTCAGGATTCACAGAACCCTGCACGACCGTTTCCCCGAGACCGTATGAGGCGGTAACAAAAACGGCCTGATCAAATCCGGACTCAGTATCCAAAGTGAACATGACGCCGCTGCAGCCGGTTTCGCTGCGTACCATTTTTTGAATACCGGCAGAAAGCGCGACATCGCCGTGAGCAAAGCCATGATGCACGCGGTACGAAATGGCCCGGTCGTTATAAAGAGAAGCAAAGACCTCTTTGATCGCATGCTTCACGTTCTCAAGGCCACGGATATTCAGGAAGGTTTCCTGCTGGCCCGCAAAAGAGGCATCCGGAAGATCTTCCGCAGTCGCTGAAGAGCGCACCGCAACCGCCAGTGCATCGTTGTCTTTAGTCAGCTGTGCCCAGGCAGTATCAATGGCATCTTCCAGCGCAGGCTGGAACGGCGCTTCCATCACCCACTGGCGAATTTCTTTACCTGCTGCGATCAATGCTCGCACATCTTCGACATTCAGCGCTTCCAGACGGGTCGCGATACGCTCAGCCAGATTGCCATATTCAAGAAAGTCCCAATACGCATAAGCGGTGGTCGCAAAGCCGTTAGGAACGCTAACGCCTGCGTTCGCCAGATTGCTGATCATCTCGCCCAGTGAAGCGTTTTTGCCACCAACACGCTCCACATCCTGCATACCGACCTTGTCGAAAAACAAAATGTAGTTTTCCAAGGTGAAGCCCCTTTCTTGATTAAGCGTTCCCCAGCTGTAGCTGGATTCACAGCTCGAAAAAGCAAAACCGACTTATCCTTGTGGGTGTAAGTCGGTGTCACCTGCGAGCAGATAATTAATGATAATCAGAAAAACTTAACCTAAGATAGCTTTACATCAATGTAATTTAACTACCGGTCTTACCAATATATTTTTATTATATTTATCAGCAACTTGAATTATAAATTTGAGCAAATTACGAGAAAAACAGACGAGTAAACACAGTTTTAAACGTTTTTTGGTTAATTAACTATATCCCGAACTTTTTGAGCCGCTTTACACGGACAATGAGGGCTGAATGTCATGAAAAGAACCGCTTTCTTTATTTCTGACGGTACAGGTATCACCGCAGAGGCTCTGGGCCACAGCCTGCTCTCTCAGTTCAAATCCATCGAGTTTGAGCAAGTGACACTGCCTTACATCGACACTCTGGAAAAAGCAGCCACCGTAGTAAAACGTATCAATGCACAAGCAATCACGGATGGTGAGCGCCCGCTGGTGTTCGATACTCTGGTCGATAAGGGCATCCGTGAAGTGCTGATGCAGGCCAATGCTTTCACCATCGATATCTTTTCGACCTACCTGAACCCGCTTGAACAGGAGCTTGGTACGCCCTCGAGCTATCACATCGGACAATCACACGGTATTAAGGAAGAGAAACGCTATAAGGCCCGCATTGAGGCGGTGAACTTTGCACTGGAGCAAGATGACGGACTGAAGTCCTACGGTTATAAAGATGCTGACCTGATTCTGGTCGGAGTGTCGCGCTGCGGCAAAACACCCACCTGTTTGTATCTGGCACTGCAATTTGGTGTAAAAGCGGCTAACTATCCGCTCACCGAAGAAGACTTTCCCGAACACGGCAGACTTCAGCTACCTCAGGCATTGCAGCCCTACCGGCACAAACTTTATGCACTGACTATCGACCCGCACCAGCTGGCTGATATTCGCCATGAAAGACGCCCCGGCAGTCAGTACAGTACGTTTGAGCAGTGTGATTTTGAGCTACGTGAAGCTCAGCAACTCTTCACACGAGAGCGCATTCCCACCATCGACACAACCAAGCTTTCTGTCGAAGAGATCTCTACACGGATTATGGAAACAGCGAGCCTTAAGCGCCTGGGAAGCTAAAATCGTTGTAATTTTTCTACCAAATAAAGCCCACGGCGGTAAGTAAGTACCCAGGAAACGCGAAAACAACCGCTAAACGCCGGAGCGGCGAGGGCAGAACCTTAGGATTTTGCTATGGAGCAACGTGATCTGTCGCAAGGACAATATAAAAGTAAGCAGAAAAGTGCTGGAAGACTTCAGTGGCCGAAAAAAGAAAAATCACTTGGGGAAGGTAACGGCAAGAATGGAGCGGGAAACGAGACTCGAACTCGCGACCCCAACCTTGGCAAGGTTGTGCTCTACCAACTGAGCTATTCCCGCGGGCCGTTATGGGACGCATATTACGCAGGGGCCAAGGCCATGGCAACCCCTGATTGTTGTAAAAACCTTTCAAAAACAGGGGCGAACATGATGCCCTCCCCTTCTGTCACACTCGCTGAATCTCTTCTCGCTTAGTCCATTGACTCAATGAGTCGGCGCATATCGGAGATTTTGCGGCTCACCACCTTGTCCAGATGTTCCAGCTCTGCCATCAGGCGTTCTTTCTCGCTCATCTTCTGCTGATCACGAGCAACCAGCCGGTCCAGCTCTTCGACCGCCTTCAACAGATAAGGGCTCATCTCAGTCACTTCGCGGTAATGCTGATTGCCTTCATTAACCCGTACCGTTTTCTGGAAACGCTTAAACTTGAACTTCTTGGAACGGGAGAACCAGTCGCCTTTGTCCTTCTTAAAGTAGATTTTCAGGACATCATCGTCACCTTCCAGGCGCAGGGTATAGCGCTCAATATCAGTGACATCTTCAACGCCCATCTCAGTCAGATGACGAAATTCGCTCATGTTAAACCTCCAAGAGTAGTAATACTTTAGTCTTATTTTAACGTGTCTTAGCCAGAAAAACTTATTGAAAATGACATTTTTTTTAGATTAAAGGCAAAAATCTTTTCTTTCACTGCAGAAATAGCAGTGTATTCCACTAAGGGATAATTCAAAGGGTTACAAAGGCCATTGTGCTTTGAAGATTTCTCACCTATTCTCGGTCTTGCTTGAGTTTTCTGACAGCTAGGTAATCTATAACGATATCTGCCTTATCTGCTGAAAGCCTTGATCTCAAATTGGAATTGTTTTGATCTGACAGGAGAGGTTATGTCTGATCCCCGCCAAGGCACCGTAAAATGGTTTAATGACACCAAGGGATTTGGTTTCATCGCCCAAGACACCGGTCCCGACGTATTCGTACACTTCAGTGCCATTCAGCAGAAAGGCCGCAAGACCCTTGTAGAAGGCCAGCGAGTCACGTTTGACTTAGCTGAGAGCCAGAAAGGTTTGCAGGCTTCTAATGTGAACGTGCTCTGATTATCGGATGGCGCCTTAAGGCGCCATCTTTATATCTGCCGTGAGTAAACATATCTTAAAGCTTCAAACTTATTTCTGAACGACATCGTAAAAATATTATTGCGACATATCTTACTTTGTCTCCTTCATATAAATGCTTCCTCGCTTTACTAAATTAATAATTGCCAATAAGAAAATTTCATCCGGCGAAATCTTTTTCTCTTAAATAAAGACTATCCAAAAGTAGCAATTCATTCTCTGACCCAGGTCATAGGATCTATTTCAGATAATTCTTATCGACACCTCCTTCACTGTCCCACAGCTTCTGCCTTCGACCAGGCCCCCCTGCCCTTTGAAAAGCTAAACCTGTACCCATCTTTAATGTCATTCATGGACGGTCTACGCCGTCACGTTCACAAGCCGCCACTGCGGCGAGATGGAGAAACACTGATGTCAGATCAGGAGCACGACATTCCCGAAGTTATCAGTGCTGACACAAACGGCTCAGGGCTGATCCTTCCCAACCAGGCACTCCCGGATAAGCTACATCTGCTACCGGTGAATAATCGCCCCTTTTTTCCCGCACAGGTTCACCCGTTGATGGTGGGAGCCGAGCGCTGGCACGACACACTGGAACGGGTCATGAAAACCCCGCACCAGATGGTTGGTCTCTGCTTTGTTGGTGATCGGGATCTGGACAGTTTACGCCCTGAAGACTTCCCAGCCGTTGGCTGCATCGTCCGGGTCCATCGGATGAATGAAGGTGATGGCCAGATTCAGTTTATTGCCCAGGGTCTTGAACGCTTCAAAATCCGCGGATGGCTGAGCCGTAAGGCGCCGTATCTGGTTGAAGTGGATTACCCCAAGACACCTCAGGAAGATCAGGACGAGCTTAAAGCCTATGGCATGGCGGTGATCCAGGCCATCAAGGAGCTATTGCCTCATAACCCGCTTTACAGTGAAGAGCTGAAACATTACCTGAACCGCTTTAGCCCCAATGATCCTTCGCCTTTGTGTGACTTTGCCGCAGCCATTACGACGGCCAAGGGTGAAGAGCTTCAGGCCATTCTTGAAACGTTCCCGCTGATTCGACGTATGGAAAAGGTCTTAATCCTGCTTCGAAAAGAGCTGGAGATGGCCAAGCTGCAAAGCTCCATCCGTCAGGAAGTGAATGACAAAATCGAAGATCGGCAGCGCGAGTTTTTCCTCAAAGAGCAGCTAAAAGTTATCCAGCGTGAACTGGGGCTCGAAAAAGACGACCGCAGCAGCGATGTCGACATGTTCAGGGAGCGCGCCAGCAAACTCACCATGCCGGAAGCGGTTCAAAAGCGCTTTGATGATGAGATCAGCAAGCTGTCGGTGCTTGAGACAGGCTCCTCCGAGTACAGCGTCACGCGCAACTACCTCGACTGGATTACATCGTTACCCTGGGGGAAACACAGCAAGGATAAGCTGGATCTCAAACGCGCCAAGCGCACCCTGGACAAGCATCATGAAGGCCTCGGGGACATTAAAGAGCGTATTCTGGAGTTTCTTGCGCTCGGCGCCTGGAAGGGTGAAGTCACCGGCTCCATTGTGCTGCTTGTTGGTCCTCCCGGTGTAGGTAAAACCTCCATTGGTCGAGCCATCGCAGACTCTCTTGGTCGCAAGTTCTATCGTTTCAGTCTTGGCGGAATGCGGGACGAAGCCGAGATCAAGGGCCATCGCCGCACCTATGTCGGGGCAATGCCTGGCAAGCTTGCCCAGGCGTTAAAAGAAGTGGGGTCAGAGAATCCGGTCATTATGCTGGATGAAATCGACAAAATGGGAACCTCCTATCAAGGTGACCCGGCATCCGCCTTGCTTGAAGTGCTGGACCCTGAACAAAACAATGACTTCCTGGATCACTATCTGGACTTGCGCCTGGACCTCTCAAAAGTGCTCTTCGTGTGTACCGCCAACCAGCTCGACACTATTCCCGGACCATTGCTGGATCGCATGGAAGTCATTCGTCTTGCGGGTTATCTGGGCGAAGAAAAGGTGGATATCGTCAAACGCCATCTCTGGCCCAAACTGCTTGAGCGTGCAGGTGTGGCACGTTCCAACGTGCGCATTACCGACCCGGCGCTCACAGAGCTGGTGCAGCACTATGCGCGTGAAGCTGGCGTTCGCCAACTGGAGAAGCTCCTGCAAAAAATTCTGCGCAAGGCAGTTCGCAAATTGCTTGAGGACGAGATCAGCCGTGTCGTAATCACCCCAACCAATCTGGTCGAATTTGTAGGAGCGCCACGTTTTCGCCCGGAAGAAGTCATGCAGGGACAAGGGATCGTCACCGGTCTTGCCTGGACAGCCATGGGCGGAGCCACTCT
Source organism: Pokkaliibacter sp. CJK22405 (assembly GCF_046614695.1). Classification (NCBI taxonomy): domain Bacteria; kingdom Pseudomonadati; phylum Pseudomonadota; class Gammaproteobacteria; order Oceanospirillales; family Balneatrichaceae; genus Pokkaliibacter; species Pokkaliibacter sp. CJK22405. The sequence continues at coordinate 436,882 of NZ_JBKKHQ010000001.1, forward strand.
ACCGGTTGAGGCTAATGAAATTCACCGGATTAACCGTGGTTTCAAGCTCACAGGTAAACTAGGTGATGTCATGAAGGAGTCGGCTGAGATCGCCTACAGCTTTGTAAGTGCTCATGCTGACAGCTTTGCGCCTGGCACATCCGCCTTCGAGAAAGGCTTTATCCACCTTCACGTACCTGAAGGTGCCACGCCAAAGGATGGCCCCAGCGCAGGTGTGACCATGGCAACGGCCCTGCTTTCTTTAGCGCGTGAACAATCGCCCAAGCCAGGCATCGCCATGACCGGAGAGCTGACGCTCACAGGTAAAGTGCTTCCGGTGGGTGGTATCAGAGAGAAAGTCATTGCCGCAAAACGAAGCGGTATTACAGAGCTGATCCTGCCAAAGGCTAACGAGCGAGACTTCGACGAGCTGCCTGACTACGTTAAAGCAGGCGTTACAGCGCACTTTGCAAGCCAGTATCAGGATGTCTTTAACGTGGCATTTCCAGTAGCTACTGAGACTAAAAAGCCTGCCAAGAAAACAGCTCGCAAAAAGCCAAAAACCTGAACGCTAGCATTGCCAGCTTCAGACTGACAGCAAAAAGCCCTTGATTACCAAGGGCTTTTTTTGTTGATTCCACTCATGTACAGCAGCGCGGTTACAAGGTTGCCAGAATCGACCTTGCGCAATAAAGACCGCTCTGCCAGGCAGCCTCAACACTATTGCCTTTCAGCCAGTCACCACAAATAGCCACTCGACGGCGCTCATCATAATAAGCCGGAGCTTCCGCAGAGGAGATGTGCTCGGCATAGCGCCAGCGGTGTACATGTAAACTTTCCATCGCGGCGGGACTTACACCAATCAGCTTGGCAACTTCAGGAATAATCAACGCTGAGACTTCTTCCGGCGTTTGCTCAAGATGTTCACGTGACCAACGGCGATGGGTTTGCGCCACCCAGACTTCAGTATCATGCTCAGCTCCAGGCTTGGAGGAAACACGCACCAAGCGGCGAAGAGAGCTGTGTCCGGTCAGATCCAGCCAATCAAATGGCTGATAACAAGGCATTCGTGTGGAAATGGCCAAAGACCAGCATGGCTCAGCGTTGGCAGCATTGGCATAAGCCTGCAATGCGGGCGATTGATTCAACAATACCTTGGCCTGCTCTGCAGGAACCGCCAAAACGCAGGCATCAAAATTACCCAGAGACTCAGTATCCGTGATCGGCGTGATATAGCGCCGCTCTGACTCCAGCTCAATAACACGCTGACTGGTACGAATATCCAGATCTGCTGAAAGCTCTTTAAGAAAAGCATTCATTTTCGGCACGCCGACCCAGAAACTTTTCCCACCGACAAGCCTAAACCCCTCGCCTGCCAGCCATAATGCTTGTTGTGGCCGCCAGAGCGTGGCTTCAGTAAAGCTCTCAAGCCATTCGATAAATGCAGAGTTTGATGCCTGAAATGCGGTCGTGCCCATATCGAGCCCGGTAGAGTTAGGCAAGCGTTTCGAACTCAACCGGCCACCGACTCCCCGGCTCTTCTCAAATACGACCACTTCATGGCCGGCTTTTTTCAGAGCATGAGCACAAACCAGGCCAGCGATACCTGCGCCAATCACTGCAAAACGCTTGCTTACCTTTTGCTCACTCAACCGCATTTCTGTTGATTATCTCCATTGATCGCGTTGCTAAAGCACTTTTTAAACTGCCTGACATCATAGCCTCAGCGCACTGCTGAACGCCATGCTTCAGGACGCCCGGGATCAGGCTTTTGTTTCTGGCTTTTTCTCAAAAATGGCTGACAGGGCCTCATCCAGCTGAGGATAGGCAAAAATAAAGCCAGCCTCTTCCAATCGTTCCGGTATCACCTTCTGACCCTGTGTCACCAACTCAGCCGCCTCACCCAGCAACAGATGCATCACGGAGGCAGGCATTGGCAATATCGCAGGGCGATGTAGCACCTGACCTAAAGATTTGGCAAAACTACGGTTAGACACTGGGTGCGGAGCAGTGAGATTGAAAGCCCCTTGCAAGGTGGGATTTTTCAGCAGGAATACCACAGCGTCCAGCCAGTCCTGCAGATGAATCCAGGACATCACCTGATTGCCATCACCAATAGGCCCACCCAAGCCCAGCCTGAAGGGTGGCAACATCTGTTTGAGCGCACCCTTTTGCTTATCCAGCACAACGCCGGTGCGCAGCAAACAAACTCGCGTCCCCTGATTTTGCGCATGCAAAGCGGCCTCTTCCCAATCTCGACATAGCTGATGAGGGAAGCACTCCTGTGCTGATGAACTTTCAGTCAGCGTTTGACGGGGAGAACAGTTTCCGTAGTAACCACAGGCGGAACCACTCAGCATAACCGGAATGGGCGACTCAGCCTGAGACATCCACCGCACCAGCGTCTGGGTCTGACCGATACGGGAGTCTCTCAGCTCCTGCTTGCGGCCATCGGTCCAGCGCGCCCCAAGAATTGGAGCACCAGCTAAATTAATGACTGCATCCCATTGCTGTTCTTTGTGTGATGGAAGGTGCTCGAACAGCGTCACGGCAGATGGCAGAACCTTGCGGGCCCTATCAACATTACGAACCCAGGCGCCAACATTATCGCCATTCGCCAGTAGTAAAGGTGCAAGGGCGCTGCCTAAAAAGCCGGTTCCACCCGTCATTAAGATATTCATGGTTCCCTCCCTACAGCACAGTACTGAAAGCTAAACTACCCTCAGTAATCAGAGTGACTAGACTCGCAGCTTGCGGTAAAGCGCGTCAAACCCCAGAAGGCAAATACTGCCGCCAGGCATGATTCACTTGCCCCGAGAATGAAAGTTCATTACAACCAAATTCATAACTTATACAATATCATTTTTATGTATAACTATTTCCTGACAGCCCTTTGTCAAACATGAGGTAGGCTATGAATACTCAGGATGGAATCCTTCTAGGAATTAGCAGTTGCCTGTTAGGTGAAGAGGTTCGCTTCAATGGTGGACACAAGCAAAGCCGCTATTGCCTTGACGTCCTGTCTAAGTATATGGAGTTTCAGCCTTTCTGCCCGGAAGTTGCGATTGGCCTTGGTATTCCCAGAGAGCCCATTCGTCTCATCGGAGATCCACAAGCGCCAAGAGCGGTGGGAACCAATAATGCAGAAATGGATGTCACAGAGGCATTGGCAGAATATGCCCACAAAGTGGCAGACCAGATTGATGGCAAGGTCTCAGGCTATCTTCTGATGAAGAATTCCCCGAGCTGCGGCATGCATCGCGTCAAGGTCTACCAGAAGAATGGCCATCCTCACATTGACCCTGGTCGCGGTGTTTTTGCTCAGGTATTGAGCGAGCGATTACCGCTGCTCCCCATCGAGGAAGAGGCCCGCCTGAACGATGCAGTTCTGAGGGACAATTTCATCACTCGGGTCTACACCTATTACCACTGGCATCAGTTATTAAAGGAAGGCCTGACGCCCCAGGGATTAATCGAGTTTCATGCACGCCATAAATATCTGGTGATGGCGCATAGCCAAAAACATTACAAGCAGCTTGGGCAGTTACTTAGCAACTTGAGTGAGGACCTTGAAGCCCATGCATCGGCATACTTCAAAGGGCTGATAGAAACGCTGGCGACCCCCGCCAGCCGTGGCAACCACACCAATGTGCTAATGCATCTGCTGGGGTATCTTAAAGACACGACCCCCTCTACGGTAAGACAAGATATCCTCACCCGTATCGAGCAATATCAGCAGGGCGAACTGCCATTAGTCGTACCTATTACGTTACTCAAACACCACGTCGATCCTGAAGCGCATCCCTATTTGGCCAATCAGGTTTATCTGCAACCTCATCCCGAAAAGCTGGGACTTAGAAATGGCATGTAACCTCTAGAACGCCATAGCGTTAATGTAAAAAAGCCCTCTTATGAGGGCTTTTTTAATTCAAGACGCCAGGCAGCTATTTACTCAGGCACGTAGGGCTCCAGTAGTTGAACCAGCGCCCGGATATGCGCTTCATCATCATTAAGGGCGGGGACGTAGTGATAAGTTTCACCACCCGCCTCCATAAAGACCTCGCGATTCTCCCGGCCGATTTCATCAATCGTTTCCAGACAGTCTGCAGAAAAGCCCGGGCACAGCACGGCGACAGACTTAACGCCTTGCTCTGGAAGATGCTCAAGGGTCACATCAGTGTAGGGCTTTAGCCACTCGGCCTTGCCGAACCGGGACTGGAACGTGGCCATGTATTGCTCTTCACTCCACCCCATTTTCTCGGCGACCAAACGCGTCGTCTTCATGCAGAAGCAGTAATAAGGATCACCCTTCATCAGATAGGACTTCGGCGTGCCGTGATAGGAGAAAATCCACTTCTGCGGCATGCCGTACCGCTCGATATGATCACCAATCGAAGCGCAGAGTGCTGCGATATAGGCCGGGGAATCATGATAGGCATTGATAAAGTGCAACTCAGGAACCCAGCGCCAGGTTTTCAATGCATCCGCCACCGCATCAAAGGTAGAACCGGTGGTTGAGCCGGAGTACTGAGGATACATCGGCATCACAATCAGCCGGTTAACCTGCTGTTTGCGAAGTTCATCCAGTGCAGAGCGAATACTGGGGTTTCCATAACGCATACCGAGGACAACAGGGGTATCTGTTCCCAGTGCCAGTTGAATCTGCTGGGTCTGCTTACGGGAAATTTCCAGTAAAGGAGAGCCTTTATCTGTCCAGACTTTCTGGTAAAGTTTCGCAGATCGCGCAGGACGGGTCCGTAAAATGATCCCGTGCAGGATACACCACCACGGTAAACGCGGAATTTCGATAACACGAGAGTCCCAAAGAAATTCTGCAAGGTAACGCCTGAGGGCTGAACTGGTTGGCGCATCCGGGGTACCAAGATTGGCGATAAGAATGCCAGTTTTCACCCCTTGCTTATGATCAAAATCCGTACTGCCAACAAATTGACTCATGAACGCTCCGTTCAGGCTTGCTAAATACTAAATACTTATACACATCGTTGTACAAGTATAACTTATGGTCTACCATCGGCCTCATATCTTAATGTGAGTTCTTCGGACTCTAGCCCTTAATACCAAGCAATTGCACCATGAACAACGCTTCTACTCCCAACGCCTACTTGCCCATTCGTGAGGTCGCCAAACGCACTGGTGTCAATCCTGTGACGTTACGTGCCTGGGAGAGGCGCTATGGTTTGATCATTCCTCATCGAACGCCCAAAGGCCACCGCCTTTACTCCGATGAACAGGTCAACCAAATCAAGCGTGTATTGTTTTGGCTAGACCGAGGTGTATCCATCAGCCATGTCAAACCTTTGATAGAGCAAGCTGATATGCCAATGGAAAACCCAGAGGAAAATAATCAGGACTGGACGCTTCTGTGCAGCCAGATGCATACAGCTATTAAAACCCTCAATGAAAACCGTTTTGTTCAGGCCTGGAACAAAGCCATGTCGCTTTACCCGGTTGATACCGTGAACGCGCGGCTAATCTACCCTTTGTGGCAGCAATTACGCCAAGAGTGGCAAGGCTCTGGTGTTAATTCCAGTGTTGAAGCACGCTTTTTCAACCATTGCCTTAAGGGTTATCTGTACTCCCGCCTGCATCATAATGGCCGGGATCAGAACTTTGAAACCGTGGTTCTGGCCAGTCTGAGTGATGAGCCAGAAGATGAGATTTCATTGCTGCTTGAAGGCGCGGTTGCCAGCAGTCTTGAGTACCGGGTGATGCTACTCTACCCCACCTTAAACGTCACTGAGCTACCGCTGATCCTCGACCGTATTCCTGCTGGAGCCTTACTGCTTCACAGTCATCGCCGACTCGCGTCTAAAACCATCGAACAGGAGTTGCCTCGACTTCGTGCGCTTTATCCTGATCTGCCGATTGGTTTCTCTGGCGATGCGGTACTGATTCACCAGAATGCGCTGGATGCCGTTGGCATTCACACCCAGCCAGAATCTCCGCAGCAGTTAATGCGTCAGCTCTTGGGTATTGGACAGCCTCTGACGGAGGCCAGCTGATGCATTTAGTGTGGTTTCGGCAGGATCTTCGCATCCATGACCATAGTGCCCTTTGGCATGCCTGCCGTGAAGCCCGCAAGAATGATCAGCCTGTCGTTGCCGTCGTTGCCATCACCCCCAAACAGTGGGCTCAGCACGATGACGCACCGGTAAAACAGTCGCTCTATTATAGATCCCTTGAATGCCTGAGTTCAGCGCTGAACTCATTGAATATTCCTCTGAAGATCATTAACTCAGACTTTTACACCGGGCTCCCTGACCAGTTCAAATCCCTCTGTGAAGATCTCAAAGTTAGCGACTTTCACTTCCACTACAGCTATGAAATCAATGAAAGACAGTGTGAAAAGGCCATTGTCTCTGCACTGGACGAGCTGGAAGTACGAAGCAAGGGCTACACAGACCAGATCTATTATGAACCTGGCAGCATTCTGACGGGTCAGGGTGATTACTACACCGTATTTACGCCATTCAAGAAAAACCTTTGGCCAAGATTGATGGATGACACCCCTGTGGTGCACCACGCGCCTTCAGCGCAGGCAAAAACACACATCAACAGTGACCCGCTACATTTTTGGCTGGATGAGCATATTCGCGAAGACCTGTGGCCTGCAGGCGAAGATGAAGCCAGCCAGCGATTGCATCGTTTTACCGAGCAAAAGCTGGGGTACTACGAAGATAAACGCGATTTCCCGGCTATCGCAGGCACAAGTACACTCTCACCTTACCTTGCTTTAGGCATGATCAGCCCAAGACAATGCCTGCGCTCTGCCATGTCACTTCTGGGAGAAGCCCGTTCAGCCAAAGGTGCAGAGACCTGGATATCCGAGCTGATCTGGCGAGAATTTTATAAACACATTCTGGTGGGCTTCCCTAGGGTTAGCCGACACAAACCCTTTAAGGAAGATACGGATAATCTCCACTGGAGAACCAGTGAGAAAGAGCTTAAGCGATGGCAGCAGGGTGAAACTGGCTACCCCTTGGTTGATGCCGCGATGAAACAGTTGCTGCAAACCGGATGGATGCATAATCGTTTACGCATGGTATCGGCCATGTTCCTCACCAAGCATCTGCTGATTGACTGGCGGCTTGGAGAACAATGGTTTATGCAGCACCTGGTCGATGGTGATCTCTCAGCCAATAATGGTGGCTGGCAGTGGAGTGCATCAACAGGAACGGATGCCGCCCCCTACTTCCGTATTTTTAATCCTGTGACGCAGTCTGAACGCTTTGATAAGGATGGCCAGTTCATCAAGCGCTTCCTGCCTGCACTCAAACCTCTGAGCGGCAAAGAGCTACACGCCCCTTGGAAAAGCAAAACACCGCCCAATGAGTATCCTGCGCCTATCGTTGAACATGGTTTTGCCCGGCAGCGGGCTCTCGATGCGTTCAAGAATCTTTAAATCACCTCCATCAGCATGAAGATGCCTTTCTTTCAGGCGCTGTCATACAAACAGCTCTGACAAACAGGTACAGTGAAAATCCCAGGCATCAGGCCACTCGGGCTCATCGCGAACCAGAATGGTCTTAACCCCAGCGTTGCGCCCGGCATACAGATCATGGTGAAAATCCCCTACCATCACGGCTTCCTCAGGTTTGATATTCCAGGCAGTAAGCAACTGGTTAATACCCGCAGGGTCAGGCTTTGGCGGGCAATGCTCACGAGACAGGATATACTCCCGATTAAACACCCCTGCCATTCCCGCAGCATTCAGGCCAATCTCCATCGCCTTCTGATGATTACGGCTTAACACCCCAAGCCTCACATCAGCCTGGCTCGCCAGATACCTCAGTAGCTTTACCGCACCGGGCAGCGCTTCAGAGCGTGCAGAAGCGGCGGCCTCAATGTCCTCCAGCACCTGGTTTGCCTCCAACTGAGCCGTGGGTGTCATAGCGCGGATAAATCCAAGGATATCGCCACCCTCGGACGGCATCCTTAAGGCACGACGGATTTCATCGAAATCCAGCGGGTTACTGATCAGGGTGTTATCCAGATCAAAGATCCAGGCTTTAATAGGGCGCCATTCAGGACGCAGCTCAGACAAGGGCATCAGAAGCGCTACCATTTCAGTATGAGGGCCACAATCTTAACTGAGAGCGACCCGGACTGGACACTCCTGAGCCACTGCCGTAGCCTGCCTTTTTAACTCCCAGCTGTTCTGGAAGCCGAGTGTTATCTTTTTATGGCTCGCCAGACTCCAGCAGAACATGGAAGCCCCTATGCTGGTCATTCGCCCTATTCGTTCAGAAGACTTTCCGGCTCTTTACGACATTGCTGAAGAGTCTGGTGCCGGTTTTACATCCCTGCCGCTCAATGAGGACATCCTCAAAGCAAAGATCAAAAAATCTCAGGACTCCTTTGCCAAATCCCTGAAAGAACCCGGCGAAGAAAACTACCTATTTGTTCTGGAAGATCTCACCACTGGCGAAATCGTTGGCACAACCGCCATTGTCTCTTCTGTTGGCTTGTCAGCGCCGTTTTATCATTACCACCGCAGCACGGTGGTTCACGCTTCCCAGGAGCTGGGCGTCCACAACAAGATGGAAGTGCTTATTCTTTGCAACCATTACACTGGCTGTACCGAAGTATGCACCCTGTTTCTTCGCGAGCCTTATCGCAAAGGGATGAATGGACGCCTGCTGTCAAAGTCGCGCTTTCTCTTCCTAGCAGATTATCCCGAGCGCTTTAGCAATAAAGTCATCGCCGAAATGCGTGGTTTTACAGATGACTCCGGTCAGTCACCCTTCTGGGGCTGGCTCGGTGAGAACTTCTTCAAAATCGACTTTGCACGCGCGGACTATTTGGTCGGCATGGGCAATAAGGTCTTTATCGCTGAGCTGATGCCGAAATATCCGCTGTATGTGAACCTGCTTTCACCTGAAGCACGCAACGCCATTAGCCAGGTACATACCAAGACTCGCCCTGCCCTGCGTCTGCTGGAAAAAGAAGGCTTCAAGCACTTGGGCTACATTGATATTTTTGATGGTGGCCCGACAGTTGAGGCCGAGCTGGGGCAGCTTAACTCCATTCGCAATAGCCGGCTCTGCGCCGTACGTATCGGTGAGCTGGATGATGAGGATGAGTCTTATCTGATGAGTAATCGTCAGCTTGAGAACTATCGCTGTGTGATCGCCAGCATGCGCCTGCTCGAACATGACCGAGTACTGATCGACCAACAGACAGCGGATGCGCTGAATGTGAAAGAGGGCGACAGCGTGCGCGTTGTTGCAGTCGATGGCTATTACAAAGAGCGCTATCGCCTCTGACTTGGGCAATCAATAAAAAAGCGGACACTAGTCCGCTTTTTTATTCAGCAAGCCACAGAAAGATCAGCCGAAGTGATCACCATTTTCATAGTAGGCGCGCTTGGAAAGCTCCACATAGAAGACATCCACATCAGGATAACCCATACCCTGCACCCACTCTGTCAGCAACTTCGCCATATGATCCTGCATGCTTTCGCTGCGCGGAAACCAGAGCACTTCAACAAAAGGATAACCGGCACTGACCTCGCCATCCTTGATAAAAACGCCATTACTCACCTCAATAGTGAAGTAGTCACGAGGCGTTTCCAATGACTCGGTCAGGGTATCGACCAACTGACCACTACCCGCCAGCGCCTTGTCCGACTCGATACCATGCAGCCTGATTTGAGGCATTAACTTCTCTCCGTACAGCGTTTAATCGTTTAGCGACAAAGGGGTTTCAGAGGCAAGAACGCCATTAAGATCGGCGTAAACATATTGCCCAGGCACAAAAGTCACCCCGGCAAAGCGAACAGGAATATTAAGCTCTCCCTTGCCTTCATTGGCACTCCGAAGGGGTATGGTTGCCAGCGCATGAACACCGATCGTCATCTCCCCGATAAGACCAGCATCACGAATACAACCATTCACAATGACACCTTCCCAGCCATTGGCCATCGCCTGACCTGCCAACAGATCGCCACAGAGTGCATGTCGAAGTGAGCCACCACCATCGACAACAAGCACCTTGCCATCACCGCGCTTTTTCACCATGTCCTTGACGAGAGAGTTATCCTCGAAGCATTTGATGGTGACGATTTTTCCACCATAGCAAATGCTGCCACCGTAGCTTTTGAAGACCGGCTCACACACCTGAACTTTGTCAGGAAAGGCATCGCACAGATCTGGTAGTAAATCCAACCGCATTACAGACTCCTTAACCACAACCACGGCTATCACTTTCTCAAAGCACAAGGATGCAAAATGCAGTCCTCCTGGCGCTTCCCCCAAACAGCATCTATCAAGCTACCCCAAAGCCTATAGCGATGATAGTCTTTCTTCAGTCATATTCAGGGGGAAGACCACCCCAGAGGACGCATAAATATGGAACTGGAAGTCTCATCTGACCCCACCCTCCTCGATCGGCAGATGATCGGTGAATTCCTGAGACAAAGCCCATGGGCAAAGGGAATTCCTCAATCCCGCGTCGATACCGCCATAAATAACTCATTGTGCTTTGGTGGTTATCTTGGCGCACAGCAAGTTGCATTCGCCCGTGTGATCAGTGATTTTGCCACCTATGCCTATTTGGGGGATGTTTTCGTCGTCGAAGCACATCGCGGCAAGGGCTATAGCAAGCGACTCCTAGAGGCTATTCAGCACCACCCTGAGCTCTTGGGTCTGCGCCGCTTTAGCCTGCACTCAAGCAGTGCACGCGGACTCTATGCCAGCTTCGGTTTTCTCCCTTCCGAGAAACCAGAAACCTACATGGAAATAATGAATCCGACGGTTTATCTCGATAGCGCCTGATGCGCGAATCATGAAGCACAACTCCCTCGACTTTGCTTACCAAGAGAGATCCTGATGCTGATAATCAATGCCCGTTTACGCAACGAATCAAGCCTCTATCAAATTGAGATCACGAATCAGAAATTCGGGACTATTACCGAGCAAGCCAGCCTTCAGCCTCTCCCGGAACATGCTGCAGATGTTATTGATGCCAGAGGCAATCTGCTATGCGCCCCGTTCATTGAGCCTCACATCCATCTGGATGCCGCTCTTACCGCTGGGGAGCCTGCCTGGAATCAGAGCGGGACACTCTTTGAAGGCATCGAGCGCTGGGCTGAACGAAAACCCATGCTGACAGAAGCCGATATTCGAAGCCGTGCGCTTCGGACAATTCAGCTGCTGATGGAAAATGGTGTTCAGGCGATTCGCACTCATGTCGACACCACCGATCCCACTCTGACTGCACTAAAAACCTTTTGCGCCCTCCGCGAAGAGCTAAAAGACAAAATTGAGCTGCAGATTGTCGCCTTTCCACAGGAAGGGATTCTGTCCTACCCCAACGGCTCCCGATTGATTGAGGAAGCATTGGAAATTGGCGCAGACGTCGTGGGCGGGATACCGCATTTCGAGTACACCCGAGCGCTGGGCGAGCAGTCGATGAAAGATGTGATTGCGCTGGCTCGCAAATATGACCGCTTGGTCGATGTTCATTGTGATGAAATTGATGATCCGAACTCACGCTTTCTGGAGGTTCTGGCGTCAGAAGCCTTGTTCGCCGACATGGGTCACAGAGTCACGGCCAGCCATACAACCGCCATGCACTCTTACGACAACGCTTACTGCTCCAAGCTGTTTCGGCTCCTGAAGAAATCAGGCATCAGCTTTGTTTCCTGCCCAACAGAAAGCATTCATCTACAAGGGCGCTTTGATACCTTCCCTAAACGCCGCGGCGTGACGCGGGTTAAAGAACTGAACAACGCGGGGATTAACGTCTGCCTGGCGCAGGATTCCATTTTCGACCCCTGGTACTCTCTTGGTAACGGCAAGTTGTTGCGCGTGCTGGATGCCGGATTACATATTTGTCAGATGATGGGATATCAGGACATTTCCAAAGCCCTGAGCCTGATCACCGATAATAGCGCCATCACTTTGGGTATTCAGGAGCGCTATGGCATTGCCACCGGCAAACCGGCTAATTGCATTCTGCTATCGGGAGCTGATGACTATGAAGTCATTCGCCGGCAGGAGGATGTTTTACTCTCCATTCGCGCTGGCAAGGTCATCATGGAGCGCAAGCCCACTGAACTCTTAACCCGCCCAGCGATTTTTCCTGCTTAAACTCCTGATTATTGAATTAAAAAAGCACGGCCCTTACGGATACCGTGCTTTTTTTTGCTCAAAGAATAAGTTAGCTCGAGGATGCCGCCTTGGATTCTGCCTGGACTGAACTCTGTGAAGCCTCACTGCCCTTTTGCCCTTCAGTGGATCTTCGGCGTGAGCCTCCCCGACGGCGACGTGACGACGGGCGACGACGTTTGGCATCACTGCCCTCACTCTTCTGCTCTTCACTCTGCGACGTATCACTCTCCGCCGCCTGGGCAGAACTCTGTTCACTTTGAGGATTGGATTGGCTGTCACCCGTTTCCTGAGCAGCAGGACCAGCCTCACGCTTGTTGCGAGGTGATGAGCGACGTGATCGTCGCCCACGGCGATTACTACGATCACGTGAACGTGTTTCTTCTTTCTCAGAGGACGGATCGCTGCTGCCAATACTCTTATCAGCAGAGCCTTCAGCACTCTCAACATCCGCAAGGCTCTCCTGCGGAGTCGCTACTTCAGGCTCAGGCACAATCTCGGGCAATACCGTAGCAGGCCATGCCTGCAAATAGAGGCTTTCTGCACGGTAATACTCAAGAGTAATGCGCTCCATGCCCTCAAGCTTACGAAGCTGGTTCAGTTTTTTCTTAGCATCCTGACGTCCGCCCATCGGCGCTATCCAGAGCAAGGTTCCCCCTTGCTGCATCCAGACTGACCAAACATCATTAAGTTCGGGTTCATCATCACAAATCGTAGCGTCACGAGTCTGAAGCAGGGATTGTGAGCCTTCAGCTACGAGCAGGAAGTCTGCTTCAGCACGATGATATAGAAAGGTTGCAGGTAGCTGCATGGCATCCTGGCACTCAGCCGGGACATGCCAGATTAACAGCGTTGGGATCTTGCCGGCTTTCGCTTTGTCAGCCTGAGCAGCGTCAGGCTTAAGAGTTACCAGCGGCAGGTGGCACTCTTCTGCCCACTGCGCTAACAGTGCATCCAGATCTTCAGACTCTGTGGCAATACCGACTAACTGCCAGTGCTGGCGAAGAATGCTCTCCAGTTTTCCCTGCTTGATCCAATGCAGATTTGGATGCTTGAGCAGCGCATCAAACATTCCGTCCAGTTCAGGGGCTCCAAGATAAACATGAGCACCTTCGGCCAATAGAGCCTGACAGAGCTGAGCAGCCTGTTCACCTCCTCCCATCACCAGAGAGCGGCACCCCTTCACTGCTATTTGCGCTGAGACACTGATATTCATGTAATGCTGCACTTATCCTCAGGATTTGTAGGCTCAGGGACTAACCGTACTGCCGTAAAGCCTGTTTCCGGTCAGTTTCCTGGCAGTCATCGCAACCCGGGCTGCGATCACTCGGGTACTACGCTAACATGTTGGGCCAAAGAATCCCTACTTCCAAACCGACATTTACAGAGCACTGTTATGACAGAAGAGGCCACCAATCGCGCCGAGCGCCATAAAGCTCGAATGCAAAAAATGAAAGCGCATGTGGATTCCCAGGTAGCCCAAGCTACCGAAGAGCGAGGCATCATCGTTCTTCTCACCGGGAATGGCAAGGGCAAAAGCAGCTCCGCCTTTGGAATGGTTGCCAGGGCCTTGGGCCATGGGCAACGCGTTGCAGTCGTTCAATTCATTAAGGGTGGATGGGACTGTGGCGAACAAAAATTCTTCATGGATCATCCCCGCGTCAGCTTTCATGTGATGGCAACAGGTTTCACCTGGGAAACCCAGAACCGCGATAGCGACACTGAAGCGGCGCAAAGTGTCTGGGAACAAGGAAAAGCCCTGCTACAGGACGAAAGCATTGATCTGGTCATCTTTGATGAAATGACCTACATGTTCAAATTTGATTATCTATCTCTGGATGAGGTTCTTGAGTCTCTGCAACAGCGTCCACACCGGCAGAACGTAGTGATCACTGGTCGAGGAGCACAAAAGTCTTTGATTGAGCTGGCTGACACCGTAACGGAGCTTGGCGATATTAAACACGCCTTTCGTGCCGGTATTAAAGCGCAGCAGGGAATCGAGTTCTAAGCCTTGCAATAGTGAAGTACAGCACCACATAAGGTGGCAATCAGTAGTACCTTTATGTGCTCCCTGAAGCAGTTTGATTGAAAGAGTGATCACGATGAATCCCATCCAAGAAGTCAACTCCCCCTATATTGTGGAAGTCACCCTCGATAACGTTCGAGACTTGATCCAGCAATCCATGGAGCGGCCTGTTGTTTTTGATTTCTGGGCAGACTGGTGCGCGCCCTGCAAAGCGCTGCTTCCTGTTCTGTCCAAACTGGCGGTGGAGTATAACGGTGGCTTCATTCTGGCCAAGGTGGATACCGAAGATCAGGCCCTGGCTCAGATCGTCATGCAATTCGGTATTCGCAGCCTGCCCACCGTGTACGTCCTGCACAATGGGCAGCCTGTCGATGGCTTTTCCGGCGCCCAACCGGAGTCTGAAATTCGCAAACTGCTTAATAAATATTGCCAGCCTGTTCAGGAAACGGAAGCTGAGCTGTCTGCTAAAGAGCAAGCCGAGCAACTCATTGAAGCCGGGCAACTAGAGCAAGCAAAAATGCTGCTCAACGATGCTCTCGGAGAGTCCCCTGAAGATTATGAGCTCTTCCTGATGCAGGCTAATGTGTGCGCACAGTTGGGTGATGCAGAGTCTGCCAAGGCAATCATTAATGGCCTTCCCCATGATCACAAGAACAGCGCCAAGGCCAAAGAAGTACTGGCACGCCTGAGTTTTAGTGAAATCATTAAAGACGCGCCAGACCTGGCAACACTTGAAGCCGCTGTCGAAGAGGATGGCAGCCATTCTCAGGCTCGATTCTGGCTTGCCGGCCGTTTAGTCATGGCGGGTAACTATGAGGAAGCCATGAAACAGCTCCTGACTCTTATGCGTCAGGATCGTGGCTATGGTGATGATACCGCCCGCAAAACCCTGGTTAAGCTGTTTGATATGCTGGGCAATGAAAACCCGCTGGTGGGAACTTATCGTCGCAAGCTTTATCAGGCGCTTTACTAAGTCTCAGCTCGTTTTATCCGATACTTCCAACTTAGCATGATGATGGAGAAAGCTAACCACTTTATCCATCATCGCATCAAAGTGCGGATTAAAGGTAAGTCGTGCGCCAGCGCCACCCGGGCACGGGTAGCCGTATTCGCTGTACCAGATATTTGGATCAGCCATACAGGCTTCCCACTCTTCTCGGGAAAACTGGCGAGACAAGCAGTGGCGATAGTCACCTTCCCTCCCATAATGAGAGTTACGCTCACTGAATGTCAGACAGCAATGTGAGAGGGTCCGAATATGCTGCTCAGGCAATGACGCCTCCCAGACATCAACCCCCTTCTCATCTTGCGCTTCGGCCAGATCACCCAGCCATAGCAGCTCGCTGTCCTCACGCCGCAAGCGTCGAAACTGCTCCCACACATAGGGAGTACTGATCGTGGCGTCAGAGCCGGAACAACAAATAAAGACCGGCTTATCAAAACTCGACAAACTTCCCAGTAGCCTTCTGGCCTTGATGGCAAGACGATGAAACTGATGGATGGCATTCACACTAAATGAAGAGTAGCGGGTATAGTCCCGCTCGGGGCGTCGACTATGCCAGCGACGAAACGGCGCAATAAAACGGCTGGCCCACACCAATGGATTTTTGGATCGCCAGGCAGGCGCCCAGAGAATTAGTCCTTCCACATCAGGATGCTTCAGTCCCTCAAGTGTTGTGATCATCCCACCTAATGAGAAACCACCCACCCAAACATGAAAACCCTGCGTTGAAAGATCTTCAATATGTTGCCTGACCTGGCGACGCCAACTATTTCCACTCACGCTCAGACTGGCTTCAGCACACGAACCATGCCCCTCAAGCAGAATGGCTCGCGTTCGAATGCCAGCCTCTGCCAGCTTGGCTGCCACCTCGCGAAAGGTAAAGGGCGTATCCGTCAGCCCATGCACCAGCAACAGGCAATGTTTGGCATCTGCAGGCCCATGCTCAAAAGGGAGTACAGCCTCAATCGCAGCTTCCCGACTGACTCGCATATCCGGGCTATGAAACTTGCTCCGCTGTAAAAGTGCCATCACCTCTTGCAGGTGGCTTCGAAACAGCGCGGATGAGCTCTCGTCAGCAGAAAAATCAGGGAGCATGACTTCCCTCAGGTGGGAGCTGGATTCGGGGAGCCCATTCACTCCAGTCATCCTTCGCATCATCATTCAGCTTAAAGTGACTGTAGGCTTTTGCTCGCCCCCCCATCGCGCCTTCAGGTGGTGTGGCGAAAGAAATTCCACCTGCCACTAAACTTTCCAATGACTCCGTTCGAAGGCTCGCACCTTTAAAGAGACCGAAGTCAAAACCAAAACCACTGTTATTCCAAAAGACACTGTTGGTTCTAACCAAAGCACCATAGCGGGGCTGAATCAAAACATCGATCAGCACTCGGTCTGCGGTATCTGCCAAGCGAGTGGCACTGACCTGACCGACAGCGACGCCACGGTAATAAACGTTAACTCCTGGCTTGATCGAACCCAACGAGTGAGCTTCAAGCACCAGTGGCATCCCTTTGATTGCTTCAATCGCTGGCGCCTGATTCCTGCCAATGAAAGTCGTCTGTAAAGAGGCAGCATCATCAATCTGGCGGACAGCAACATAAGAGCCTCCAAAGACCGTATCCAGCCCCGACACGCCGCTGATCGTTGCCTCTGGGTGAACTACCCAAAACTCTGCGCCTTCACGCGCAAGACCCTGTCCGTCCTGATGAAGGAATAATGTGACATCGACACCGCTAAAGTCTCTTAATGGCTTAATCTCACGGACTTCACCGACGGTCAGACCATTCCATTTAACATCATCGCCTGCTTTCAGACCGTCAGCACGCTGCCAGTGAACATGAACCTCTCGACCCTGCTCTGCTGCTTTGGTCATGCTGGAATAGAGAATGAAGTGCTCATTCCCTTTTACAGCACGACCTTTCTGGCCTGTGACATTACCCATGGCAATACCGCCACTGATCAGAGACATCACTGATTCTGTCTCAATGGAGACACCACCTAACCCGCCTTTGATTCGAACGCCACTGGCATGCCAGAATCGCGTCTCAGTATTCACAAGATGAATATAGCGTGGTCGGACGTTAACGACGATCGTGACCCCTTTGCCATCGGATTTGAGGTTGTACTTGACCACACTACCTACCTCAACATGCTGGTAATACAAGGGTGTCCCCGGGGACACCGACCCCAGCTCTTTTGCATCCAGCGTCAGCTTGAGGCCTGGTTCTTC
This sequence comes from Pokkaliibacter sp. CJK22405, assembly GCF_046614695.1. NCBI lineage: Bacteria > Pseudomonadati > Pseudomonadota > Gammaproteobacteria > Oceanospirillales > Balneatrichaceae > Pokkaliibacter > Pokkaliibacter sp. CJK22405. The sequence continues at coordinate 454,248 of NZ_JBKKHQ010000001.1, forward strand.
GTCATCCACAGCCGGAGGTTGACCTAGCGCGGTGAAGTCACGTGCAGAATCGCCTTTTCCTGGCTCAACTGCGATGTAGTTACCCTTCACCAAAGTATCCAAACCGGAGAGGCCGGACAGACTAATGCTTGGCTTGACCAGCCAGAAGCGCGTGCCTGTTTTCAGAAATTCTTCTGCTTTTGGGTCGAAAAGCACTCTCGCGTTGACTTGAGAATAATCGTCATTGAGCTCCATTTTCTGCACGGTACCGATCTCTACACCTCGATAGATGACCTTGGTAACGCCTTCAACCAGACCCTGAGCGGAGTTGAAATGAATGTTGACGCCAATACCTGTCTCTGCACTCGCATAGTCATTATAAAGCTGGAAGGTATGACCGTTGGCGACAGGTGCGCCGACCTCTCCCTGATTAGCAAAGGCAATACCACCACTGATCAATGACACCAGAGATTCCGTGCGCACCTTAAAGCCATTAAGGCCACCTGACACCGTCACGCCACTGGCGTTCCAGAAACGCGTCTGCTCAGAGATCAACTCATCATAGGGCTGCTCAACGTAGGCATCGATTTCAACGTTTTCACTGTTGTCTGCCAGACGGTAATCCTGCACTGAACCCACTTTGATCTGTTTGTAATAAATAGGTGCGCCAGGGCTCAAGGAGCCCAACGTTTTTGCTTTCAGAGTCAGGTGGAGCCCGGGTTCATCCGAGGCAACTGGAGGCGCTTTGGTAGCGGCCACAAACTCACGTGTTGGCGCGCCATTGCCTGGCTGAATGCCAATGTAGTTGCCCGACACCAGCGTATCGAGACCAGTAACACCTTCAAGGCTGATATGAGGTGTCACCAGCCAAAATTGTGTCCCGGTTTTCAGGGCATCTTCTGTTGACCGGTCAAGCTCAGCTTCAACGATGACGGTTTCGAGATCTTTACCAATCTGAACCTTCTTCACCATGCCAACTTTCAGGCCTTTGTAACGGATCTCGGTTTTACCTGCCTCAAGACCCTGCCCGTTTTTAAAAGTAATAGTGACATCAATACCTGCGTCCGCCATGGAATGCCAAAGAAGCCAGACACCAATACATACCGCGATGAAGGGAAGTAGCCATATAAAGGACCAGGAGCGGCGCTTCTTCACTTTTACCGCCTGAGCAACATTGGGCTTAGGCGCGGATGCAGATGAGGAGCGCTCGCCAGAACTTACCACTGGTTTATTGTCCCCGGAGTTGTCATTCATTAAGGGATTCCTCTTGATCCCAGATCAGGCGAGGGTCATATACCATCGCTGATAACATTGTTAGTACTACAGCCGCACCAAATGCAGTGGCGGCAGGACCTGCCTCAATCCGCGCGACAGCGCCCAGATTTACCAATGCAGCCAGCAGGGCAATAACAAAAATATCCAGCATGGACCACTTGCCGATAAATTCGATCAAACGGTACATCTGGGTACAGCGTTTAGGACTCAGCTCTCCGCCAAACTGCGCGCGAATCAGTAAAATAGCCAGTCCCGCAACTTTTAATAGCGGCACAACAACACTGGCGACAAAGACGACTACCGCTATCCCAAGCGCTCCATGATGAGCAAGCGTCAGCACGCCTCCCATGATCGTGCTGGGTGTATCCACACCCAGCTGTGATACACGCATGATGGGATAAATATTGGCAGGAATCAGGCACAGCATTGCGGTAAGCAACAAAGCCCAACTTGCCGAGAGTGAACCAGGCTGGCGCGAATGAAGCGTACTTCCACATCGTGGGCAGTGATAGTGCTCGCTTCCCTCACCCGGCTGGCAAAGCTGGTGACAGAGATGACAGGAAATCAGCCCCATACTTTTGGCAGTCTGATAGCTCATTCACCGGCTTCCTTCACAAACGCAACATCCTCATTCGAACTGCGGCGTCGAGTTTTCTGAGTATCGAGCTGCTCCCAGACTTCGTGCGGATCCAGACTCAACATCATTGTAAGCAACATAAGCAGCATGCCTACAAATGCATAAAGCCCAAACCCCAGTGTGACAGAAGCCATATCCAGCAGCTTCACCATCGCCACAAGAATGCCGATGAGGTAAACCTCTAACATTCCCCATCCCCTAAGCACATGCCACCATCGGAACAACATAATGGTCAATGTTCCGGCTCTCTCAAGCAGCGCAATGCCGAGTACAAAAATGAGCAGACTGATCTCAAGGAAAGGCACGACGATGCTACACGCCGCGACCAGAAAAGCTGTCCACCAGTACTGTTCCTGAACAAGCTCAATAACTGCCTCTATAAGAGTCACACTACTATTTAAGCCCAGCACGTCGAGCTGTATCAGCGGTAAAGAAACAGTAGGTATAAAAAAACAGAATGCCGCGATCGCCAAGGCAAGGCTGCGTTGTATCGTACCTTCCCGATGCGCAAAAAGATGACCCCCGCAACGCGGACAGTAAGCATCCTGCCGATGTTTCATAGCGATCATCGGGAATACCGCATCACACTCATGACATGCAATCCAGCGCTCGGCAGGCTGAGCACCCTCGCTCTCGGAATTCAGGCTTTCAGGGGCGGGAGAAGACATCAACATTCTCGTAGGTAGCGGCTAAGAACTTACAGGACATAGAGTCAATGGCAGCGATGGCGATGATCCGCACCATCAGAACAGAGCCCTGCACTAGGCTCACTTAATCCTGCAACTTATATAAGGTAACAACCTTCATAAGAAAACCGGTTTGTTGGTATAACGGTTATATAAATTATCGTGAAGCCAGCGCCCAAGCATTTCAAACAAAAGCACCATCGGCTCACCCTCAAAAAAAGCCATTTTGCCTGATCCGGATCTCGAAAACAGAATCAAGACATTTCGATTCAAAAACCGCTACGTTACCCCGGCAACTGTAACAAACACTTCGAACTCCGTGCCCAATACCGCACCTCAACTGCAACCTTTCTGAAACACCTTATAAAGCTATTGAGCTTTTATTTGAGAGCCATGAAAGAGCACAAATTATTCACTCTTGCACTACAACGCCTCCTGATAGTGAAGAATAGTAAAAGCCGACCAAACAGTCAGAAAAAAACGACCTGCAAGTGCATCATCACAGTGCATTCCTCTGTTACCTGCGTGCCCACTTTTGTTACCTGAAGCGATCTGCTTAAAACAGAGAGGGAAAATAGTCAATGCCAAGATTAAGCAACTAATGAATCCCATTAGTCCTACTAAAACGCTCTCAAGTAGATACTTTTAGCGACACGATCGACGATTTCAGACCATTCAGTAACAAATTCGCAAGAAATTTTGTATTTATTTCGACCAAATACAAAAACAGGCACGCCGTTTGCTTAATAGGACATCGAGCCATTAATTGGCATTTTTGAAACCAGTGATAGACCGAGGACACGTTAAGATGAAAAAAATCGGTTCTGTAGCTGCCGCTGCAGCAGTCGCGCTGACTTTCTCTGTTCAGAGCCACGCAGGCACCCTGGACAATGTTAAAGCCAACGGTGTAGTTAATTGTGGTGTTAGCACAGGTTTGCCCGGCTTCTCCAACCCTGACGACAAAGGTAACTGGCAGGGTCTGGATGTTGACGTTTGTCGTGCTGTTGCAGCCGCTGCCCTCGGCGATGCCAGCAAAGTTAAATACGTTCCTCTGAACGCTAAAGAGCGTTTCACTGCACTGCAGTCAGGTGAAGTAGACGTACTGTCTCGTAACACTACCTGGACTATCAGCCGTGATACTTCTCTGGGTCTGAACTTCGCCGGCGTTAACTACTACGACGGTCAGGGCTTCCTGGTTAAGAAATCTCTGGGTGTTAGCAGCGCTCTGGAACTGGACGGTGCTACCTTCTGTATCCAGGCCGGTACGACTACCGAGCTGAACCTGGCTGACTACTTCCGTCTGAACAACATGACTTATCAGCCTGTTGTATTCGACAACTCTGACCAGACAGTTCAGGGCTTCGAAGCAGGTCGTTGTGACGTTCTGACGTCTGACCAGTCTCAGCTGTACGCACTGCGTATCAAACTGGCTGATCCTACCTCTGCTCAGGTTCTGCCTGAAGTTATCTCTAAAGAGCCTCTGGGACCTGTCGTACGTCAGGGCGATGACCAGTGGTTCAACCTGGTTAAATGGTCTTACTTCGCAACCGTTGATGCAGAAGAGCTGGGTCTGACCTCTCAGAACATCGACCAGATGAAAGACAGCGATGATCCTAACATCAAGCGTTTCGTTGGTGGCGAAGGCGACTTCGGTAAAGACCTGGGCGTAAGCAGCGACTGGGCTTACCAGATCGTTAAGCAGGTTGGTAACTACGGTGAAATGTTTGATCGCAACGTAGGTTCCGGCTCTCCGCTGGGTATCGCACGCGGCCTGAACGCTCTGTGGAGCAAAGGCGGCCTGCAGTACGCACCTCCTATGCGTTAATTGCTACCTCCCTTCTTAAGGGATAGGTAAGCAAATTAATTGGGCATGACTTCGGTCATGCCCTTTTAAATACCGGGTCATCGAAATGATGCACCCACTGCCAGAATCGAACTCCATATACGCCGGCATCACCATACCAACATTATAAGGATGCTGACGTAGCGAGATGGCATGTGATTAGGCCACTGGCCTAGTTTTAATGATTTTTTCCTGTCAGGAGGTTCGCGAATGTCGTCTGAAGCCAACAAGCCTCAGGCCACCGCCAGCACCATGCCTAGTAACAAGCCGCCGTTCTGGAATGATCCAGAAAAGCGTGCCCTGTTGTTCCAGGCGTTGCTGATCCTGGTTGTCGGTTTGGGTATCTGGGCTATCGTTAGCAATACCCTAAGCAACCTGGAGCAACGTGGTATCACTACCGGTTTCGGTTTTTTTCATGAAACTGCCGGTTTCGGTATTCTACAGTCTTTGATTCCTTATACAGAGACTGATACGTACGGCCGTACGTTCTTTGTCGGTTTGCTCAATACCTTGCTGGTTTCAGTAATCGGTATTGTTTTTGCGACTATTCTTGGCTTCCTGTTGGGTGTTGCCCGCTTGTCCAAGAACTGGCTGATTTCAAAAATCGCGCTGGTGTACATCGAAGTTTTCCGTAACATTCCTCTGTTGCTGCAAATCTTCTTCTGGTACTTCGCCGTTCTGCGCGCCCTACCCTCAGCGCGTCAGTCACTCTCCTTTGGCGATGCTTTCTTCTTAAACGTTCGTGGTTTTTATGTTCCTCGTCCTGTTTTCGAGAACGGCAGCTTAGGAATTCTGATTGCTTTGGTAATTGGTGTTGTTGCTACTGTATTCCTGAGCATTTGGTCTAAAAAACGTCAGGATCAAACTGGTCAGACCTTCCCAATGTTCTTCGCTGGCCTTGGTCTGGTTGTCGGTTTACCCGTATTGGCTTTCTTTGTCACTGGCATGCCTGTCAGCCTGGATATGCCTGAGCTTAAAGGCTTCAACTTCCGCGGTGGCGTAACCATCATTCCTGAGTTTCTGGCTCTGGTTGTTGCTCTTAGCATTTACACTGCAGCATTTATTGGTGAGATCGTTCGCTCTGGTATCCAGTCCGTTAATCACGGTCAGACTGAAGCAGCGAGCGCCTTAGGTCTTTCTAATGGCAAAACACTGAAGCTGGTTATCATTCCTCAGGCAATGCGTGTGATTATTCCACCACTGACCAGCCAATACCTGAACCTGACCAAAAACTCCTCACTGGCTACCGCTATTGGTTATCCTGACTTGGTATCTGTATTTGCCGGTACCACGCTGAACCAGACCGGCCAAGCTATCGAGATTATTGCAATTACCATGGCAGTTTACCTGACCATCAGCCTTGCAATCTCGACCTTCATGAACTGGTATAACAACCGCATGGCACTGGTGGAGCGTTAATATGGAAAAGTTTCAGCCTCTCCCCAGTCAACCTGCACCTTCTTCGAGCACAGGTCTTGTTGGCTGGCTTCGTAAGAATTTGTTTTCCGGTCCAATTAACTCGATTGTCTCTATCATCGCGATCTACTTCGTAGTCTCTGCGCTGATTCCGGCAATCCAGTGGACCTTCATTGATGCTGACTGGTTCGGCAGTGACCGTAACGCCTGTACTTCAGGTGGTGCGTGCTGGGTGTTTATCACCTCTCGCCTGGACCAGTTCATCTATGGCTTCTACCCGGAGCAGCTTTACTGGCGTGTCGATACGACCTTCCTGCTGCTGGCTGCACTCTTTGCCTGGCTGATGATTCCTAATCTGCCGCAGAAAGTGTGGGTAGCTGCTTTCACTATCTTCATCTTCCCCATCATTGCTTTCTTCCTGCTGCATGGTGGCGCGTTTGGTCTTGAAGAAGTGCCCACTCACCAGTGGGGCGGTCTGATCCTGACGCTGGTTATCGCCATCGTTGGTATCGCAGCGGCCATGCCAATCGGTATCTTGCTGGCATTAGGTCGTCGTTCAGAGATGCCTATCATCAAGAGCTTCTGCGTTGTCTTCATCGAAGTATGGCGTGGTGTACCGCTGATCACTGTGCTCTTTATGGCATCGGTCATGCTGCCTCTGTTCGTACCTGCGGAATATCATTTCGATAAACTGCTGCGTGCACTGATTGGTATCGCCCTCTTCCAGTCTGCCTATATTGCCGAAGTGGTTCGTGGTGGTCTTCAGGCTATCCCCAAGGGACAGTACGAAGCTGCTGATGCACTGGGTCTGACATACTGGAAAGCCATGATCCTCATCATTCTGCCTCAGGCACTGAAATTGATGATCCCTGGCATCGTCAACACCTTCATCGCGCTGTTCAAAGACACCAGTTTGGTTCTGATCATCGGTCTTTTCGATATCCTGGCAATTGTCCAGGCGGCATTGACCGACCCGAAATGGCTGGGTTTTGCGACCGAGGGTTATGTCTTTGTGGCATTGGTCTTCTGGGTATTCTGCTTCGGCATGTCTCGTTACAGCCAGCACCTGGAAAACAAACTGCACACCGGCCACAAACGCTGATCGTTGACCGTATCGATTTTTGGAGAGTTTAAAATGAGTCAGTCCAACGCCGAATCAAAGTACATGATTCAGCTGAAGAACATGAACAAGTGGTACGGTAACTTTCACGTACTGAAGAACGTTAACCTGGACGTTAAGCGCGGCGAGCGTATCGTTATCTGTGGTCCTTCCGGCTCCGGTAAGTCCACAACCATTCGTTGCATCAACCGTCTTGAAGAGCACCACCAGGGTGAGATCATCGTTAACGGTGTACCTCTAACCAATAACCTCAAGAACATTGAAGCGATCCGCAGTGAAGTAGGCATGGTGTTCCAGCACTTCAACCTCTTCCCTCACCTGACCGTTCTTGAGAACTGCTGCCTGGCGCCTATCTGGGTTAAGAAAAAGCCCCGCAAGGAAGCCGAGCAGCTGGCAATGCATTACCTTGAGCGAGTAAAGATCCCGGATCAGGCCCATAAATATCCTGGTCAGCTTTCCGGTGGTCAGCAGCAGCGTGTTGCGATTGCTCGCTCCTTGTGCATGGAACCCACGGTTATGCTGTTTGATGAGCCAACTTCCGCACTTGACCCTGAAATGGTTAAGGAAGTTCTGGATACCATGATCGGCCTGGCTGAGACGGGTATGACCATGCTGTGCGTGACTCACGAGATGGGCTTTGCCAAATCCGTGGCTGACCGCGTTATCTTCATGGATGGCGGCCAGATCGTTGAAGAAAACGAACCAAACGAGTTCTTCAACAACCCACGCAACGAGCGTACTCAGCTGTTCCTGAGCCAGATCCTGAATCACTAATTCAGATTCTGCTCAAACATAAAAGGCGATCCAGTGATCGCCTTTTTTTATACCTGCACATATCAAAGCAGCTGCACATCGCAGCCCATCTTGCCTACCGCACTGCGGTAATCAGTACATTTCTCGGGCTGAGTTCCCGCGGACAAAATACTTCAATATCGACCTTCATACCTGCTTCACTAAGTACCAAAGCCCGGTCCGCAATCAGAAAAATCTCCAATGGCCGCCGGAATAAATGACGCACCAGCTCTTCTTGGCGGATATGAAGAAAACGCTCCCGCGCCTGCTGAAGCCATAGTTCATCATCCACGCCATCCGGGACCGTAAAGCCATGCCATTTGGCTTGCTGGCGAAGATAATCTTTAAAATGCTCAGGGAGTTGTCCGTAAGATAAGCTGGGCGATGGCTTATATGCATCATCACCCGTTAACGCTTGCCGGCAAAGATCAGCAGCCAAGCGCCAGATGGCCAGGTGTTCGCGCTGAGCTCTCACCTGCCCTGGCGCAGTGACTGTCTCCTGAACGGCCAGTCGCAATGACTCCCGGTCAAGCGACAAGGCATTGGCTCGAATGGTTTCTTTGCCCTGTCGGGATAGCGGCTGATAAGTCTCTGCTTGAATACGATGATAGCAACAGGGAGCCATACTGACTGATAGCTGCTCAGTTACTGCTTTTGAAATCAGCTCTGTGTGAAGGTCGCCACACGCATGAAGTGCCATGACATGCGGCACTCTGGCATCACACCAGGGTGACTGGAATGGCTTTAACACGTCGGCACAAGTGAACTGAACGTTCAACGACTGCTTTTGCGCTAACAGCTCCCCCTGCTTGCATAATGCGGCATCCCACTCCACTGAGCGCACGGGCTTATCCGTCAACCGGGACATTAGCCTTCCCAAATGTCCCTTACCCGCACACCATTCCACCAGTAAGTCGGCTGTCTGAGCGTACGGCATGACCGAGGAGGCGAAATACTGAATTTGCAGCCACTTCCGACCATTAATGTGTGCGCCCCAGACCTCAGGATGAAGCGATAGCTCAGCACTCACAGGAAGCGTTATTAATGATTGAATCTCAGCAAGGGGCAAAAAAGGCTGAAGCTCTGTAACGTCCAACAAGGCGTCCGGATTCTGCTCATAATAAGCCAGCCTTTCTTCAGATAGAGCACGAATCCACTGAAGCAATTGTGGATGCCGTGCTGTCCACTCCGGCACACCATAAAATGGGATTGGTCGCCATAACGCCTCATGGGTTGATAACAGTTTCCCCAACGCTGAAATATCAGGTATTGCCATTAAAAAATACTACTCAATCAATGTCTGAATTAATGCGCTAAGCCGAATCATACCGCAGTCCGCTCAAGGGTCGTTTGAAGCACATCAAACAAGGCCTGATACACAGAAGCAGGCGCGGCCATGACCTGACGCCCATCAATAGAGGCAGGCCAATCGTCAATTCGTTCCGAGAAATGCCCGACCTTAGCCCCTGCTTCCTCAGCGATGAGAAGCCCCGCAGCCATATCCCATGGTTTAACATCTTCGTAGTAAGCGCCATAGCGCCCGGCAGCGACACTGCATAAATCCAGCGAGGCACAACCCGTTCGTCGAATATCCTGAACTTGCTGAAGTACCGTGGACAGGCGACCTGCCAGATGAGGGACTTGAGATTTGTCATAAGGAAACCCGGTAGCAACCACCGTTTTACCCAATGACTCAGGCGGCTTAACAGCGATGCCTTCACCATTAAGTGTGGCTCCCTGACCTCGAATAGCCTTGAAACACTCTTTCAGGAAGGGGCTGTAAACCACCGCTACCTGAGTCACGCCATTAATCGCTACCCCGATTGAAATGGCGACATGAGGGTGTCCGTTAGCAAAGTTAATGGTCCCATCAATAGGATCAATCACCCAGAGCACCGAGCTTCGAGCCAGACTGGCATCCACCTGCGGCGCCAACTCCTCTGAAAGAATCTGATGGTGCGGGAAATGTGCCAGAATACCCGCTCGAATCAATTCATCGACTGCAATATCTGCGCTGGTAACCAGCTCAATACCTTGTTTGTAATGCTGGTCAAAACGACTTTTCTGACGCTCTTCTATCAGTAACTCACCGGCCTGATAAGCCAGTTTTTCTGCAAGCGTAGCGATAACGGCAAGGTTTTCTTCGGCTGGTTTCATAAATAAACACGCCCTGTATTCTGGCAATTCATGGATTGAATAAACTTCCGCGCTCTTTTACCTTGTCTCACCATTACCGACTATGGTTCGCCTAACAAGGTCTGGCGGCTATCAACAGTCAGCAGCTGAAACTTGATACCCGTAGCGTTGTTTGGCTGACTATACTGCTCGCTAACACCCAGCTGGACCCGACAGGTAAGCACTCAGATTTTCAAAGGAGTTATGGATGACCGTAAAAACCTCTAGCTTAGTTCAACTGGCATTTGCAGTCAGTCTTGGACTGGCATTAACCGGCTGCGAGCAAAGCGGTAACTCTGACGCTTCTCAAGGTATCGCAGCAGCTCCTCAGGCGAAACTGGCCATGGCTCCAGCGCGCTTTGCAGCTGAAAGCAGCGCTGTTAATGATGGGAGCCAACAAAGCTACATTGAAGAAAAGCAATATCTTCGCTTTGAACTGCCAGCATCAGAGGTTCAGCCAAAGTGGAAAGCGGCCAGCGACCAATGTCAGCCACGTGACTGTGAGATCCTCTCAGCCAGTATTCAGCAAAGCAATCAGCAGCAGCCTTCTGCAGATCTGACCGTGCGCGTTGCGCGGGACAAAGCCCAGGCTTTTCTGGATAACCTGGGCCAAAACGGATTAATCGAATCCACTATTACCCGACAGGATCGAACCGCAGAAGTCATTGATGTGGATGCGAAGCTGAAAAATCTGCAAGATGTCCGCGATCGTCTGCGTGCTCTGCTTAATCAGAATACCGGTAGCCTGGGTGATGTGGTGCAGCTGGAAAAGCAACTGGGCGACGTACAGGCCAGACTGGACTCAGCCACTTCTCAGCGTGCCTATCTGGCCAATCAGACCGAAAAAGTTCGTATTGATATGCACTTCAACACAGAACCCAGTTTTTCTGATGAAGGGATTTTCGGGCCACTTAAAAATGTGCTCTATGACAGCGGGCGCATTTTTGTTTCTACGCTTTCGGATGTCCTTTACTTCATCATCCAGCTCATTCCCTGGCTGATCGTAATTATTCCTGCCAGCTGGATAGGTCTCAGACTACTTCGCAAGCCCCGTCGCCGCTAATTCATCCCCCATTAAAAGTCATGTCGGCAGCCGCGCTGACATGACTTTTTTGCATGCAGCCCACCAGCGTTACTTTGTTTTTCCCTCGCTTATCTATACTTGACCTTAGTGATCAGAATTTAACCTGAAAGCACTATCAATAAGAAAACCCATCACCGACCGGTAGATGTGGCCGGTGAGTTGTTCAAGACGGACTTTCTGAGGAAAGCGAGAGGAGAAGGCTCATGATTAATCACTTATGGGGACTACTGTCCCACCCTGACAGAGAATGGCGCTCCATCGATGAAGAAGGAGAAACCGTCAGCCATCTGTACAGCCATCATGTGCTCTGGCTGGCTGCAATTCCTGTCATCAGTGCATTTATAGGGACAACCCAGGTTGGCTGGACACTCGGTGGAGAGAGCGTACTCGTCTCTATGGGAACTGCCGTTGGTATAGGCATCGCTTTTTACATGCTGATTCTGGCCGCCGTGGCTGTTGTTGGCTCTACAATCTTCCGAATGGCGAAAGACATTCCCGACCGCCCAAGCTTGCACCGCTGCATCGTCTTTGCTGGTTACATCGCCACACCAATGTTCCTGAGTGGGCTTTTTGCGCTTTATCCTGTTATCTGGCTCTGTGCCTTGGCCGGTATCGCTGGCGTCTGCTATACCGCTTACCTTCTCTATGTAGGGATACCCAACTTTTTGGGCATCAGTGAGGAAAGAGGCTTTATCCTGTCGAGCTCAACGCTGGCCGTTGGTGTACTTGTTTTGGAGGTGCTCCTGGCGGCAGTGGTCCTGCTGTGGAGTATGGGAAGTGAAAACAGCATCGCCTGGATGCTTTTCGGCTAAAGAAACTGACCTGTAAGCCTATGTGAAAACTGCCGGTGGTTACCGGCAGTTTTTTATTGCCCCTATTACCGATCAGCCAAAAAAAGAGGCGACTAAACGTCGCCTCAATACCAGTGATACACCGCTTCACGGCTATTCATGAAATAGCCGATCAACGGATAAGCTCTCTCAGCGAGAGGTGGAACTTGTATAGATCAAGCTGCTTTCGAGCGTTGATCATCGATCTCTTCCTGATAATCATCACCCAGAGAAGATTTTTCTGCTGTCGTCATTACCTTCCCGGCAATCTGAAAAAATTCATGCTCTTCTTCGTCCAGGTGATGATGCAGGCGTTCATGAAGATGTTTAGCTGCGGCAAGCCAGCCTGGAGAACTGTAATCCGTGGACTCCAGCGTCTCGATCAGCTCATCAAACTCATGATGCTCTGCCACGCCGTGACGGGCCTTTTCCTGAGTATTATCGTGCTGCATCAGCGGTACATAAAAACAACGCTCTTCAGCGGTGGCGTGCACTTGCAGCTCAACTTTCAGCTGATTAAACAACTTATCTCTCTGGCTTGAGTCCCCATGAGTTTCCACCAGTTGATCAACCAATTTGCGCTGAATGTCGTGATCTTTTCGTAGCGCTTCAAAAATAGTCATTCCCTTGTCTCCTTGAGTGTTACGCGACGGTATAAACCTTTCTCAACCATGAGGATTCCGAGACAAGAACACAAACCCGGCCAACACTTAACAAGTCGCTTAAGCCGTAAGTCAGAAACAGTTGTGCATGTTCAGACAGGCGTTATAACTGACGTGTCTTATGAAAGACGCTCAATAAAGCGCCCATATCGACACCTCGTAACAAAACGCTTCAAGCTAAACGCCACTTGCACGCGAGATGGAGCAAAGTACAATACGCTCCAACTTGTCCTACAAGCTGACAACTTTCATGAATACCCTGACGAAGCCCACTTCTCTTACTGATGAGATCGCGTATCACCTTGAACAGAAAATACGTCAGGGTGAGATTTCTGCCGGACAGAAACTTCCCAGCGAAACACAGTTGCGACAGCAGTTCAGCGTCAGTCGGAACGTTATTCGCGAAGCGCTGGCACGACTAAAATCCAACGGGCTGATCGAGTCGCGTCAGGGATCAGGCGCTTTTGTACTTCCCGCTGAATCACATCAACACTTTCGCATCATTGATGATGCAAAAGATCTGACTGCCCTCAGAAAGCGGTATGAGATTCGTCTTGAAACTGAAGTTGCTGCGGCCAGCATGGCAGCCAGAAGACGCACGCAATCCCAACTGTTAAAGCTGCAAAGAACACTTGATCAGCTGCGCGATCATGGCCTGACAGAACACACGGAGCACGATCTGCAAACGCAGGTGGCTGCGGCCTCGGCAAATAACTACCTTGAAGGCTTTCTTGCTTATCTCAATGGCCGGGAGCCGGTATCTCCGCACTATAGCTGGCAGAATGCTCCCCGGCAGTTTATTGAGCACTGGCAAGAGATCATTGACGCCATTGCCCTTGGTGATCCTGATCTCGCTCGCCGCCATTACTGGCGATATTTGTTAAGCAGTGCAGAGCTACAGGGGATTCGTGGTCTGCAAGGCTGGGAAAGAACACGCATGAGCGGATTGTCCGAACTCTATGCTCCCCTCTGCGCCCCTGCATTAGCGAGCGAACGCCGCCCGAGATTACCGATACCGGTGGGTGCCTGTGATAGCCACATGCATGTTTTTTGGCCTGATCACGCCAGAAGCTTCACTCCTCACCGCTCCTACACACCGCCGCCGGCCTCCCTTGAGAGCTATCTGGCAGTGCAAAAACGTCTGGGTATTTCTCGCGCGGTTATCGTCCAACCCAGTGTGTATGGGACGGATAACCATGTGGTCTTAGAGAGCTTACGTCAGGCTCGGCGACAGCAAGGTGAAGATGCCTTCAGAGGCGTCGTCGTCATTCCACCCAACATTCGCTTCGAAGAGCTCGAGGCGATGCATCTGCTTGGTGTTCGCGGCGTTCGGGTTAACTTACTGTTCAAAAGCGGTGTTGCTGTGTCTGATTTACGCACTCTGGCGAACAAAATTGCCCCGTTAGGATGGCATCTTCAACTACTGGCAGACCTCTCTGAGTTCTCGGATATTGAGTCCACCCTTGGTGCGCTTCCGGTGCCAGTGGTTATCGATCATATGGGACATATTCCGCCAGAGCTGGGGCCGCAGCACCCAGGTTTCTCTTCAATGCTACGCTTACTGGCGACAGGAAAAATCTGGGTAAAACTGAGTGGAGCGGAGCGGCTTTCCGGCGAGCGCTGGCCTTATACCGATGTCCGCCCGCTGGCCGAGTCTCTCCTTCGAACCAATCCAGAGCGCCTGCTCTGGGCCAGCGACTGGCCGCATACCTGTTTATCCGGCGCGATGCCCGATGATGCCGACCTCCTCGATTTAATGGAATTCTGGACCGATGATCGCGCCCTTCAACACCGTGTATTAGTAGAAAATCCGGCAGCGTTGTACGGCTTTGCCTCCCTGCCCGACCAAGAGAGAATCCTATGATCCCACGTCTTGAACCGACTGAAGTTGTCACCTCTGCCTATGACGTTTTTCTGCAGGCTCTGCGCGGCAGCAGCTTCAGTGGCGATATCAGTGCGGACTATGCCAACAGGACTGTCGCCGCCACAGATAACTCCATCTATCAGGTGTTACCGGAAGCGGTGATTTTTCCGCGCAGCACTGAAGATCTCTCTGAAGTTGCCCGGCTTCTGAATGAGCCCCGCTTCAGCGCTATCCGCGTTTCACCTCGCGGTGGCGGTACCGGCACCAACGGACAGTCTCTCAATAATGGCGTTATCGTCGATCTTTCGCGCCATATGAATCAGATCCTTGAGTTTAATGCAGAGGAAGGCTGGGTTCGGGTGCAAACCGGTGTTGTCAAAGATCAGCTCAATGCCTTCCTGAAACCCCACGGTTTTTTCTTCGCACCAGAGCTATCCACCAGCAACCGCGCCACCATCGGCGGCATGATCAATACCGATGCCAGCGGTCAGGGCTCTGTCCGCTATGGCAAAACCCGTGATCATGTACTGGAGCTCACCTCTGTCCTGCTTGATGGTACGCCCTGGCTGTCCCAACCATTAAGCGAAGATGAGTTTGCTGACATTAGCGCCCGGGATGATCGCGTCGGTGAAATCCACCGTTTGGCTGAGCACATCTTTACTCATCGTCAGGAAGAGATTGAACGCTGCTTCCCAAAACTTAACCGCTGTATGACAGGTTACGATCTTGCCCACATTCGTGATGATGAAGGTCGTTTTAATTTGAACTCCCTGCTATGCGGCTCTGAAGGCACACTCACCTTCATCACCGAGGCGAAGCTGAACATTCTGCCTATCCCCAAATTTTCGGCCCTGGTAAATGTTCAATATCAAAGCTTTAACGAAGCCTTGCGGGATGCCCAGGGGTTGATGGCGTCTAACCCGACATCAATCGAAACCGTGGACTCCAAGGTGCTTAATCTGGCGATGCAGGACATTGTCTGGCACAGCGTCAAGGAATGGTTTCCGCAGACCAGCGCAACTCCGATTCAGGGTATCAATCTGGTGGAATTTACCGGCGATGATGAAGCTGCTCTGGCCCATGAAGTCAAAGCCCTGACGGATCGCCTGGATGCAGAAGCCGAGAGCTCTGTTCGCCTTGGCTATACCACCGTATTTGGCAGTGAATCCGTCAAGAAAGTCTGGGGAATGCGCAAAAAAGCAGTGGGTCTGCTCGGCAATGCCAAGGGCGAACGACGCCCGATACCCTTTGTTGAAGACACCGCCGTGCCCCCCGAGAATCTTGCCGATTTTATTCAGGAATTCCGCGCCCTGCTCGATAGCCACAATCTTGCCTACGGCATGTTTGGCCATGTGGATGCCGGTGTGCTGCACGTTCGCCCCGCACTGGACATGAAAGATCCTGAACAGGAGCCGATGATCCGCATTATCACTGACGGTGTGGTGGCACTGACACGTAAGTACAAGGGCTTGCTGTGGGGTGAGCACGGCAAAGGCGTGCGTTCAGAATATGCACCTGAGTTTTTCGGGCCTCTCTATTCCAGTCTGCAAGAACTTAAAGGGGCCTTTGACCCTAAGAACCAATTAAATCCCGGAAAGATTGCGTCACCTGCCATTGAGGGTGCCGAGCTTCTCAAGATTGATGAAGTGCCGACACGTGGACAGCATGATCGTCAGATCCCACTGACCAGCCGACTCAAATTTGAAGAAGGCATGCACTGTAATGGCAATGGCGCCTGCTTTAATTACGACCTGAACGATGCCATGTGCCCTTCCTGGAAGGCGACCCGAGAACGCACACAGTCCCCCAAAGGCCGTGCATCCTTAATTCGCGAATGGTTACGACAACTGGAAAAAAGCCATGCAGATCCTGTCGCTATTGCCGAAACTCAGCGACATCAGTCCGCAGTAAAAACCTTTATTCCTCGCGTCAAAAACACCCTGGCGAAACGCAAAGGTGAGACGGACATGAGCCATGAGGTTCATGAAGCAATGATGGGCTGTCTGGCCTGTAAGTCCTGTGCTGGTCAGTGCCCGATCAAAGTCAATGTGCCAGAATTGCGAAGCCAATTCCTTGAACTCTATTACGGCCGGTATCTGCGGCCATTAAAGGATTACGCCATCGGCAGCCTGGAATTCATGATTCCCACTCTGGCTCGAGCGCCCTGGCTCTACAACGGGTTAATCGGTAATGGACTTATCAGCAAGATCCTCGGAAAAACCGCTGGCATGGTCGATAGCCCACTGCTTCACGACCTTAATCTTGATAAAGCGATGCAGCGTGAGGCCTTTCACTATGCCACTCAGGAAAGCCTGAAACGCCTTAGCGCTGAAGAGCGAAGTAAAGCCGTGATTCTGGTGCAGGATGCGTTTACCTCCTACTTCGACACACCCGTTGTACTCGATACGTTGCGCCTTATTCGCCAGTTAGGCTTCACGCCTCTGGTGGCTCCTTTCAGAGCCAACGGCAAGCCGCTTCATGTTCACGGTTTCATCAAGCGCTTTATCAAAACAGCAGAGCATCAGGCAGAGCTTCTTAACACGCTGGCAGCTACCGGCATTGGATTGATCGGTATTGACCCCTCTATGACACTGACTTACCGCAGTGAGTATAAGAAATACCTGGCGGAAGGACAGGCTCCAGAGGTGCAGCTTCTACAGGAATGGCTGGCCGAGAAGCTGGAAGTCGTCTCCACTCAGGCAGAACGTTTTGAAGCACGTCATTTCAAACTACTTTCTCATTGCACGGAGAAAACCAACGCTCCCGCCAGCATCGGCGCATGGCAAAAGGTATTTTCCGCTTTGGGGATGAAGCTTGATGTCATCGCCACAGGTTGCTGCGGGATGTCAGGAACCTACGGGCATGAAACCGCCAATAAAGCCACGTCAGAGACTATCTACCAGCAAAGCTGGGCCAAAGTCATCGCTGATGCCGACGATCATTCCGCCCTGCTGGCAACCGGCTACTCCTGCCGTAGCCAGGTTAAGCGCTTTGATCAGCATGAGCTAAAGCATCCCTTGCAGGCGTTACTGACACAACTGAAGAAGTGAGGCAGATGATGACTGAGGCGGTTTCAACGAATCAGAATATCGAGAGCCCCTGTGTCGGTGTCTGCGAGCTGAACACCAACCAGATCTGTACTGGCTGCTGGCGCAGCATCGACGAAATATCTCAGTGGTGGAATATGAGCTCAGCAGAGAAGCTGAATACGCTAAATTGTGCAAGAAATCGCTATGTTGAATTTAATACCGGCCATTGATTACATAAATTTACGATTTTAAGGCTTACAGCACACGTAGATTTACTTATAAATACTTCTATATGACGAAGTTGCCTCAGGTACATCCTCCACCTGAGAAGTCATCTTCCCCCGGGCTTACCCCTTCAAGCCCGGGGTTACTCTTTCCTGATCTTCTTCCCTGAATGATTTTTTCACGTTGTCACACACTGACATATGCCTGACTGGTGCAGTCCGATTCCAATCCCTATTAATAACTTCAGAATGTGTTTGCATTGATGCAAAGCTGATAAAAAAGGAACTCACCATGCGATTAGCGAAACCCTCTACCCTGTTATTAGGATTGGTAATGGCCGCCTCTTTCACTTCCATCACTGGCTGCGCAGCCCGCGTGTCGACGCCTGGGGTTGATGTCGAAGCACGCACGCCAGGCGTTTATACCGAACCTGCGGGTGGTAGCTTCTGCCCTCCTGGTCAGGCGAAGAAAGGCCGCTGTTAATCCCTGAGCCATCCTTCTCTTGAAGCTGTGTCGATTGATCCCTGCAATGCTTCAGTGACCGCAAATAATGCTGGGTTATAAACATACAGCGACTTAGTCGTTGACCTGTTTGTTCCCAGCTTTTATACCTATTCCGTTTGCTTGAATTCATTCGTCTTTCCACACAGGGAAGATATTAAGTAAAAGGAACCTTCCTCATGGCTCAAAGTTACGCTGACAATTCTCTGACTATCGGCGGAACACCACTGGTCAAAATTAATCGTCTGACCACAGCCAAGGTGTTTGCCAAACTGGAAAGTCGTAACCCGGCAGGCTCCGTTAAGTGCCGTATTGGTGCCAACATGGTGTGGGAAGCAGAGAAATCAGGCCAGCTTAAGGCTGGCATGGAACTGATAGAGCCGACCTCCGGCAACACGGGTATTGCACTGGCTTTTGTTGCCGCAAGCCGTGGCTACCCTATTACGTTGACGATGCCCGCCTCGATGAGCCTGGAGCGTCGCAAGGTGTTAAAAGCCCTGGGTGCCAATCTTGTCCTGACAGAGCCAGCTAAAGGCATGAAGGGAGCCATTGAAAAGGCTGAAGAGCTTGTGAAGGAAGCTCCTGGCAAACGATTGATGCTGCAGCAGTTTGATAACCCGGCAAATCCAGCCATCCATGAGAAAACGACAGGGCCGGAAATCTGGGAGGCAACCAGCGGTAATGTCGACTTTCTGGTCGCTGGTGTTGGAACAGGCGGGACGGTATCGGGCACTGGCCGATTCCTTAAAACGAAAAATGCAGCGATTAAAGCAGTTGCAGTTGAACCTGTAGATTCTCCTGTTATTAGCCAGCATCTCAAGGGTGATGACATCAAGCCCGCGCCACACAAAATTCAGGGGATTGGTGCCGGCTTCATTCCAAAAAACCTGGATCTTTCAGTGGTTGATCAGGTGGAGCAGGTATCCAATGATGAAGCGATCACCATGGCTCGCAGACTGATGCAGGAAGAAGGTATTTTGGCCGGCATCTCATGCGGTGCGGCGATGGCGGCGGCGATTCGCCTGGCAGAACTTCCCGAGAATGCTGATAAGACGTTCGTTGTTATTCTTCCAGACTCAGGCGAACGCTATCTCTCCAGCCCGCTTTTTGACGGTATGTTTACCGATCAGGAATTGGCTCCCTAGAGTTAAGTATTTTGATGAAAAAGCCCTGCAACGCAGGGCTTTTTTTCGCAGAATTCATCGTTTAAGAGGTTTCGCTGACTGGATTAACTCACCGGTAATGGCGGGTTTTCCTCACTCAAATGCTCAATCTCACCAAGCCGGAACACTATAAACTCACCTGGCTTCAATGGATGCCAGGTTTCATTGGTGGTCAATGGCTCCGTAGCAATCACCGTAACGACATCATCCGGCGTTGTCTCACTACCGAAATCGACTTTGACTTCCACATCCTGAAGGACAGCTTCACCAAACGGTGCGCGTCGTGTAATCCACTGCAGCTTGGTGGTGCAGTACACATAAAGACGATCAGCATCACTTAGCATCATGTTAAAGACCCCCAGACTACGTAGCCGATCGCAGCGCTCCTGAATGAACAGCGACAGGCGTTCCTGCTCTTCAGCAAGTGTCGGGGCCTTAGGGAACTCACGACGAATTTCTCCCAATAGCCAGCAGAATGCCCGCTCACTATCCGTGGTTCCAACGGGGATGTAATCTCCGAGCGGCCAGTCGAAGATTTCTGCAGTCAGCTGTCCATTGTGAGCATAGGTCCAATGCCTTCCCCATAATTCACGCTGGAAGGGATGGGTATTAACCAGGCAAACTCCACCGACATTCGCCTGACGAATGTGACTGATAACGATGTGGCTCTTGATCGGATGGCTTTGAATAAGACGTGCAACTTCAGAATTCACACTGGCCGCTGGATCATGAAAAGTTCTGACGCCTTTACCTTCATAAAAGGCAATGCCCCAACCATCACGGTGCGGACCAGTACCACCGCCACGCTGCATTAGCCCGGTAAAACTAAAGCAGATGTCGGTTGGTACATTGGCACTCATGCCTAAAAGTTCACACATCGAACCTGTCTCTCATCAAAAAAGTCCAAGAACAGCATAAGCTGCCCTGTCTCAAGAGTTTATACCTCAGCACCATCATCCGCGGCATCTTCACGACGCTTACGTTTCATCAGAGCACGGAAGCCAAAGATTCCACCCAGAATCAGCAGTAAATTCACGGCAGCAACACTGCCGTAAAATAGCCAATTAGTACCACCCTCTTCTTCGATGGTGGCTGGGGCTTCCTCAGCAGGTTTTTCTGGTGCAGCAAGCTCAACGGTTTCACCCGCTTCATTCGTGACCTTGACCGCCGTCGGATTGCTGTCTGCAGATTCAGTCACCAGGCCAAGGCCACTGTCGCCGAGCCCCATTCCACCCCCGACGCTGCTCATTGAAGCTTCATTCTGAACCACTGGCGCATCAGGAACACTCAGCTCCACTTCGACTGGTGGCGCTTCATAGTTAAGAGTCTTACCGTCATTCATTGCTGCATTAACGTCAGCCTTCAAGACAACTTTACCCTGCTGCTGAGGCTTAAACTCACCGACAAAACGCTGCTTTTCGGGATCCCAATTCAGAGGAATGCTCGTCTCCTGACCGCCCTGCTCAGAGCGCACGGAGATTTTGCTCGATTCAGGTACCAGCTCGTCATTGTCTGGTCTCGCTTCGACAATAATCCGGGCCTGGCCTTCCGAAGTATCCGCTTTCCCCGTGATCTCGAGAGGTGCAGTAATCGTTAACGGGAAGACAATCTGGCGTCTGAACGTGCCACCATCAACAACCAGCTTGATCTCATAAGAGCCTGTCTGGTTAAGCATGGTGAGAGGATAGTTGTACGCCCAAGTTTTTTGATCAATGGCTTCGAAAGGAATCGTGAATAACTGCATATGAGCGTCTGGGTAATACACACGCAGGCTGTTATTCATGATTTTGTGAAAAGTCTCGTTCGTGATGCGCTTGTCATCTTCAGAGAACCAGAACTCCAGATTGATAGGCTGACCAATAAGTGCCGTCGCTGGAAGAGGTTTGGAATCCAGACGAAAATCACTGACGATGGCCACTTTATTTGTCTTGGAGACATCCGCCATGAGGGTCCACTCGCCATCCTTTGGTGCTTTGATGGTCGCAATATCGTAGTTGGGCTCATGCTGCCAGCGCACATTGGAGGCTTTGGTATTTTTATCAATCACCAGTCCATTAGGATCTTTGAGCTTGGGCTCGGTATCACCGTTGCGGAAGATCAGCGCGGTGAATTCCGTAATGGAGCGATCAATCTTGAACTGGTTATTTTCATCCAGCGGCGCCTCTTCAACCGGCGCAACACTACCCAGAATCTTGGCAAAAATTCGCGATAAGTCGTAAGCATTGCGCGCCTCTTCATAGAGACCATTGGTTTTCTTGGAAAGCGTCTGAAGCAGATCTCTATCTGCCGTGCTGGAAAGTGCAATTGTATGAACGTGATAGCCCGCCTTAATTAACTGAGGCAGCAGATCGTCAATAATGGCTTTTCGGGAGAGATCGCTTTTACGAGTGTCAGGATCAAGATCCACCATACCGTCTGACAGAAGAATGATATTTTTGGGAATACCGTCCTTGGCAGGAGCCTCAATCGCCTGCTTTAGCGCAGCCTCAATGTCAGTCCACTCATCAGCACTGGTGATTTTTGTTGCACTGGCCAAAGCAGCCTTACGCCATTCTTCCGTCACTGCACCATGAGGCGCAATTGCCTCAGGTTTATTACCAAAGGTCCAAAACCCTGCCTGAGCATCATTAGGTAGTAACTGAGCAAGTAACCTGACCGCTGGCGCACGAAGATTCTGCGGATCGTTATCCTGCATACTTCCGGAGACATCAATCAGCAAGCGCACATCGGTAGGCGCAGCCTGAGCAGCCATAATGGACAGCGACAACATCCCGGCAACCAGCCAGATACAGCATGAACGTAGTACGCGCACTTTTTTCCCCACTTCTTCCTGACTGAACAAATTGTTGCCAGCACAACCCCTAGGTTCCCTTATAGCAAAGATGCCACAGAGCGCCTAGTGGGCAGATAGTCCAACAGAGGAGGAAGTAAGCGGAAAGCGAGCGAAGCCAACGTTAGATCACAAACATCTCACCGTTATTGCTCAAGCAGGTTCCAGGCAGCCGTTTTTTCAGCATCATAACCGGGTAACTCCACCTGACACAGGAAGCTTTCCCAATAGGACTGGGACCAGGCAGTAACTCGAACCTCATGCATGATATAACGATGAGAATTACGTTGGTCACGATATTCCAAATACACAAACAGCGTTTGCCAAGGGAGTTTCCAGCTATCCTTACGACAGCCAAGCGCAGCCCAGAGACGCACTTTACCCTTTAAGGTTCCAATTTCGGACCAAAGCGGCTGACTCAGAAAAGGCAGAGAAGAAACCAGATCTTCAGAAGAGGAAAGATCGGCTTGAAAATCGATGGATACAACGTGATCCAACATGTGAGATGCTCCCATAAATTATGAGAGCTGACGTGATATTGGCCCTGCTTGTTTGCCGGATGGCCGCATCTCCTTTCGGAGTCCACCTTGCCCAGGATGGCAGGTTGGCGAGGACGTCAGCCCTACTCTCGATGCTAGTATTAAATGTTAGTACTCAACTTGACCCTCTGATGACCCAAAGGTCTGCATCAGCGATTCAATTTGTGAGGCACACTCTACTCCATGCCTCACGGACTTGCAATTTTGCCTGCTTGTTTAAATATCAGTGACATCAATCAGCAGAAGTTCCCAATCGGCATCTTCTGGAACCACTCGCTCGCTGATAGCAACACGCTTAAGCTGAATGCGGCCCTGCTTACGAGTCGACTCTTTTCCAGAGACAAGAGGATGCCAGGCATGCAACGGACGTTTCTCAGCCACAACCCGATAAGAGCAGGTTGGGTGTAGCCAGTTGACTGATCTTACCAGCTCAGGCGTCATCTGGACGCAACCGGGTACCCGCTCGAAACGCTCGCCGTAATGCAGACAACCACCATCACGCAAGTTCAGCTCTTTACAGGCAACCCGTGAGTAGTGCACTTCATTAGTGTCTTCATCTTCCAGCTTGTGCAAACAACATTTGCCACAGCCATCACATAGCGCCTCCCACTCTTCATGAGTGAAAGCCTCTAACTCAAACTGTTCCCAGAAGCGCTCACGAATCATCAGTAACGACCTTGTGTTGGCGCCCTGTAGGCGTCCAGCATATAGGCTTCTTTAGGAGGAGGCATTTGCAGGAAAAAACCTTTCTCGGCAATGCTATCCAGCACATCCTTGGCCTTGACTCGCGCAAGCGTCTTGTCTTCCTTCAGCAACATGTCAAAAACATGGACAGGTTTACCAAACTGTTCAAGTAGCACCTCTGGCACTTTCGAGAACTGTGCTTTTTTCTCGACGTAGAGATACATCTCATCTTTTTTAGGGCTTTTATAAATGCTGCAAATTAGCGGAGCAGTCATCACTTTTCACTTTCCAGAATCAGGGTCGTCAGTTCAGGTTTGAGTAATTCAGTTCGCCATCCCTGAAGACCAACAGGCCATTGTTCTGGCAATGCCAGTAACGAAGCCTCTCGAACGAATACTTCCAAATCACGTTTGCGGGCTAACATATCAGCAGGAATTCCCTGCTCATCGGCCACACGCCCTACCACATCTTTCAGGCGATTAAGGCGTTTTTGAGCATTCTTAGACAACGGCCGCGGAATTTCAGCTGGCCAGACTTCCTTGGGAAACTCTCTTGCAGCCTCAGCAACCGCCAGCACTTCACGCCCATTACGCTTGATCACAGCAGGGCGAATATTTTCAATCTGGTAGAGCTGGTCAATACGCTCAAGGTGGCGACGCGCAATATCAAACAAGGCGCGATCCGGCATCACCTGGTTACGGGACAAGTCCTGTTTACGGGCAAACTCTTCACGCCAACGACACACTTCCTGCAAGACAACCAGCTCTTCCTGGCTGAGCTGCCAGGCCATTTTCATGCGCGTGTAATATTCCTCAGGAGCCGTCCCCGATGCAATCTGATTCACCAGATCACGAGTATCCTCAAGCAGCCACTCCAGACGACCTGCCGAATCCAGCTTCTGGCGCAGCGATTCATACACTGGATATAACCAAAGCACATCATCGCAGGCATAAAGGCACTGAGAATCCGTTAACGGGCGCTGCAGCCAATCAGACCGGGTTTCACCTTTTTCGAGCACTTTGCCGGTCACGGCTTCAACCAGACGCTGAAAGCCCATCCCCTGACCAACGCCAGCATAGGCAGCAGCGATCTGGCTATCAAACACCGCCACCGGCACATAACCCAGTCGATGAATAAAAAGCTCAATATCTTCCGAGCCAGAGTGCATCACTTTCAGTACATCCGGCGATGTCAGGACAGCGCCAAAACTGCTGAAGTCACGTATTTTAAGCGGATCAATCAGACAGACCTGCTTGCCGTCATACACCTGGATTAAACCCGGACGCGGATAAAATGTCTGCGTGCGCTCAAACTCGGTATCTACCATCAACGCAGGAACGGTTAACCATTCAGAGGCGAAACGGTCCAGCGTTGCATCATCAGCAATCCATTGAAAGTCAGACGCGTTCACTGGGCTCATCCCTTAACCTCTTGTCGTAATCAATGACAGGTAAAACAAAGAAACCGGCGCACTCAACCGAGTGAACGCCGGCCACTGAAGGCGTGCACCAAAGTGCCACCATCAACATACTCAAGCTCGCCACCCAAGGGGACTCCATGGGCAATACGAGAAACCCGTACAGGCAAACCACGCAACTGCTCAACGATGTAGTGAGCGGTTGCCTCCCCTTCGACCGTGGGGTTAGTAGCAATAATGACTTCCTCAACCGGGCCCTGGGAAACCCTGGCTGGCAGCTTACCGATACCCAACTGCTCAGGGCCAACACCTTCAATAGGTGATAAATGCCCCATCAGCACAAAGTAATGGCCTCGGTAACTCCCCGTCTGCTCGACTGCCATTACATCGGCAGGCATTTCAACAATACAAAGCAGGCTGGAATCACGCTGGGGCGATTCACACAGTTTACACAAGGGAGTTTCGCTCAGGTTACGGCATTGCTCACAGTGGCCAACGTGCTCAACCGCTTTAAGCATGGTTTCAGCCAGGCGCTCTGCACCTGGACGATCCCTTTCAAGCAAATGCAACGCCATACGCTGCGCTGTTTTGGGGCCAACCCCAGGCAAACAGCGAAGCGCATCCACCAGCTGATCAATAAGCGGGCTGAACTGCATTAGAAAGGCATCTTGAAGCCAGGAGGCAGGCCCATACCAGAGGTAGCAGAGGCCATTTTCTCTTTATTAACTGCTTCAATTTTACGTACAGCATCATTCACCGCTGCTGCGAGCAGGTCTTCCAGCATCTCTTTGTCTTCAGACATCAGGCTGTCGTCGATAGAAACGCGCTTAACATCATGACGACCAGTCATAATAACAGAGACCAGACCAGCACCAGATTCACCGGTGGTTTCTGCATTGGCGAGCTCTTCCTGCATTTTCTGCATCTGCTCTTGCATTTTTTGGGCTTGTTTCATCAAGTTGCCCATTCCACCTTTCAACATACTAACCTCTCTGCTCGTCCACCGGCCTGATTGAACCGGGTTGAATAATAGCCTCGAACGCATCCAGCAAGCGCTGAACCGTTGGATTCTCATGAATTGACTGCTCAGCCTGCTGTTGGCGAAGTGCTTTTGCTTTCGCCTTGTATACAGTCGCCGTGTGTTCCAGCCCATGACCTGCTGCGCATTTTACCTGCACAGGCTGACAAAAATAAGCTGAAAAAGCCTCTTCCAGCATTGAGCGTTGTCGCTCACTGAAAAGGGAGAATTGCTGCTCTTCACAGAGGATTTCAAGCTCGTTCCCTTGTAGAGCGCGAAACTCTGTAGCCTCCAGTATTGCCTTTAGCACGCCTCGTATAGGGACATCACTGCTAATCGCAGGCCACTGCCCAAGGGATACATCCTTAAGGGTATAGGCAGGCACATGTGCAGCAGACTCAGGCTCATCCTCGACTTTTTCATCGATGATCTCCAGCACCTCTTCAGCCTGCTCCATCTCAGTTTCAGAGATCGCACTGAGTAACTGGTCCGCCTGCTGAAAAGCCACATCCAGCATTTCACTGTCATCATCGTCTTCTTCATCTGAAGGCATATCAGCGTATGCCTCAAGTGGCGGGAGCTGATCACCCAGTGAAGATGAAACAACCGACTGCGCCAACGAAGCGACAGGTGCCATATTGTCTTCAGGCTTTTTTTCTGGTGCAGGAGCCTCTTGTTCGGACACTGCTTCTATAGCTGCGTTTTCCGAGGCGAGCTCATTCGACTGATTAACAGCACGAGTTTGTTCTTGCGGTTGAGAAGGCTCAGAGGATGTAATTTCCTGCTCAGTCATTGGCGCAACCTGGACGGGCTGCGAAGCTGGAGCTGGAGCTGGAGCTGGAGCTGGAGCTGGAGCTGGAGCTGGAGCTGGAGCTGGAGCTGGAGCTGGAGCTGGAGCTG